>NZ_JBVIRY010000017.1:0-183904 GCF_055575795.1 Kitasatospora sp. NPDC034023
GCGGTGCGCGGGGTGGTGAAGGGGAAGGCGTAGATCTGGCCGTGCGGGTGGGCGAGGGTGACGCCGATCTCGGCGCCGCGGTTCTCGAAGCAGTACACCTGCTGGACGCCCGGCAGGGCGGAGAGTTCGGCGGTGCGGTCGGTCCACGCGTCGAGGACCAGGCGGGCCCGCTCGGGGGTGAGGTCGGCGAAGGAGGCGTCGTGGTCGGCGGTGAAACAGACCACCTCGCAGCGGCCGGACGCGGGACCGCCGGTGTGCAGCGGGTCGGACTCCGCGGGCACGTGTGCGGCCGCGTCGAAGGAGAGGGACGGGAAGCGGTTCTCGAAGACCGCGGCCTCGTAGTCCAGGGCCGGGATCTCGCTCGACCGGTCCGGCCGGGAGGGGCAGAGCGGGCACTCGTCGGCGGGCGGGAGGTGGGTGCGGGCCTGGCGGTGGGCGGCGATGGTGACCCAGTCGCCGGTGGCGGGATCGAGACGGATCGCGGAGAGGCTGGTGGTGGCCTCCGGCGGCCGCAGGTCGGTGGCGTCGCGGACCACGGACTCGTCGGTGTCGTAGTAGATCAGCTCGCGGCCGTCCGCGAGCTTGGTGGTGGTCTTCTTCACTGTTCTGCCTTCCGGGACCTCCGGCACGTCACGGAGGTCGGCGTTTCCAGGATGGTCGGCGGTGCCCATGGCGGAGGCCGCCTCCGGTGGGGGGCGGAGGCGGCCTCCAGGGGGCTCGGGAGAGGGCGGGTCAGGCCGGCAGGCCGACCGCCCGCTCGCGGCCGCGCCGCTGCTGGATGACCACGGCGGCGACCAGCAGCAGGCCCTGGGCGACGTTCTGCCAGAAGGTGTTGATGCCCTGGACGGTGAGGCCGTTCTGCAGGGCTCCGAGCAGGGCGACGGCCAGCAGGGTGCCGCCGATCCCGCCCTTGCCGCCCTTGAGGGCGCAGCCGCCGAGGGCGGCGGCGGTGATGGCCTGGAGTTCCAGGCCCTCGCTGCCGGAGGTGGGCTGTCCGGAGCCGGTGCGCGCGGTGAGCAGGACACCGGCCACGGCCGCGACCATGCCGGTGAGCGCGTACACCGAGAGCAGGTACTTGTTGAGGTTGATGCCGGCCAGCCGCGCGGCGGTGTCGTTGCCGCCAAGGGCGTAGATGTTGCGCCCGATGTCGGTGTAGGTGAGCAGGACGTGCACGGCGGCGGCGATCAGGATGAGGATCCACACCATCGTCGGCAGGCCCGCGATCTTGCCGCGGCTGAGGAAGACGAACAGCGGGTCGCCGAGCACGTAGCCCTGGGCACGTCCGTCGGAGATCAGCTGGGCGACGCCCTTGTACGCGGCCAGTCCGGCCAGGGTGGCGATGGTCGGGTTGACCCGGCCGTAGATGATCACGGCGCCGTTGAGCAGGCCGACGGCGGCGCCGACCAGCACGGCCGCGCCCATGCCGAGCAGTGCGCTGGAGCCGGTGGAGGTGAACACCATCGCGCTCACCACGGAGGCGAGGCCGGCCTGGGAGCCCACCGAGATGTCCAGGCCGCCGCAGATGATCACCACCGTCTGGACCACGGCGAGCAGCCCGGCGATGGTCGCCGCCTCGGCGATCACCTGGATGTTGTTCCAGCTCAGGTAGTTGATGTTGAGCGAGCCGAACAGGGCGAGCACGGCCGCGAGGGCCAGCAGCAGGATGAGGTTCTGGCCACCGACGACGTCGAGCAGCGCCCGCGGACCGGTCGGCCGCGCGGGCCCGGCCGGGGCCTGCGGCCGCTGGTCGGCGGTGGCGGAGGGGGTGGTCATCGGGCAACTCCGGTGGTGGCGTCGGTGTCGGTGGTACGGGGGCCGGTGGCGAGGTCGTCCGTCATGGCCAGGGCGAGGACGGCCTCCTCGGAGGCCTCGGCTCGGCCGAGTTCGCCGGTGACCCGGCCGTTCTGCATGACGAGGATCCGGTCGGCCAGGCCGAGGACCTCGGGCAGCTCGGAGGAGATCACCAGGACGGCGACGCCGTCGCGGGCCAGGTCGGCGATGATCTGGTAGATCTCGGCCTTGGCGCCGATGTCGACGCCGCGGGTCGGTTCGTCCAGGATCAGCAGCTCGGGGCGGCGGGCGAGCCAGCGGGCGAGCACCACCTTCTGCTGGTTGCCGCCGGAGAGCGTCCGGACCTCGGTCTCGATCGAGGGGGCGCGCACCCGCAGCCGGTCCGCGTACTCCTGGGCGAGCTGCTTCTCGGCGGCGCGCTTGACGAAGCGTCGGCGCCGCAGCCGGTCGAGGCTGACCAGGGAGGTGTTGTCCCGGATGGCGCGGTGCAGGAACAGTGCCTGGGCCTTGCGCTCCTCGGGCGCCAGACCGAGGCCGGCCCGGATCGCGTCCTTGGGGGAGCGCAGGCGCACCGGCCGACCGCCGAGGATGATCTCGCCGGAGCGGATCGGCGCGTCCCCCGCGAGGGCGAGGGCCAGTTCGGACCGGCCGGCGCCGATCAGCCCGGCGAGGGCGACCACCTCGCCGGCCCGGACCTGGAGGCTGACGTCGCGCACGTCGTCGGTGGTGAGGCCGCGGACGTCCAGCACCACCCGGTCGGTGGCGACGTCCTGGCGGACGAACAGGCCGGCCAGGTCGCGGCCGACCATCAGCCGGACCAGCTCGCGCTCGTCGGTCTCGGCGGCGGGCAGGACGCCGGTGAGGGTGCCGTCGCGCAGGACGGCGATCCGGTCGGCGAGCCGGAAGATCTCCTTCATCCGGTGCGACACGTAGACGATCGCGATGCCCTGGTCGCGCAGCCGGCCGATCAGGGCGAACAGCGCCTCCACCTCGTGTTCGGAGAGGGAGGAGGTGGGTTCGTCGAAGGCGATCGCCCGGGGCGGCACGGCGCCGGTGAGCGCTCGCATGATTTCGACCAACTGGCGTTGTGCGGCGGTGAGTTCGGATCCGAGCAGGTCAGGATCGAGAACCTGGTCGAAGCCGAGTGCGGCGAGGTCGGCGGTGATCCTGCGGCGCAGTTCGGCGCGGTCGAGGCGGCGGCCGGCCCGGCGGGGGAGGCTGCCGGCGTAGACGTTCTCGGCGACCGACACGTGCGGGATGATCTCCGGCTCCTGCGGGATGATCCGGATGCCCGCGCGGCGCGCGTCGGTCGGCGAGGAGAGGTCGAGGGGGACGCCGTCGAGCAGGACCCGGCCCTCGGTCGGGCGGTGGTCGCCGCTCAGGATGCGCAGCAGGGTCGACTTCCCGGCGCCGTTCTCGCCCATCAGGGCGGTGACCTGCCCGGGCGGGAAGGCGACGGTGACGCCGTGCAGTGCCCGGACACTGCCGAAGGCCTTGCCGACGTTCTCGGCGGCCAGGCCGAGGACGGGCTGCGGGGACGGTCCGCCGCCGGGCGGGGATTCGGGTGCGGTCATGTGTGCCTCGCTGGAGGTGCGAATCGGACGGTTCTGGTGCGGCACCGTCAGTTGCAGGTCATGCCGCTGTTCTGCCACGTGGCGGCGTCGACCATGGTGGTGGGGGCGAAGCCCTCGGCGGGGAAGTCCTTGTTGTTCTTGAGCTTGTCGTACATGGTCTGGACGGCCAGTGCGCCGACGTCCTTGCCGTTGATGAAGAGTGCGGCCTTCATGCCGGTGGGCTTGCCGCTGGTCCAGTCCTTGCAGGCGAGGTAGGCGCCGAGGCCGACGCCGGCGATGTCGTCGGGGCTGACGCCGGCGTTCTGCAGGGCGGTGACGGACCCCTGGACGTTCTCGTCGTTGCAGCCCCAGACGATCCAGTGCTTCACGCCGGGGTTGGCGGTGAGGGTGGCGGCGGTCTTGTCCTGGGCGCCGGTGGGGGTGTTGTCGGTGGCGACGTCGATGTTCTTCACGCCGTCACCCGCGGCCTGGGCGAATGCGGCCTTCGCGGCCTTGACGCGGTCGCCGCACACGGTGACGTCCTGCTTCCAGGCGGAGATGATCCGGGTGTCGGCCGCGTTCCAACCGGCCTTCTTGAACTCGGCGGCGGCCCGCTTGCCGACCTCCCCGCCCATCTGCTCGCCGCTGAACCCGACCCGGGGGACCAGATCGCTCTTCGCGCAGGCGCCCGGGGCCGGGCCGGTGACGCAGATCTGGTCGTCGGAGGTGAGGAGGGCGACCTTGGCGTCCTTGGCGGTCTGCACGACCTGCGGGCCCACCGCCGGGTCCGGCACGACCACGATCAGCCCGTTGCTCTTGCCGGCGATCGCCGACTGCACCTCGCTGACCGTCTTGTTGGCGTCGTTGCCCAGGTTCACGACCTTCAGGTCCACCCCGAGCTCCGCGGCCTTCGCCTTCGCGCCCGCCGCCTCGCCGACGAAGTACTCCTGGTCCCCCTGCTTCTGCAGGTACGTCAGCGACACCTTGCCTTCGACCTTCGCGGTGTCACCCGCGCCCGACGACGACTCCTGGCCCGTCGAGCAGCCCACCGCGGCTACCAGGGACACACAGCCCAGCACGGCAACGGACAGAACCCGACCACGACGAATGAACATGCGAAGACTCCCGGTAAGGAGAGAAGGGTGAGGGAAGAGCCCGCGGGAAACATCCGCGGAGCCGGTAGCGCTTGAATCAAACACAATCGATCAGAACCAAACTTGATCAAACGTGCTCGCACAGGAAACTCCCCTGTCGGGCGTTCGTCAAGACCTTCGTTCCCGCTCGCGTCGATTCGAGACGATCCCGTTATCCGCATCCGCCGGAGCCGCGCGACTGCGCCCCACCCGCTCTCCCCACCGGGAGTCGAGGAAACAACTGCCGTGACCAGAGGGTCAGTTGACTGACTCTGCGACGATCACCTCGCCCACCTGCTCGGCCACGACGGTCCGGCGCTCGGCGGACAGCCCCTCGTCGGTGACCAGCACGTCGACCTGGTCCAGGGCGGCGAAGGTGGCCAGGCCGACGGTGTCCCACTTGGTGTTGTCGGCGACCACGACCACCCGGCGCGCGGAGCCGATGAACACCCGGTTGGTCTCCGCCTCGGCGAGGTTGGGCGACGTCAGCCCGGCCTCGACGGAGATGCCGTGGCAGCCCAGGAAGAGCACGTTGACGTGCAGCGAGCGGATCGCCTGGTCGGCGAGCGGGCCCACCAGGGCGTCGGAGGGCGTGCGGATCCCGCCGGTGCGCAGCACGGTGGTCCCGGCCCCCGCCCCCGGGCCGGCCTGCTCGAACACCTCGGCGATCCGCAGGGAGTTGGTCACCACGGTCAGCCCGTCCACCGACGCCAGCTCCCGGGCGACGGCGTGCGTGGTCGTGCCCGCGCCCAGGCCCACGGCCATCCCGGGGCGGACCAGTTCCGCGGCGGCCCGGGCGATCGCCTCCTTGGCGGAGAGCTGCCAGGACGACTTCGCCTCGAAGCCCGGCTCCTGGCTGCTCGGGGCGCCGGCCGGGACGGCGCCGCCGTGCACCTTGTCCAGCAGCCCCTGGCGGGCCAGGGCGTCCAGGTCCCGGCGGATGGTCATGTCCGAGACGCCGAACTCACGGGTGAGTTCGTTCACCCGCACCCCGCCCCGCTGCCGGAGCCAGTCGAGGATCATCGCGCGCCGTTGCCGCGCCAGCAGCTGTGCGTTGTCAGTCACGTGGCACTCCTAGGTACGCACGCGGACGCGGCCGGCCCGCGGGCGGTACGGCCCGACGGCCCGACCGTTTCGGGTGCGTCTGTTGGTGGTGGAACGTGTGACTATACGTGTCCGGGTCGTCGGCCTTTCTCCCGATGCCGACGGGTGGTGGTCCCGTGGCCACGGGGTGGTGGAAGGCGGCGGTGTCGGGTCAGGACAGGGTCGTCCAGCCCTGCGCCGCCGAGGAGTTGGGCTGATCGGTGACCACGGCGGAGGTGGCCGCCGGGTTGGGGGCGTCCAGCACCAGGCCGGTGGCGACGTTGGTGACGGTCAGCGCGCCGGTGGCGGTGTTCTGGACGACCCGCCACTTCTGCTGGGCGTTGTTCGGGTCGTAGCCGTTGGTCACGTATGCCGCCGCGCCGGCCGAGCCGGGTGCGGTGAGGGTGCCGTGGACCTGCGTGCCGGTGGAGCAGTTGTCGGTGATGTGCACCGTGCCGTCGGCGTTCGCGGCGAAGTTCCACTGCTGCGAGGTGTGGGTGTTCCACCACGTGTTGACGTCGACGATCGCACCGTCCGCGGCGCTGCAGGTGCCCTGGACCTCCAGGGCCTGGCCGCCGGTGCCGCCCGCGCTGATCCCGTGGTACTTGCCGTCACCGATCACTGCCGCCGCCACGGTGGCGGCCTGGGGGGAGAGCCGGAACATCGCGACGCCGTGCGGGGCGACCCGGTTGCCGCCGACCGTGCCGCCGGCGGCGACCGTGCCGGTGGCGCCGGTCCACAGCTCCTTGTACGTGTAGCCGTTGCCGGTCAGGCCGAGCGAGGCGAGGCTGCTGCCGATCGTCTGCCAGTTGTTCGGGTCCTGGTTCACCAGCAGGACGGCCGTGTCGCCGCCCGCGAGTCGGCGCTTGAGGACCACCGGGCCGGTGCTGCTGTTCGGCGCGGCGCCGACCAGGGTGGCGGGCTTGGCGAGCGCGTCCTGGTCGATCCGGATGACGTCGGCGTTCTTCATGATCGCCAGACTGGCGGCGGTGATGCCGGTGGACCAGGTGGTGCCGCCGTCGGTGTGCTGCGAGTCGGCCGCGGCGCGCAGGTCCGCGCCGGACACGAGCGGCGAGGCCATCATCGACAGGACGGACACCTCCGTGCGCGACTCGTCGTCGGTGAACGGCTTGTGACAGGAACAGGTGTCGGTGACGCCCCACGAACCGTAGACGTCCTGCCAGCCGGCGAACATCATGTCCATGTCGTTCCAGCTGCCCGGGCGCACGTTGCCCGGGTACTGCAGCGCGGTCTGCAGCTGCCCGCCGTACAGCACGCCGCTCAGGTCGCTGGCGCGGTCGCCGCCGATCCGGCACATGTTGGCGACCTGCCCGCACCAGACGCCGGTCGGCGCATAGCCCGGGGACTGGTACGGCGGGGTGCCGGCGGCCTGGACCACCGGGTCGGTGCGGGCCGGGTCGTTGGCGTTCAGCAGGTACGGGACGCCGGTGTGGACGGGCTGGGCGGAGAGGCTGAGGGCGACCTTGGGCCTGCCCCGGGCGGCGGAGGCGGCGTCGAGCGCCCGCTGGAAGGTCTGTACCCGGGCGTACATGGACTGGGTGAGTTCCTTGCCCTCGCCCTGGGTGCCGTAGTTGTGGCCGTCCGGGCCGGTGATCGGCGGGCCGTACGGGCAGTCGTCGTACTTGACGAAGTCGACGCCCCAGGAGACGAAGTCGTTCGCGTCGGTCGTCTCGTGGCCGAGGCTGCCGGGGTGCATCTGGCAGGTGAGGTAGGTGTCGGTGGCGTACAGCCCGAACTTCATGTTCTTGCTGTGGGCGTACCAGGCCAGGTACTGGATGCCGTTGACGGTCTGCCCGTTGACGGTCTGTGAGGGGAAGGTGTCCGCGCGCGGGACCAGGTGGCCGGAGGTGGGGTCGTTGCCGGTGCCGTCGGTGCCGGCGACCGGGTTCCCGGCCGCGTCGTAGAGCTGCATCGAACCGTACGAGGTCCGCACGAGGTCGGTGCTCTGGCCGTCGCGGTGCCACAGCGACCAGCCGTCGTCGATCGTGACGGTGTCGTAGCCGGCCGCCACCAGGCCGTTGGCGGACATGAAGTCGATGGTCTGCTTGACCTGCTGCTCGGTCACGTTGGTGCCGAGCGAGTTCCAGGAGTTCCAGCCCATCGGCGGGGTGAGGGCGGTGCCGTTGTCCAGGGCGGCGGCCGGGGTGGCGGTGGTCAGCGCGACGGCGCCGAGGCCCGAGGTCGCCAGGGCGAGCGACAGCAGCGCACCGGCTATGGCGCGGGGTGACCCTGCGGTGAATGAGCGCAGGCGTGGGCGCAGGCGTGGGCGCATGGGTGCTCCAAGATGGTGGGCAGTGGGGGTGCCAGAGCGATCGCCTGTTGAGATGTGTTGAGTAATGTCGAGAGCCGACGGAAGCCACTCAGGCCTCAACAGGGGCAGGCGCAGGCTAGTGGCTCGCCCCGGTCCGACTCAAGTGCCGTTCCCAGGAGCGATAACGAGCGGGTATCGGCCTGCATCTCGTCGTCGCGAGATCTTGACGGCCAGGTGAACGTGGCGTTTCCTAGCAGCTCTGCGTTCGAACACGTTGGATTCTGATCGATTTGAACGTTCAAACCGTCACATTCGCTCTGCCCTGCCCTTCTGCGCTCCCACGCTCCTACGCTCTTGCCCTCCTGCGCTTCGCACTCATCCGCTCCGCCGGCCGCACACCGGACGGTCGCCGTTCAAAGGAACCAGGCCATGCGCTCCACTCGAGCCCGCCGACCGGCACCCGCCGCCGCGGCCGGCGCGGCCGCTCTCGCCCTGGCGCTGACCGGGTGCTCGGGCGAAGGGCCGGGCACCTCGGGCCACGGCCCGATCTCCATCACCTTCCTGCAGAAGCAGGGCGACCAGGGCTACTTCGTCGACGAGGCGGCCGGGGCCAAGGCCAAGGCCCGCGAGCTCGGCGTCGAGCTGACCCTCGTGGACGTCGGCAACGACCGCGACCGCTCGCTCACGGAGGCCAAGAAGGCGATCGACCACAAGACGGGTGGCCTCATCGCCGTCGTGCCCGACCCATCCGTGGGCCCCGAACTCGTCGCCCTCACCCGCCAGGCCGGCCTGCCCCTGCTCTCCGCCGACGACCAGATCTGCGCCGACTACACCGATCCCGGTGCCTGTTTCGCCAACGGACTGGTGCCCCGGGTCGGCTTCAACGGCGCCACCATGGGCGCCGCGGTGGGTGAACGCGCGGCCGGCGAATACACCAAGGCCGGCTGGAAGGCCGCCGACACCTGGACGCTGTCGATCGGGAACAGCGACATCCCGGTCTGCCGGGACCGCATGAACGCGGCGGTGGACGCGTTCTCCGTCCACGGCGGTGCGGCGCTGAAGACCGCGAAGGTGTGGGCGGCCAACACCGTCGAGGACGCCCGCCGCCGAACCGCCTACGCCCTCACCTCCAAACCCGGCGTCAAGCACTGGGTGGTCTGGGGCTGCAACGACGAGGACACCGAGGGCGGCATCCAGGCCCTGAGTGAGGCGGGCTTCGGACCGGACAACGTCATCGGCGTCGGCATCGGGGCCTACCTCGCCTGCAAGGACTGGCTGACCGGCAAGCCCGCCGCGATGCGGGCCGCGCTCCTCCTCAAGGGCTCCCAGGTCGGCGCGCTCGCCGTCCAACAGATGGTCGACCGGCTGAAGGACGACAAGGCGCTCCCGCGCGAGACCACCGTCCCCGCCACCATGGTCGACCCCTCCAACTGGCAGGCGTCCGGCGCCGTCTGCACCTGACGGCCCTGGAAGCGACAGCGGTCGGGGCCGGTCTCAGCCTCCCCGCCCGGACCGAAGGCCGTTCGCACCCGCGTCCGCGTCGGAACCTTCCCGGGCAGGGCGGTCGCGCTAGGCTCGCGTCGTTGCGGAGCTCCGATACCCGAGGAGAGCGGCACGGCACACATCAACCACGAGCGCCTCACCAAGACGCTGACGTTCTGGTTCCGTCCGGCTTTCACGCTGCGCGTCGTCAACCGCTTCCAGCGAATCGTCGGCTTCGACCGGTCGATGGCGCTGGCTTCCGGGGCATTGGCGGCGCTGGTCCCGCTCGCGATGCTCACCAGCGCCCTCCTCGGCCTCGTCGGACACCAGGACGTCGCGAACCCGATCATCAGTCGGTACGGCCTCACCAGCGGTGGAGCCGAGGCGGTCAGACAGCTCTTCTCGTCGGCCACCGACGCGACCGCCGGCGAGGGCGTCCTCGGGACTCTCTTCCTGGTGATCTCCGTGTTGAGCTTCACCCGGTCCGCGCAGCGGTTGTTCGAACAGACCTGGCAGCTCAAGCCGCTCAGCGTGCGCAACACACCGAACGGCTTGCGGTGGGTTCTCGTCCTCCTGGCGTACCTGGTCGTCACCGGCTGGCTGCGCGTCGAGCTCGGTCGTGGGCGCCTCGAACTGACAGTGTCTCTGTGCCAGGCGCCGCTGACGGCAGGTTTCTTCCTCTGGAGCGGCCGGCTCCTCTCCGCACAGCGGATCGCCTGGCGGGAGCTGCTCCCGTTCGCCGTCGTCGGGGCGGTCCTGACATCGGCCTACTCGGTCGGCGCGACCGTCTATCTGCCGCACCTCTTCGATTCCTACACCACTCGCTACGGCCCGGTGGGCGCTGTCGTCGCGATGATCTCGGCGCTCTTCACCGTCATGCTGGTCGTCGTCGGATCGGCGGCCCTCGGACGGGAGGTCGGCGACGAGCTCGGCCGGATCCGTCGGGGGCAGCGCCCTCCCCACGACGAGGTCCTGCGCGAGTGGGAGAGCCTGGTGGAGCAGATTCGATCGCATTGGCGTCCGGCTCGGGAGCAGTTCTCCCGGCACCACGGACCCGAGGACCCGAAGCACCGCTGACCGGCTCCCGTGGAACGCCCACGCCGTGCACGGCAGGACCCAGGAACACCTCCTTAACCCGGACGTCAGCCCACTGACCCTCACCTACCAGGCCTTCGCCGTACGCGACGCCGGCCCGGTCAGGACCTCACTTGGCGCCCGCGTGAACGGGAACCCGGGATTCCTGCTGATCCGGACCATCGACCGGGGCGGCGGCACGCAGCGCCGCCTCGACCCGGCGGTTGCTCGTCATGGTCGACGTGACGGCGGTCATGGTGAGGAGGAGGCCGGCGGCGGCGTAGAGCGGGGTGCGTACGTCGTAGGTGGTGGCCAGCCAGCCGCCGAGGAAGGCGCCGAAGGGGGCGGCGCACATGCCGAGCATGCGGGAGGTGGAGGCGACCCGGCCCATCAGGTGGGCGGGGACGATCGTCTGCCGGAGGGAGGGGCCGAGCACCATCGTGGCGCCCATGCCCGCTCCGCAGACGGCGAGCGCGAGGCCGGCGACGTACGGGTTCGGGGCGGCGGCAAAGCCCAGGATGGCGAGTCCCTCGACGGCGGCCGTGCAGGTCAGTGCGGCGCCGGTGCCGAGCCGTCGGCCGAGGAAGGAGGCGATGCCCGCGCCGAGCAGACCGCCGGTGGCCTCCGCCGTGAGGAGCAGGCCGAAGCCGAAGGTGCCGACGCCGAGACGATCGTGCGCGAAGAGGGCGAGTACGGTCTCCACGGCGAGGAAGGCGATGTTCCCGACCGCCGGACGCAGCGCGAGCCCCAGCAGCAACCGATCCCGGAAGACGTACGACGCGCCGGCCCGGGCCTGCCGCAGCAGCGACTCACGGGCCTGCGGTACGGGCCGGGGTGCGGCAGGCAGCGACCGTACGAGCACCGCGGAGAGCGCGAACGACACCGCGTCGGCGAGCAGCGGAAGCGCCCGCCCGAGCGCGAGCAGGGCACTGCCCGCGGGCGGCCCCGCGAAGCCGGACGCGGCGGTCTGGGCGCCACGCAGGCGGGAGTTGGCGCGCTCCAGGAGCGCGGTGTCGCGGCCGAGCAGATCCGGCAGATAGGCCGTGGCGGCCGTGTCGAAGAAGAGTCCGCCGAGGCCGAGCAGGAAGGCGACGGCCGCGAGCAGCGGAATGCTCAGCACGTCGAGCGCGGCCGCTGCCGCCGGTATCGCGAGCAGCACCGCACGCGCCGCGTCCGTGACCCACATCGTGCGCCGACGGTCCCAGCGGTCCACCAGCGCACCGCCGAGCACCCCGAAGAGCAGCCACGGCAGCGTTCCGGCGGCCGTGACGACGGCGAGTGCCATCGGATCCCGCGTCAACGTCAGCGCGAGCAGCGGCAGCGCGGCATGCGACACCCCGTCACCGAGCGAGGACACCGTCTGAGCGCTCCACAGCCGTCCGAACCCGGTCGGCAACTTCTTGACGTCGTAGGTCACTTGGCGTCCCCTTCGGCCTGCGCGCGCTGTGCCGGGTGGAAGAGTGCGAAGACGAGTGACGCGTCCGGCAGCGACGGATCGGACAGCTCCCGGTACTCGTCCGCCAGCGCCTGCAGTCGCGCCCCCAGCTCGGCGAACTGCTCCTCGGTGAGCCGCAGATGCGCCATCCGTACGTGGCGCTCGCCGTCGGCCGGCGACGCCTCGAGGTCCGCCACCGCATGCCGCATCAGCACGTCCGGCCCTCCCTCGCCCGGATCCGGCAGCTCGATCGACCGCGCGGCCATGGCGTAGTACCGCTCGGTGACCCCCCGGACCTTCCGGGTTCGCACCACCTTCACCAGGCCGGCCCGTTCGAGCAGTCGTACGTGGTAGCTGGAACTCCCCTTCGCGAGGCCCACCCGCTCGGCGATCTGCGTGATCGTCGCGGGCTCGAAGCGGAGCACGGCCATGATCCGGTGACGCGTGAGATTGGAGACGGCGCGTAGCTGCTCGTCCGTGGTGACGTGGAACGTCTCGGGAAGATCATCGGTAGGCATGCGAGTAATGGTCAACGACTCTTGACCATTGGTCAAGGGGGTTTCGCCCGGCCGAGCGCAGGCGGTGCAGCGTGTTTGCCCCGGTTGTGGCGCATTTGTTGCCAATATCTCCGTACATGTCCGTGACTGCAGAGGAGGAGCCATGTCCGTGATCCTGACGTTGGAGGTCGCCGGCGATCCGAAGGCGTTGGAGCAGTACGCCCAGGACAACAGGAAGACCTTCCACGGGGTCCTCGAAGCGGCGAAGCGTCATGGGCTCATCGCCCACCGCTTCTACGGCACCGAGGACGGTAGCCGCCTGATGGTGTTGGACGAGTGGCCCGACCGGCAGAGCTTCGAGTCGTTCTTCCAGGAGCAGGACTCCGAGATCCGGCCGATGTTCGAAGCCGCAGGAGTAACGACGCAGATCGAACCGAAGGTCTGGCGGGAGCTCTCCACCCAGGACGCCTACGGCTGGGGCGCCTGATCCCGGAGGTACCACGTCGGCCGAGAGCCGACCTGCCACGCCGGGTGCCGCGCGGGCGGCAGCCCAGGGCGTCGGGGAGTCCGAGAAGGTCGGCGAGGTACCAAAGGTCGGCGCGGTACCAGATGACGGGCAGCCCCATCTCGGTGCCCTGAAGCCCGGGTTCGCGTCAGCGGTGACGTACGCGTGAACGCCACCGCTGACGCCCCGGAGCCACTGGTCGCCCGGGCGCTCACCCAGCGGTAGGCGGGTCGGCAGGGAGGTCGGCCTGGCACGGGCCGCGCACCGGACGAAGTGTCAGGGAAACGTCCGGCCAACGTCGTTCCTCGACCTGCCGGTGCACGGGCAGACTGCTGTGCGGACAACGACAGGGGGCGCCCCATGCCAGAGGTCGCTGTTGTCCACCGTTCCAGTGCCCCGGGGCCAACGAACCACGGAGGAACCATGCGTCGTCGTATCGGAGCAATGATCGCTGCCGCCTCGCTGGCCGGCATCAGTATTGTCGGCATGTCGGGAACCGCCCACGCCGGCACGACCGGTTCGGTCAGCATCTCGGTTCCGGGCTGCATCGGCCATCTGAACCTCGCGGCCAACTGGGCCTACGGCCACCTGGACTCGTACACCACCACCTGCTGGCTGACCATCTTCGATCGGAACGACCAAACCCATGCAATGAGCTCCCAGACCATCTCCTTCGGGCCTGGCGGGAGCGGTGACACGGGCCAGTTCTACCACGACAGCGTCGTCCACGCGGTGGCCATGGCGATCTCCAACGGCAGCCAGAGCAACGACACGGCCTGGTACCACTGAGGCCGACGATCCGGTCGGACGGGCCGGCCAACGGGCCGTCCGATCTGTGATCGTCCTCGACGCGTCCCCGCCGGAGTGGGCGGCCGGCGGCGGGCGCGCCGTAGTACTCCTGGGGAGACAACGTCAGGTTCGTTCCCCTTTGGAGTCGTCGATGGCCGTTCGCCGTGTCGTGCCCAACATCCGCTCCGAGGCCGCGCAGGAGAGCCGGGAGTTCTACGGCCTCCTGGGCTTCGAGGAGGTCATGAACCACGGCTGGATCATGACCCTCGCCTCCCCGTCCAGCCCGGCCGCGCAGATCAGCGTCATGACCAGCGACAAGACCGCGCCCGTCGCCCCCGACATGAGCGTCGAGGTGGACGACGTGGATGCGGCCTACGCGGTCATGCGGGAGAGCGGTGCGGAGATCATCCACCCCTTGCAGGACGAGGAATGGGGCGTACGGCGGTTCTTCGTCCGCGACCCCAGCGGACGGGTGGTCAACGTGCTGGGCCATCGCTGACGGCCCGCGCGCCCGGTGAACGTGCCGGCCACGGCCACTCGTCGAGCGGACCGGTCGTGCCCGCCGGCCCGCGGTCCCCGCGGTCCCGCGGTGAAGTCGAGCCATCCGTCGGCGCTCGGGGGACCTCCCCGGCCGGGGGCGCTGCGGGGCGGCGCGGGTGGGGCTGGCAGGCTGTGCCGGTCGGGGCGCTGCCGGGTGCCCCTCGGCGAGGGGGTACTGGTGGCGGGTGAGCCGGGGGGTCGGCGCGTGCCCCCTCTTGACCGGCAGGTGCGGGCGGCGGTGGCGGCCGCTGGTGAGCGGGCGCGGGAGGTGCTCACCCCGGAGCGCCTGACGGCGTGGCAGGAGCGGGACGTCGCCGCCCGGCCCCGCCCGACGCTCGACCGGATGCGCGATGGGGGCCGGTTCGAGGTGGAGGAGCTGCGGGTGCCGCGGGCCGACGGCAGCGACGTCACGCTCGTCAGCGCGCGGCCCGCCGGGGTTCGCCAGGCGCTGCCGCTGCTGTACTACCTGCACGGCGGCGGGATGGTGACGGGCAACGCGTGGTCCGTCCTGCCTCGGCTGCTGCGCGCGTGGGCGCTGCCACTGGGGCTGGCGGTCGTGTCCGTCGAGTACCGGCTGGCGCCGCGCACCCGCTTCCCCGGGGCCGTCGAGGACTGCTACGCCGGACTCGCCTGGGCGGCCGAGCACGCGGACGTACTGGGCGTGGACCCGCGGCGCGTGATCATCGGCGGCAAGAGCGCCGGGGGCGGGCTCGCCGCGGCCCTGGCCCTGCTGGCCCGCGACCGCGGCGGTCCGTCGCCGGTCGGCCAGCTGCTGCTGAGCCCGATGCTCGACGACCGCGGCGACACCTTCTCCAGCCACCAGATGGCCGGCCACGACACCTGGGACCGCACCTCCAACGCCACCGCCTGGCAGGCCCTGCTCGGCGACCGGTACGGCGCCGCCGACCTTTCGCCGTACGCGGCCCCGGCCCGGGCCACCGACCTGTCCCGGCTGCCCCCGGCGTACGTCGACGTGGGGTCCGCCGAGACCTTCCGGGACGAGGCCGTCGGCTACGCCAACGCGATCTGGCAGGCGGGCGGCGAAGCCGAACTGCACGTGTGGCCCGGCGCCTGCCACGGTTTCGACACCATCGCCCCGAACGCGGCCCTCACCCAGGACGCCCACGACGCCCGCACCCACTGGCTGCGGCGCGTCCTCCAACGGTGAACCCGGCTCGGACCGGCCTTAACCGGCTCGAACCGGCGTGACCCCCCGGCCCGAGCCGGCAGACACGGGCGGCACGCGGCACGCGGCGTGAGGTGTCGGCCCCGTCGGCACGGGCCCTCTCCAGCACACCGTCTGCGGAGACGGTGCCCCCACGTGGTCGGAAGCCTGTCGGCGGTGACGGTGATCTGTCGGCGGCATGTCGGCGGCATGTCGGCCGTATGCCGACCGTATGCCGGTGGGGGGTGCGACCTTGGGCGGGCTGGCGCTCGCCGTGAGCACGCAGCCCCCCGAGTACAAGGAGTCGGTCACCGTGTCTTCCTCATCCCAGGGCCGACCGTGGAATGTTCACCGCCTGCCGTCCGCCGAGGGCAGGACCGTCCTGGTCACCGGCGGTAATGCCGGGATCGGCTACTTCGTCGCGGAGCAGCTCGCCGCGACCGGCGCCGTCGTCGTGCTCGGCAGCCGGGACGCCGCGAAGGCCGAGGCCGCCATGGCCTCGATCCGCTCGCGCGTCACCGGCGCGCACGTGCGCCACCTTCGGCTGGACCTCGCCGACCTGTCGTCCCTGAAGGCCGCCGTGGACAGGCTGGACCTCGATCACCTCGACGCGGTGGTCCACAACGCGGGGGTCGCGCTCGACGACCCGCCGCGTCGAGAGACCGCGGACGGCCATGAGCTGATGTTCGCCACCAACCACCTCGGCCACTTCGCGCTCACCCAGTGGCTGGCCCCCCTGCTGTCCGCGGCGCCGAGGGGCCGCATCGTGACGGTGGGAAGCTTCGCGGCAAGGTCAGAGCGACTGGACCTGGGCGATCTGCAGTCGACCCGGGACTACCGGCCCAAGCGCACCTACGGCCGGTCGAAGCTGGCGCAGATGTGCTTCGGCTTCGAACTCGACCGCCGTCTGCGCGCCGGCGGCAGCACCGTGCTCAGCGTGGTGGCCCACCCCGGCGGCGCACTGGACTCCCTCACCCCGTCCCGCCCGCCGGTGCGCGTGACTACCCCCGGCGAGCGGCTGCGCGGCCTGCCCGCCGGGCTCCTGGTGCAGGGCAAGGACGCCGGGGCATGGCCCGTCGTCCGTGCCGTCCTCGACCCGGAGGTGCAGGGAGGGCAGCTGTGGGGGCCGAGGGTCTTCGGCCTGCGCGGCACACCACGGCGTGAGCCCGTCCCCGCTCACATGGCCGACCCGGCCGTCGCCGCCGGCCTGTGGGCCGCCAGCGGTGAGCTGGTCGGCGCCGACGAGCACCTCGGCTTCCGGTAGGCACGCAGCCGCAGGACGGGGCGGCCGTCCGGTCGCCAACTGCCCTTCTCAGGGCGGTTGGCCAGCGGAGACGGCATGGAACGGCCGTTCGGTTGCCGTTTTCTGGGAGCTTCCTGGGAGCGCTCGAGGGTCGTTCCGATCCGCCTGCCGTCGGCGTCGGTGATCCGGGCCCGGACCGAGGGAGCAGTATCATCCCAGCTCAGGCGCCCGTTATTCGATCTCCGACTGCACCGGGGACGAGGATCGGCCAGCAGGGCGCGAAAGCACCCGGAGCGAAGGGACCCACCCGTGTCAGCCGACACCTGGCCGGAACTCCTGATCCACTCCGAGCGGTTGACCGCGCTCTACTCCGAGCTGCCGCCCCTGGAGCACCTGGTTCTCAGATCGGTGCACCTGAGTCCGTACGGCGCCGCCGTGACGTTGCGGGTCGAGTTCCCGCGCTTCCCGGACCTCGCTCCCGCGGCGTGGACCGACGCCGGATGCGACCGGTTCGAGGCCCAGATCGAGTTCATGGGTGTGGACGAGGACCTCCGGATGCGGGGTGTCCCCCACCACACCGTGGTCGACATCGGGCTCACCCCCTTCGTCGAGGGCCGAGTACGCCGGATCACGGTCGCGGTGAGCGGGCCGGGGCTCACGCTGGACTTCACCGCGCATGCGGAGCTCAAGGCCGGCCATCTCAACGCCTACCGCTCCGGCGACGCCGATCCCTATGCGGCCCCGCGGTGGTTCGAGAGCCGGCTCGACCAGCGCCGGCACCCGAACCAGGTGCTGCCTCCCACAACGGCGAAGGTGTTCTATGAACGGTGCCCATGACTGGTCTGCCGAGTTGACCAGCCCCGAGACGGTCCGCATGGTCCTCGGCTCCCCGCCGCCACCACTGAGCGACTACGAGCTGACCTCCGTCCTCATCGACGAACGCGAGGCGTCGGTCACGCTGAGGTTCTTCGCCTTCGCCGTCCCGGCCGGCGCCGCGCAGCTGTGGCAGGAGCGAGGCCACAACGCGGTCGAGTTCGTCCTGCTCTGCCTCGGCGTGACGAACCTCGAAGTGGACGCCTGGTCCGGCTGGCCCACGACCACCGCCACCCTCACGGGGAAGACGGTCGTACTCGGCGGCCGGGGCAAGCAGGTGTCCTTCCAGGCCGCCCGGATCCGCGCCGAGTCCCCTATCGGACGGCTGGCCAGCCGAGCGCAGTGACGTCACCCGAAGGTCGAACAGGCTCCCTCAGCGGCTGTTGTCGTTCCGATCTTTTGGGTGTTGGTCGAGCAGGAGTCTCGATCGGGTGACTGTGGGATCGGGTGACGGTGGCGGGTGCCGGACAGAGCAGGGCCTCTTGGCAGTTCGAAGGCTGTCTACGCCAACAGGCTGTCCAGGAGGCCCTGCTGTCCCTCTTCTACGCTCCCGCCGTCGCCGAGCGCGATGATTGCTGCAGCGTGTCGTGCAACCCGACGTGGCTCAGGTCAGTGCGCACGTCGGTCGGAGCGCCGAGGAGCTTCGAGTGTTTCGCGACGTCGACGGATCCGGGTCCGTGGATGGTGAGCTCGAAGTCCTGACGCACCTTGGCGTCCAGAGCCGGCGGCAGGTGGATACGCCCGTCCCCGACCATGCGTCGTATCTCGGTGCGGCTCAGACCGAGCCCGATCATGAGCAGTCGTTCGACGCGGACCGGCGCGGGCAGCTCGAAGCTGACCAGCACCTTGAGCGGTGTCGGGTCGTCGAGTGCGTAGAGGGGCGTGCGGGTCTCCAGTTCCCAGGTGCCGGTCCAGTCGAGGCGGTAGCCGTTCTTCGCGGCGAGCGACGCACTCATCGTCAGCTCCCGTACCACGGCCGGGTCATTGCTCTCGTACGCCACCCGGCGAGCGGGCTCCAGCGACGAGACGTGGACGCGTTCGTGGACGGGCACCTTCGACGTACGGTCGCACGCTGCACAGCTCAGGAGAAGCCAGACGTCGAGGAGCTTGCCGTTCGCGTTGACGCGGATCTTGCCCGAGGGACGGTGACGCGTGCCGGAGCAGTCCGGGCAGGGTCGTACGACGGTGGGCAAGGCGGACTGACGCACGGCCCACAGGGCCTTGCGGTCGGTATTCATGGATGTGGTTGCTTTCAGGACTCAGCAGGAGCTCTCGCAGGCCGGGCTGCGGCTCCTGGGATCTGACGGATGCACACGAGGGCGCGAGTCATCGCCTCGGGGCCGAGTCGTCAGACTCCGAGGTCAACCGCGCGACAGGTTGGCTGGTGCTACGTGGCAGCCGTTACAGGTCCATGCGGGCGATCGTGATCGAGGCCACGGCCCGCAGGCAACTCATTTTCCGCCGCCCGCCCGCCCGCGAGCCCTGGCAGCGCCAGTGATCAGTCCTGTGGCCGTGGTCGGGCACCGTCGCGCGTGGATAATGCCCTCCCGTGACTTCAGATATAGGCCGCCCGAGATGGTGGTCCGCGCTTCGAGGCTTCCTGCTCTTCTTCGTGTGTGGCGGGCTTGGCTCCTTCGGCTATGGGGTGATTCGGCATCGCCCGGTCGACGGGATGCCGTGGGGCGGGCTGCTATTCGGGGCGATCATCTGTGCGATGCTCAGCGCCCTGATCCCGGGGCGACGGCGCCGCTGAAGTCCCTCTCACCCGAGGGAACGCGTTCAGGCCACGTCAGCCAGGGGCCGCCCGCCCCAGCGCAGTCTTTTCTCGCTGCGGATGCGGGCGCGTTCTCGGCGTTGGGCTGCGAGGACGTCGGGTGGCGGGCGTCGGCGTTGCGCCGGCGCAGGTAAGACACCAGCTACCAGGGAGGGCGCCGAGCAGGCTCCCTCAAGGAGAACCATCCGGACCTCAACCCGCTGCCGTGCTGCGAGACTTACCGGGACAGCTGCTCGATCAACAATTGAGTTTCGCGGTCTGTTCGGGGCTGATAGCGTCCTCGACGTGGCAAAGCTGAACCAGATCATCGCCGTTGAAAAGGGCGTCAAGTCCAAGTCCTTCCAGGAGCTGACGCAGGCCCACCAGGACCTGCAGAAGCCCGCGCTGCTGGCCGGGATCTCCCGCACCTACCAGCCCAAGGACGAGGAGGGCGAGCAGCTGCCGCCGGAGTCGACCCGTGTGCAGCTGAAGGCCGAGGACATCCTCCGGTCCACCGCGAACACCCTCACCCGGCTGTTCGACGTGACGGCCACCAAGGACTGGGCCAACATCGACGCCAGTGCCGACGTGGTGGTGGACGGCCAGGTGCTCCTGGCCCAGGTGCCGGTGCCGTACCTGCTCTTCCTGGAGAAGCAGCTCACCGACCTGTTCACCTTCCTGAAGAAGCTCCCGGTGCTGGACGCCTCCGAGTCCTGGAACCTCGACCCGTCCACCGACTCCTGGAAGACGGAGCCGGTGCGCACCATCCGGACCAAGAAGGTGCCGCGCAACCACGTCAAGGCCGAGGCCACCGAGAAGCACCCGGCCCAGGTCGAGGTCTACTACGAGGACATCGCGGTCGGCTACTGGACCACGGTCAAGTTCTCCGGCGCGCTGCCGGCCCGCCGGGTGAACGAGCTCGCCGAGCGGGTGGAGAAGCTCCAGCAGGCCGTCAAGTTCGCCCGCGAGGAGGCCAACGCGGTCGAGGTCACCGACCGGCGGGTGGGCGACGCCGTCTTCGGCTACCTGTTCCGGTAGCCTCACGATCGCCCGCCCGGGGAGCCGGGCGGGTGCGCCGAGCGCGCCAAGGACCCCGTCCCGGGAGACCGGGCGGGGGGCGCTGCGCGGTGCGAAAAGCTGACACTGATGTTGAAGCTGACCAGGGGTCACAGTGGAGGTTCGATTCCTCCCCCCGGCACCACCGGCCGGGGTAGCCCAAGCCAGGCAGAGGCAGGCCCCTTGAATCTCAGACTCTCGCTCCAGTCTCAGCATTCGCCGCCGAACACCGGATCGACCGGGTGCGGACGAATATCGACGAATGCAGGTTCAAGTCCTGTCTGTGCCGCTCCGTGGCACGGTAGTTCAATGGCAGAACGCGTCGATTTCAATCTGATCCGCGACCCTTAAACGTGCCGGTGTGCGCAATTGGGCGGCAAACAGGGGCCCGGGAGCTGGCTACGCTCCCGGGTCCTCTCGCGTTTCCGGCACGGCCGATACGGCCGACACGGCGGGACCACGGCTGGGTTGCAGAGCCGCCGAACGGAGTCGCGGCAACATCACGCTCCATCCCTATGACCTCTGACTGCGCATCAGGGATGATGGCGCCGGCTCGGATGAGGCCGGCGCCACCGTTCCGGGCGGTTCCTGGTGGGGCAGGCTGCCCGGGGTCGACCCGGGGAGGGTCAGATCGACTCAAGCCACCAGCCCTGGTTGCTCCAGCCGTTGCTGTCCCAGAGCTGGACCTTGGTGCCGTTGGCGCCGATCGTGTTCAGGTCCGCGTCCAGCACACGGCCGTTGTAGCCGTTGACCCATCCGTAGCTGGCCGCGTTCCACCGCTGGTTGGTCCAGCCGTTGTAGTCCCAGAGCTGCACCTTGGTGCCGTTGGCGCCGATCGTGTTCAGGTCCGCGTCCAGGTAGCGGCCGCTGTAGTTGTTCTGGATGTAGTCGATGTTGCCGTCGGTCCACAGGGTCCAGTTCTGGTTGGTCCAGCCGTTGCAGTCCCAGAGCTGCACCTTGGTGCCGTTGGCGCCGATCGTGTTCAGGTCCGCGTCCAGGCACTTGCCGTTGTAGTTGCTGTGGATCCGGTACTGGCCCACGTAGTTCAACGCCGCCACGGCGCGGACCGCACCGGGCTTCGCGTTCGTACCGGACGCCCGGTCGGCGGCCGCGCCGCCGTCGGCAGCCGAAGCCGACCCGATGCCCGCGCCGAGGGCGGCCGCGGCCAGGGCCAGGATTCCGAGGCCGGTGCAGATCTGCTTGCGCATGAACTCTCCTCGCAGAATGAGTGAGCGTACGGAGCATGTGCACGATCCGGAGGCAATGCCGACCGGAGACCCGTCCCGCAGGTGTCCGTCCGCACGGGGATTCACCGCGCTGACCCTGCCTGACCACGACCGGGCCGCTCCGGTGCCGGGCTCCGTGGCGCTTGCCGTGCCAGCCGACCGGCTGACACGACACATCCTCGCCGCGGCGGGACACCTGCGGCCACGACGTTGACCCGACGTTCGCCCGACACTTGCGCCCGGCCGGTCCGCCACGAAGGACGGGGTCTCCGACGAGCGACGAACGGCCCGAGAACGCGTCCGGGCCCGGCCCCCCGTCGGACCGGGGGCAGCCCCTCTCCTAGGGTGGCGTACGCACCGAGCCCGACAGGGAGACCGCCCATGACCAGCAGTTCTCGCCCGACAGCAGCCGTGTCGCCCGTCGAGGCCGGCAACACGCCTGCCCGGGTCAGTTTCTGGTCGGCTGCCCTGGGCGTCGGCCTGATCGTGGCCGTCTTCGCCACGCCGATGTTCTGGCTCTTGTACGGCGGCTACTACACGTTCGCCATGTTCGTGTCCGGGGTCGTCGCCATCCCTGCCGGGCATCTGGGCCGTCGCCGTGGCAAGCGCCTGGGCGGCCGCGACCGCGGCCTGGCCCTGCTCGGCATCGTGACCGGCTGGCTGCTGATCTTCTGCAGCCTACTGCTGGTCCTGGTCTACGCCGGGGCGACGGCCGGACTCGGGTTCCTGGTCGACTCCGCAGGCTGAGCCACGGCCGCCCGGGCACACGGCCGCCCGGGCACGCGGCTGCGCGGGAGCGATCGGCCGGGCGCGGCAGGGGCGTGGAAGCGGTCGTCACCCGAGGGCTGCGGGAGCGCCTGCCCACCCGGCCGGCCGTCGATCCCGCTACGGTCGGTCAGGGAGGGAAGGGCCGCTCCGGGGGTATGTCTACGCACAGTCACCCCAATTGATGCGTGGTCGAACCGGGAATAGCCTGGGAGGACCGAGGGGCCGGCGGTTGCCAAAAGATGTCGGCGTGCCCTGGTCGTCGTCCGCGCTCCCCATCCCGGGGTCCCCGGGGTCCGCTGGTTCGGCCGGTTCGGCCGGTTCGGCCGGTTCGGCCGGTTCGGCCGGTTCGGCCGGTTCGGCCGGTTCGGCCGGTTCGGCCGGTTCGGCCGGTTCGGCCGGTTGAGCGCGACGGCATCGAGGGCGGTGCGGTCGAGGGCGGGCGGGTCGAGGGCAGTGTGGTCGCGGTCTTCGCCCTCGGCGCCGCTCGGCACGTGGTGAGCGTCCCGGGGCCGAAACCCGACAGTCGCCACAACCCGACAGTCAGAGAAGGCGATCACGGTGGTATTCCAGATGTTTCCCGACACCGGCCAGCTCAGGCTCGCGAACCAGGCCACCACCGGCCTGGTCGCCTTCGACGTGGATCCGACGGTGTCGCCCTGGTTCCTGCAGGTGGTGGCCGTCGGGCCGAACTGCCAGCCGCTGCGCGGAAGGGCACCGGACATCGAACTCCGGGCGGGCCAGGGGCTGATCACGGCCGTTCCGCAGAAACCCGCCGAGGCGGCCATCCCCGACGAGACCGGGAAAACGGTCGCGACCGCGTCCTGGACCCGGGACACGAGCGATGTCTTCACGGTCCAGCTGGACGTCGCCGCCCCCGGCGTCTCCGCCTGGAACCTGCGGATCACCAACAACGACCCGCAGGAGCTGGGATTCGTCTGGACCTCGGCCGGGTCCGTCGCGGACGGTCGGCAGCCGCGGCTCCAGATGAACACCACCGTGAAGGTGACCGTCCAGGGCACCGCGCCCGACCAGGTGATCCCCGTGGCCAACATCGGCCCGGGCACGCTGACCTTCGCCGGACCGGTCGAAGCGGACATGGGCGCCGGATTCGTCCTGCACAGCTTCCCCGACAGTCTCGCCCCCAACACCTGCGGCCAGCTCGTGCTCAAGGTCACCCCCGGCGGCCACTTCGCCGCACCCACGCAGACCGCGCACTTCACGCTGAACTGCAACGACACCACGAGCGCCGACAAGACCCTCCAGCTCACGCGCGAGCAGGTGAAGGACGGCAAGGACGGCAAGGACGGCAAGGACAAGGAGGGCAAGGACAAGGACAAGGAAGGCAAGGAGAAGGAGCACAAGGACCACGTCGGCAAGGAACTGGAGACGCACGTCAACCCGCTCGCCGGGCCCGCATCCGGTCAGCAGTCCGAACACTTCATCCCCGCGGACCAGCGCCCCGACCTCGCGGACAGCGCCCTCAGGAACGAGGACCCCGAGACGGGCCCGGGCAGAGGCTAGGCCCCGCATCATGTGGCTGGTGCTCTGCGATCCCGGCGACCAGGCGGCCCTGTGGGCCCACGAGGGACTGCGAAAACGCGGACTGGAACCGCTGGAACTGCTCTCCCCGCAGGCCCTGCTCGGCTCCACCAGGTCGGCCCACCGCGTCGGCCGGCACGGAGCCGCCTTCGACATCGCCCTGCCCGACGGGCGCGTCCTGGCCAGCCGGGACGTCTCCGGCGTGCTCAACCGGGTGGCCGCCGCACCCTTCGGGCTCCTGCCGTTCGACACCCACGCCGACGCCCGGTACGCCCAGGAAGAACTGAGCGCCCTCCTGCTCAGCCTGCTCACCTGCCTCGCCCCGGTCTCGGTCAACCGGCCCGGCGCGACCGGCCTGTGCGGAGCCTGGCGCTCGACTGCGGAGTGGACCGTCCTCGCGGCCAGGGCGGGACTGCCGGTGCCACCGGCCCGGATCTCCAGCAGCCCCGAACCCGAGCCGCCCTGGGACGCGCCCGGCTCCGGCGGTGTCCTGGTGCTCGGCGAACACGTATTCGGCGAACACGGCTTCGGCGCGCCCGCGGCCGAGGACGAGAAGGCGTACGTACGCCTCGCCCGGCTCGCCGGCACCGACCTGCTCGGGCTCGACCTGCACCGTGACGGCGGGCAGCGGGTGGTCTTCGCAGGAGCGACCCCGCTACCCGACCTCCGCTCCGGCGGCGACCCGTTCCTCGACCGCCTTCTCGACCACCTCACCGGCCTTTCCGGCCCTTCCGGCCTTTCGGAAGAAACTCGATGATCATCCTCTGCGGCATCGCGAGCGAGGCGCCGATCGCCCGGGTCACCGCCGAACTCGACGAGTTGGGCCTTCCCTACACGCTTCTCCACCAACGGCTCTTCCTGGAGCTGCCGTTCGAGCTGAACGCCACCGCCACCGGCGTCCGGGGACGGCTGACCGGGAACGGCGGATCCGTCGACTGCGCCGAAGTGACCGGCATCTACGCCCGACTCATGGACTGGCGCCGACTGCCGGAAGCCCGCGAAGCGAACGAAGCAGGCGCGGCCGGCCGGGACACCCTCCGCAGGTGCCAGGCCTGGCACGAGGCCCTGAGCACCTGGATCGAAATCGCCCCGGGCCGCGTGATGAACCGGGCGGCCGCGACGGCGTCGAACCTGTCGAAGCCCTACCAGTCCCAGTTGATCCGCCACGCCGGATTCCGGGTGCCGGAGACACTCGTCACCAACGACCCCGAGCTGGTCCACGACTTCAAGGCACGCCACGGCGAGCTGGTCTACAAGTCGATCAGCTGCCAACGATCCGTCGTCCACCTCCTCGACCGGGACGCGATGGACCGCCTGCCCCTCATCCGCTCCTGCCCCGTGCAGTTCCAGCAGCGCGTCAAGGGCACCAACATCCGCGTGCACACCGTCGCCGACGACGTGTTCGCCACCCGGATCGACACCGACCGGGTGGACTACCGCTACGCCCACCAAGACGGCGGCCGGGCCGAGCTCTCCCCGTGCCAGCTACCCGACGACCTGGCCGAGCGATGCCTGCACCTCGCCGAGGAACTGGGACTGGCCCTGGCCGGCATCGACCTGATGCTCGCCGACGACGGCGACGTCTACTGCTTCGAGGTCAACCCCAGCCCGGCCTTCAGCTACTTCGAGTCCCACACCGGCCAACCCATCGCCCGCGCCATCGCCCTCGCCCTCCGCTGACGGAGTCGCTGGAGGGCGAGCAGCTCACCCGGGCCGTCCGGCACGTTCACCCGAACCGCCCACAACCCCCGAACCCGATCCACCACGGCTCGGTCCTTCTGAACCGTCCTTCAAACCCCACCCCGAAACCCAGCCGCTCAACGAACCACCGGCCCGCCACGGCCAACAGGTCACACCCAACGCTGAGCCGTCACACCTCCGAGCAGATGGCGGGCTGCCGATCGGACTATCAGCCCCAGGCATCGGACCGGCTTCCGGGAGAGGCTGGAACCATGGATCCGCGCCACCTCAGGCCGCACATGGTGCGCCGGCTGGACAGCTGGGCGGCCGGGGCGGGGGTGAGGCCGGGGTGGTCAGGTGCCGGGGGTGGGCGTGGGGCGGCCGACTTGCAGGTGGTAGTCCGCGGCGGTGGCGAAACCGCCCGCGCTGCCTCGCAGGCTCAGCTCGTGGCGGCCGGGGGTGAGCGGTTCCAGCCGCACCCACAGGCCGCACGCGTACTGGTAGAGCTTCCCGGAGCCGGCGGTGAAGGGGTTGCCCTTGACCGCGTCGAACCCGATCGGGGTCGGGTCGATCGTTTCGACGGTGAGTGCGTGGCCGTCCAGGGTGGCGCTGCCCTCGGCGGCGGTCATGAAGTCCAGGCAGTCGCTGCGGACGCCGATCAGGTTCACCACGGGGAAGATGATCGGCATGTCGGCGGGGACGGTGCAGGAGCGTGTGACGGCTCCGCCCGTGGTGCCGGCGAGGAACCAGAGGTCGGCCTTCTGCCCCTGGCCGCAGAGGTGGCCGTCGCGGTCGAGGACGGGATTGCGGGCCTGCTCGATCGAGGCGGCCCAACTCCACCAGCTCGACTGGACGTCGTACGGGAGCATGGCCCGCACCCTGGCCGTGTAGGCGGGGTTCGCGTCGGGCGGGGGGTCCTGCGTCGCCGGGGCGCTGGGCGAAGGAGCCTTGGCGGCGGCGGGGCTGGAGGCGGCCCGGTCGGAGGCGGTCGGGCCGGAGGCGGCCCGGTCCGATGCGGCGTGGCCGGAGGCCGGTGAGCCGGTGCAGGCCGCGGTGAGGGCGAGGGCGCCGACGAGCAGCCCGGCCAGTCGTCTGGGAAGCATGATCGCAAAGCCTAGAGGGCGGCGAGCCGACGGCGCCCGGAATATTCCTGGAGTGGCGGCCCGGCCCGGACGGGGCGAGCGGGACGAGTGAGCGGCAGCAGGACGGGGACGGCGGCCAGGAACCCTGTCGCCGGGAGTCCGGCGCCGTGACGCGCCCGGCGGATAATGGCCGGGACCGCAGGCCGGCTGCGCCGGCGGCACGGATCGATGGAGAGGCGGAGGACGGATGACCCTCACGGAAGGCCGGCGCGTCAGGTTGGCCGAGGACCTCGGGATCGGCGAGGCGGTCGCCGGGGAGCCCGGGGCCGTCGTCGGGTTCTTCTCGCTGGGAGCCGGGCTCGAGGGCACCGTCGAGCGGGTGGACGGGGAACTCCCGGAGAGCCATGAGATCCGCGAGTACCAGCGACTCAAGGCCCTGTTCGAGGACTACGGGCACACCATGCCGGTGGCGAGCCGTGAACGGCTGGAGGCGGAGATCGCCGTACTGGAGCCGGAGTGGGCCGCGCACCGGGAGCGGGGGAAGCAGGTGACGGTCCGGGTCCGGCTGGACAACGGCTTCGTCCTCGACGGGGCGCACCAGGACATCCTCACCCCGCTGTGAGGGAGGACGTCCTGGTGCGGCGGCGGCAGGCCCGCCGGGCGGGCTGACGGCGTCGCCGGGCGAGTGGACGGCGTCGCCGGGCCGGAGGTTGTCGGTCGGCGCGCCGGACATCGGGCGCGGTTCGGCAGCGACCGTGTCGACGCCCTGTTCGCAGGGGGCGTCGCCGCCGGGAGCCGGCTGCGAACAGCGCCGGAGCGCCGGCCACTGTGGGTGAACTACGGTGCGTCGGCGGGTTCGTCAGCGGGTGCGTCGGCGGGCGGAAGGTGTCCGCCGGCTCCGCTCAGCAACTGGTGGAGCAGGTCGAGCACCTCGGTGGGCTGCGCCCCGGCGAGGTGGCCGAGGGTGCCGGCCGAGCGGGCGAGGATCACCCCGCTGAAGGCCGCGGCGGCGAGTTCCGCCCGCAGTTCGGGGCGGTCCAGGCCGTCGCGCTCGAAGCGCTCGCGCAGCGGGTCGACCAGCCGCCGGTCCAGGTGTGCCTGCGCGGCCTCCTGGACGGAAGGGTCGCCGGAGGGCTGCATGACGATCTGCAGGATCGGGCTGGTGCGGCGTTCGAAGAGTTCGAACAGGTCGCCGAGCCGCTGTGTGTCGAGCAGGTCGGCGGGGGTTTCGTCGCCGTGCTCGGCTTGGACCAGGGCGAGGTAGAGCTGGGTCTTGCCGCCGAAGTAGCGGGCGATCAGGGCCGGGTCCACACCGGCGCGTTCGCCGATCTCGCGGGTGGTGGTGCGCTCGAATCCGCGCTCGGCGAAGAGTTCGCCGGCCGCGTTCAGCAGTTCCTCGCGGCTGCGGGCCGCGTCCCGTCGGCGCGCCCGGGCGGGGGTCTGGCTCACCCGCGCGCTCCGCTGTCGCGACCCGAGGTCGCCCTGGTCGTGCTCTCGTTCACCAGCAACTCCTTCACCGGCAACTCGTTCACCGGCAACTCCTTCACCGGCAACTCCTCGTTCGCGGACCGCACCGACGGCCTTCCGCCCGCTCCGGCGGTCGCGCCGGGGTCCGTCGCGGCACGGCGCCGCGGCAAGACGATGGTAATCACCGCGACGAGGATCCACACCGCACAGCCGATCAGGGCGGCGACGCGGTAGCCGTCGCCGGAGGGCAGCGCGTGCCCGGGCGCGGTGTGGGCCTGCAGCACGGCGGCGCTGAGCGCGCTGCCGGTGGAGTAACCGACGTAGCGCAGCACCTGGTTGAAGGCGACGGCGCTGCCGGTCTGGTCGGCCGGTACCGCGCCGACGATGAGTCCGGGCATGACGGCGAAGGTGCAGCCGACGCCCAGCCCGGCGATCGCCATGACCGCGAACGCTTCCCAGAGCCGGTCGCGGGCGACCAGGAACACCAGCATCGACAGCAGCGACAGTCCGCATCCGATGGGGAGCACCAGTGCCGGGGAGGTGCGCCGGGCCAGCACCGGGACGACCTTGCTGGAGAGCACACTGGCCACCGAGAACGGCAGCAGGACCAGGCCCGCGACGGTGACCGAGGCGCCGAAGCCGTAGCCGGCGGAGCCCGGGGTCTGCACGAATCGCGTCAGCAGGGACATCAGCAGGTACATCCCGACGCCCGCGACCAGCGCGGCCACGTCGGCCGTCAGCACCACGCGGTGACGCAGCGAGCGCAGGTCGACGAGCGGGTGGGCGGTGCGCAACTCGTGGCGGGCCCACCAGGCCAGCAGCAGCACGGCGCCGGCGGCCAGGGCGAGCAGGCCGGGCGCGGTCCAGCCCCAGTTCTCGCCCTCGCTGAGGACGAGCAGCACGCCGCTCAGGCCCAGGCCGAGCAGGACGGCGCCGAGCGTGTCCAGCGGCTCGGGCCGACGGTTCGCGGCGGCCACCGGCAGCACCAGTGCCCCGGCGGCCAGGGCGACGGCGCTGATGGCCGCGCCGAACCAGAAGCCGGCGTGCAGGCCGAAGGACTGGGCGAGCAGCCCGGTGAGCGGATAGCCCAGGCCCACGCCGGCCACCGTGGTGATGGAGAGCATCGCCACGGCGGAGCGGGCACGCTCACCGGTCAGGCAGTCGCGGGCGGTGGCGATGGCGAGCGGCGTCAGCCCGAGGCCGACGCCTTGCAGGGCGCGGCCCACCACCAGACACCCGAAGCCCAGCGGGAGCGCGCCGAGCACGCTGCCCACCAGCACGGTGGCGACGGCGGTGAGCATCACCGCCCGCCGCCGGGGCCCGTCGCCCAGCCGTCCCATGACCGGGGTGGCCACCGCGCCGACCAGCATGGTGACGGTCAAAGACCACTGCGCGTCGGTGAGCGAGACGTGATCGACGGCCGCGATCGTCGGCACCAGGGGCGCACCGAGGCTGCTGATGACAGCCACCACCATGCCGAGGAACACCAGAACGGGCACCAACGCCTTTTGTCGCAAGCCTGCTGCGTACACGACCCACCACTCTCCCCGCTTTAGTCATCAGTTGATGTCTTCATATGATGACATGAGGGTGGAAGGACCGGTGGGGCAGCCTGGGATGTGCCGGGCGACCGGCGGCGACGGGCGACAGGAAGAGGCGGCCGGTGTTCTGTGCTCCGGGCCCGGGGTCGGTGGTGACGGTCCAGGTGACGGCAGCCGGGCGGGCGCGGTGTGCGGCGACGGCGGCGAGCAGCCGGTTGACCGGGACGAGGGTGTCGGCAGGCAGGAGCACCGCGAGCGGGGTGTCGGGCAGGTTGGCCAGGGCGGCGTAGGCGGCTCCGGCGGTGCCTAGCGGCTGGTGCTCGCGGTGGATGGTCAGCTCCACCTGCCGGGCGCAGTGGGTGAGGGCGTAGGCCTCGACGTCCTGGGCGCCGGTGGCAGGGTCGGTGCTGGTGAGCACCGCAATGCGGCGCATGCCGATAGCGGTGAGCTGGGTTAGGGCGTGACCGAGCATCGGGGTCGGGCCGTTGGTGGTGTCGATCGGCACGAGCACCTTCGGCGTGGACTGCAGCTCGGGGTCGGCGGCTACGCGCAGCCGGGTGCCCCGGCCGCCGGCCAGGACCAGGGCGACGGTTCGCTCGGGCAAGCAGAGCAGGGTGCTGCTGTAGTACTGGATGGTGGTGGTGGTGGTGGGGGTGGTGCTCCATTCGGTCACGGGGGGTCCTCCCAGGTAGCGGGCGGGCGTGGTGTGGTCGGCCCGGCCCCCGTGCCGCTGACCTCCGGCTACAGGAGCTGGAGGTGGTCGAGGGCGAGGTAGGCCGCTGCGGTGTCGGTCATCGCTCCCAGGCGCAGCACGCGGTCGCGGAACTCGTGCAGGGGGAGGGTGACGACGTCGATGAACTCGGTGCGTTCGGGGGTCGGTTCAGCGACCCTGACGCAGTCGGTGGCGAGGAAGACGGTGCGGCGGACGTTGGAGTAGGCGTCGTGCCAGTAGGAGCCGATCTCGGCGATCGTGCCCTGGTAGCCGGTCTCCTCCAGCAGTTCCCGGGCGATGGCGACCGCGGCCTGCTCGCCCGGCTCGATGAAGCCGCCGGGGAGTTCATGCAGGACGCGCTCGGGGCCGGGCCGGTACTGGCGGGCGAGGATGACGTGCCGGTCGGGAGTGAGGGCGAGCACGGCGCCAACGGGCCGCTCGCGCTTGAGGTAGAACTCCTCCTTCCGTCCATCGGGCATCTCGAAGTCGACTTGATCGACGGCTCGCCCGAACTTCAACTGGGACACCGACGTCTGCAACTCCCCCGCACCGGACAGGATCGACGGCTTCGACTTCAGTCTCGCCTGCATCCGCCACGACTTCGGGTACCACGACTACAAGGACCTGTACGGAGAAGATGGCTTCCGCAACAGCCTGACCGGCCCCTCCCCCAAGGCCCGTGTCGACGGCGTCTTCCTCCAGGACCTGACCGAGGCCTGCGAGGCCCCGAGCCGGCCGCGCGTTCACACCACCGCCGAGCGCGAGGCGTGCCACCGGATCGCCGGCTCGTACTACTCGGCGGTCGTCCTCTCCCGCGGCTGACCCGCCGGCCGTCCCCGGCGCGCCGCGCCGCCGACCCGGAACACCGGGCCGGCGGCGCGGCGCGGTTGAAGGGCGTCCAGCAGGGCGGTCTGCTGATCGGTCAGTTTGCCCTCGGTGCGGGCCTTGTCCTGCTTGCGCAGCCACGTGCCGGGCCGGAACGCCGGGTCGGCCTCGCCGCCGGTGCGGTTGACGGGGCCGGTGAGGGTGCCGCCGGCGGTGAGGTAGGCGAGCAGGCGGCGGTAGGAGCGGTTCCAGTCCGGTTCCAGGCGCCACAGCTCGTCCAGCGCGTCGAGCTTGGCGGCCTGCTCCTCGGTCAGGTTCTCCGCCCTGCGCTGGCGGCGCATCCACGCGCCCACCGCGTAGTCGTCCAGCTTCGCGGTCGCCGGGATCGCCAGATGGCCGTGCTGCCGCTGATAGGCCCTCGCGTAGGCGTGGCCGCGCTCCCACGCGTTGGCGTTCTTCGACCAGATCATGCCGAGCGCCTCCAGTTCGGAGACGCGGGCGGGGTCGAGCAGGCCCTGGCCGTTCAGGTGGCGCTGACGGGCGAGCCAGGAGACCAGCTCGGCGTGCGTCGTCCGGTCGGTGGGGTCGAGGTGGCCGTGCTCCAGGTGGAACACGGCCGCGACCGCGTGCATGCGCTGCCACTCGGTGGCCCGCGGGTTGAACACCCGTAGTTTCACGGCTTGCAGGATCGCGCCGGCGTGGTGCCGGGCGTCGATCCGCAACCAGTCGATCGGCGACTGCGGCGCCGTGGGGCGCTGCTCCCCCTCGCCGGCCTGGGTGACCGCGTTCTCCGGGGTCTCCGTCGTGGTGGCCTCCGCCGTGGTGACGTGCTGGGGCTGGGCGCGGTGGGCGCGCAGTTCGGTGATGCGGCCGACCACCCGGGCGTCGTGCGCCGCCAGGGCGCGCAGGACGCGCCAGATCGTCCGGAACGACGAGGCTTCGATCTCGCTGTCGGCCTCGGCCTTCACCGCCTCCCCGGCCTCGCGGACCTCGGCGGGGTCGGCGTCGGCGGTGTCGTCACCGACCTCCGGGGTCGGCAGGTAGACCGGGATGACGACCCAGCTGACCTTGCCCTGCCGGTAGGACTGGCGCAGCGCCCGGCCCACCGCCTGCACGATGTCGATCACCGACGACTTGGGGTCGGCGAAACAGACCGCGTCGACCGCGGCGATGTCGATGCCCTCGGACAGCAGTCGGGAGTTCGCGAGGATGCCGCACTCCTCGCCCTCCTCGCCGGGCCGCTCGCCGGTGTGGGCCCTGAACTCGGCGAACGCGGCCCGGCGTTCGCGCAGCCGGTCGGTGCCTGCCACCGCCTTCGCCCAGATCCGCTCCGGACGGTCCTCGTCCGCGAGCAACCCGGCCGCCTCCGGCAGGCCGGCGGCGAACTCCCGCGCCGCCGCCACCCGCGAGTGGAAGGTGATCACACGCCGTAGCTGGAGGTCGGCGACTGCGCGCAGCACGGCGATCTGCAGGGCCAGGCGCAGCAGTTCCTCGTTGGAGCGCTGGGAGCGCAGGTCGGCGATGGCGGGGAGGTTGAGGAGGTCCCGCAGGTCCTCGTCGGTGACGACGGGCACCAGGACGCGGTAGTCGGCGAGGTAGCCGTGCTCGATGCCCTGGCCGAGGGTCCAGGTGTAGACGATGGGGCCGTAGATCCGCTCGTCGTCCATCGAGCACAGCGCGGGCAGGGCCTGGGCCTGGGCGTCGGCGTCTGCGTTGGTGTCGGTGTCGGTGTCGGTGTCGCCGGTGAGGTCGTCCAGGCCCGCCGTCGCCGTCCGGTCGTCCGCGATCCTGGGGGTCGCGGTGCAGTAAAGCCGCCGCACGGCGGGGACCTGGTCGTCGTCGTGGACGGCCGCCCACGCCTTGCCCTCGGAGCCGGCCGTACGGTGGGCCTCGTCGACCACGACCAGGTCCCAGGCCGGGAGGCCGAACTGCTGGTGGGCCTGGACGATGCGCTCCAGCGAGGCGTAGGTCGCGTACACGGTGACCGCCTCCCCCGGCCGCACCGAGGCGACCAGGTCAGCGATCCGCGCAGCGTGTGTCGACACCTCCGCCCTGACCCGGCCGCCGGCCTCTGCGCTCTCCAGCGCCTCCTCCCGCGAGCAGGCCGCCACCGCCAGGCCCCTGCGACCGCCCCGCAGCGACCACGCCTCGGCCGTCTGCTCCAGCAGTTCGATCGTCGGCACCAGCACCAACACCCGTCCCCGGGGCGCCAGTCGGCGCGCGCACCCGGCGGCGATCAGCGTCTTGCCGGAGCCGGTCGCCGCCACCACCGTCGCCCGGCCGCCCGTCTTCACGGCCTTCACGGCGGCGGCGACGGCGTCCTTCTGGAACCAGTGCAACGGCAACGGGTTCACCGCCGCGACACCGGGCGCCTGCGCCGGGACCGTGGTCTCGGTGGTGGTGGCGGTGGCGGTGGTCGTCGTGGTGTCCACGGCGCGGTGTCTCCTGTTCTGCCGGTACTGCCGGTACTGCCGGTACTGCCGGTACTGCCGGTACTGCCGGTACTGCCGGTACTGCCGGTACTGCCGATCATGGCTGCGGACCGATCGTGGGTGCGGACCGGTGGGTGGGTTCAGTCCGGGTAGGCGTAGCGGTTGAGGGTGTCGATGAGAGTTTCGACCAGGTCGCCGAACGGTGTGATCTCCCAGTCGCGGTCGGCGTCGAAGCAGTGTTCGGTCAGGAGGATGTCGCCGAGTTCATCGGTCAGCTGCTGGGCGTCCTCCTCGCCGGGCGGGGTGTCCGGGTCGAGGGGGACGCCGACTGCCCCGGCGGCGCGGCGCAGCAGCGCGAGGGAGTCGTCGGAGCCGGTGAACCAGGCCGGGCGGTCGGGGTGTCGGTCCGTCATGCGGGGATCCAGGCGCGGACTTCGAGGTACTGGATGTCGGCGTCCTCGACGGCGCGGCCGGTTTCGACGAGCCAGGTCCGCATGGCCTCGGTGACGTCGCCGTGGTGGGCGGCGACGCGGCGGGACCATTCGGCGGCGTCGAAGCCGCCGGTGGAGGCGGAGCCGTAGGTGCGTTCCTCGGTGCCGTCGGAGCGGGGGACGAAGCCGCGGCGTAGGCCGCCGGAGTCCTTCTCCGACCCGGCGGAGTAGACGTACTGGTCGGCGCGCATGCGGACGGTGAAGGCGAGGCGGCCGCCGGCCCGGCCGGTCTCGTGGACGACGGGGGCGAGGTGGGAGGCGCCGGAGCGGATGGCCTGGCGTCCGGCGCGTCCGGCCATCGATCCGCCCGCCTCGCCGACGACGTCCTTGCCCCGGACCCGGGCTTTCTGTCCGGTCTTGGTGCGACGGCGCTCCACGTTCTCCTGGGCGATCGCGGTCAGGGTCTCGGTGTCGCGTTCGCCGCCGCGCACCGCGCGGAGGACCTGGCGCAGCGCGTTGACGAAGGCCGCACCCTTGCCCTTGGTGAAGAACTGGGAGACCAGCGAGGCGTCACGGCCGAGCATGGCGGCGATCTGGCGCTTGGTGTAGCGCTGGTCGATCAGCTGCTGGGTGAGGCGGGCGGCCTCGTTGGGGTTGTTCGGGTCGGCGGGGCTCACTGCGGCTCACTTCCGTCCGCGCCCGTGGCGGCACCGGCAGCGGCGTTTTCAACGGCGAGTCCGGCGGCGACTCCGGAGGCGAGTTCGACGCGGCCGCGGGCGCGCAGGGCGAGGTACTGCTCCTGGCTGGTGGGGTGCGGGACGGGCCCGGTGAGGTGGCCCTTGAGGAGGTAGTCGCCGGGTTCGCCCCGGTAGGGCCAGGGTTGGCGTTCGGTCAGGGCGATGCCGTCAGTACCGAAGTAGACGACGGTGCCGGGCCGGGCGTGCAGGGCGCCGGCGCTGCCGACGACATCCTTGCCCTGGCGGTACTTCATGTCCAGCAGGGCGGCCCGCGCTCCGGACCACACGTAGGCGGCCCATTCGGGGTGGGCGTAGGGGTCGCGGGAGAACCCGGCCTGGCGCTGCCAGGTCACCACGGCGTCGTCCTGGCCGAGGATCTCCACGCCGGCCGGCAGGGTCTCGCCGACCGGTGTGGTGCCCGAGACCAGGCGGGGGCGCTGCGCGAAGCCGCCGAGGCCGAACAGCAGGACGGCGCGTACGGCGCGCGAGGCCAGGTAGGCGGCGGTGCGCTGCCGGGCGTCGGTGTGCGCCTTCGAGAGGTTGGTCAGGTCCGCCCAGGCGGCCTTGAGGCGTTTGCCCCATTCGTCGAGCGGCTTGCCGTCCTCCCACACCAGGCCGCCGAGGACCTCGATCCGCCACGGCGCGAGGTGGTTGGCGAGGGCGAGGTGGATCTCGGCGCCGCCCGCCCAGGTCGTGAACGTGGCGCCCGGCTCGGACGGGTAGACCCAGGCGCGGTCGCCGGTGACGGGCGCCGGAAGCAGGCCGACGTGCTTCCACCCGGCGGGAACGGTGACGCGGACGTTCCAGTGGGAGCAGGACATCAGGGCCTTGGTCTGCTCGGCTTCCGTCATGGCGGCGAAGGCCCGCGCGGTGATCCGCTGCGGGGTGCCGACCGGGGACTTCCACAGGTGCTTGGCGTAGGCGAAGGTGCGGTCGTACTCCACCAGGGCGGGCAGCTCGGCCGGGACGCGCGGGGGCAGGACCAGCTCGGTGCGGCCCTGGCCGCCGGTCGCGTGCAGCAGGCCGCGCAGTTCCTCGGACAGCACCGGGTAGCCGCCGGCGAACCGGCCCTTGACCGGGACGGTGCGCGACCACAGGTCCCGTCCGGTCTGCGACGGCGAGCCCATCAGGACGACGTCGTCCCAGTGCCGGCGCAGCGCCTGCCACAGCAGCTTGAACGCCTCGCGCACCGTCACCACGTCGGCGCCGTCCGGGTCGAACCACTCCCCCACCGAGCGGATCTCGGTGCTCTCGCCGTCGGGGGCGGCGGCGGGGGCGTAGCGGCCGACGGGCTGGCGCTGGTGGACGAAGTGCCCGGCGAGCTTGTCGCGGCCCGCGCCGACGGCGGTGGTCCACCGCTCGCAGGGAGTGTTCAGCCAGGCGGCGACGGCGTCCTTGAGCGTGCTGTAACGCTCGGCGCCGTCGTGCCAGGGGGCGCCGGCGGTGATGTAGACGCGTTCGGTGCCCGGGGCGGCGGAGAGGACGGCGTCCAGGATCTCGCCGGGCGTCCGGGCACCGAGCGCGAGGCGCACGACGCGGTCGCGCACCGCGAGATCACCGGTCGCGGCGTCCAGGAACACCGTGGCGCGGGCCTGCTGGGTGAAGTTCGGTCGCTTGGAGACCAGGCCGGTGGTCACGGCCTCGAAGCGGGCGCCCGCCGGCCCCTCGGGGATGGTGGGCAGGTCACGCGGCCCGGCGACGGCCGCCGGGCGCGGGACGGCGGCGACTGCCGGGTGCTCCGCAGCAGCGACCGGAGCGACTGGAGCGACCGAGGCCGCCGGTTCGGCTGACGAAGCGGCGGCGAGGTTTTCGGCGGTGGCCGGCTCGGTGACGGCAGCGGCGGAGCGGGTCAGCGCCGGGGCAACCGCGACCGCCACTACGGGCTCCGGCTGTGGCTCCGGCTGCGGCGCCGCCTCTGCCTCTGTCTCTGTCTCTGCCACGGGCGCCGACGCCTGTACGGGCGCCTGAACGGGCGCGGGCACGGACGCGGGCACGGACGCGGGCACGGACGCGGGCACGGGCCCGGCGGCGACCCGCTCCTCCGCCGTGGCGGCGCGAACGGCGGACGGGGTCGGGTCCAGCACCGGAGCAAGCCGCACCACGTCGCCGAGCGTCAGGCCGGCGGCCTTGGCGATGGCGTCGGCCCTCGCGCCCTCGAACCCCGCGAGCCCGGTCACCCGGCGCGCGCGTTGGACGGTGAGCTTGTCCAGCTCCTTGCGCGCGGCCGCGACGATCTTCTCCGCGGCGGCGATCTCGGCGCGCAGCTCCCGCAGACCGGCGAGCTCGGCGGTGTACGTCCTACGGTCCATCAGCGGGTCACTCCCCTTCCACGGCGACGGCCGCAGCGACCACGTCGACAGCCGCGGCGGCCGCGCCGACCGTGGGGACGTAGGCAATCGGGCCGCCGGACACCGACGGCAGGCGGGTGCCGAGCAGCAGGTCGGCCAGGCGGGCGTCCTGCGGGTCGGCGGGAGTGGCGGCGTTGGCCGGTGCGGTGAGGTCGGTCAGACGGCCGGCCAGCCGGGCCTTCGGGAACCGGAAGCGGGCTGCGGTGCCGGCGGCGCCGTCGGACTCCCACTCCGTCAGGCCGCTCAGCACCGCCACGACGAACCCGGTCACCGTCACCGGCAGCACCCCGCCGGCCGCGACCCGGGCCGGATCGCACCGCCACCAGCCGGACAGCGAGGCCAGCAACTGCTCCTCGTCGAGCGCCGTCCCGAAGCCGACCCACTCCCGGCCAGGCCCGTCCACTCGCCGGAGGGCGTCCGAGCGCAGCACCGCCACCTCCGCCGCACCGAGCACGCTCAGGTCGGCGACCGGCCGGGCCTGCAACGCCTGCAGTGCGGTCAACGGGAACACCTGCCGACCCGTCTCGCGCACCCCGGGCACCACGCCGGTGGCCATCAGCTTCTTCACCGTCGGGATCGAGCACCCGAGCGCCGACCCGGCCTGCCCGGTCGTCACGAACACACCCAGACCTCCACGCGTCTACAGCTAGCTTCAAACACTATCCCAAGCGGCGGCTCCCCTCTGGTAGGCCCCTCGCATACGCCGAAGGGTCCGGTCGAGGGCGGTCGAGGGCGGTCCGGGGCCGTCCGGGGCCGTCGGCGTCAGGGTGACGGTGGTCGCTGCAGTCCCTGGAGGAGCAGTTCGATCAGTCGGCGGGGGTCGTAGCGGGGGTCGCTGTCGCGTCCGATGCAGAGGTTGCCGATGCCGCGCATCAGTTCGTAGGCGTGCGTGCCGGGTGTGATCTCGCCGGCGTCGACCGCGGCATCGAGCAGCTGCGCGCAGACGGGCACCAGGCGGTCGAGGAAGTAGGAGTGCAGCGCGTCGAAGCCGCTGTCTGATTCCAGGGTGTTGGCGAGCCCGTGCTTGGTGACCAGGAAGTCGACGAAGAAGTCGACCCACCGGCGCAGCGCCGTGAGGGGGGAGTCGGTGTCGGCCAGCAGGGTCGGGCCGGCCTCGGCACAGGCCTCGACCTGGTGGCGGTAGACGGCGACGACGAGGTCGGCCCGGGCTGGGAAGTGACGGTAGATGGTCCCGACACCGACGCCGGCCCTGGCCGCGATCGCGCGGATCGGCGCGTCGATGCCGGAGGTGGCGAACACCTCGGCGGCGGCAGTGAGGAGCGCCTGCTGGTTGCGCAGCGCGTCGGCCCGCTTGCTTCGGGTCGGCGCCTGCGCGGACCGGTCTGCGGTGGACACCACGTTCTCCGTCCGGACGATGGTTGACTAAGCGGAACGTTGTTCCGTATCGTAACTGGAACAAGGTTCCGCTTTGAGCTTAGCCGGAGCGGGGCCCTCCCGTCCGCCGCACCCGCCAGCCGAGCGAGACCGGCAGCAGAGCCGCAGGAAGGGAAAGGCACCTCATGACCGCACCGATGCGTGCAGCGACGACTGCACAGACGACTGCACCGACTCACGCCGCCGACACCGTCAGCGAGCCCGCCCCCGTCCTTTCCGTCCACCCGGTGGTCCTGCCGGCTCCCGGCCGCGCCGTGGACCTGAACCTGCGAGTCACCGCCCCCATGACCGGAGGCGACCTGCCGGTCATCCTCCTCTCGCACGGCCAGGGGCCCTCGAACAACCTCTCCTCACTGAACGGCTACGCCCCACTCGCCGACTACTGGGCGGCGCACGGCTTCGTCGTCATCCAGCCCACCCATCTCAGCTCGAGGACGCTGCGCCTGGATCCCCACACCCCCGGGGCACCGCTGTACTGGCGGTCACGGGCCGAGGACATGACGCGCATCCTCGACCGCCTCGACGCGATCGAGACCGCCGTCCCGCAGCTCCTCGGACGCCTGGACCCGAGCAAGGTGGCCGTGGCCGGGCACTCGATGGGCGGGCACACCGCGAGCCTGCTGCTGGGCGCCCGGCTCACCGACCCCGACCACGGCACCGAGGTGGACCTGGCCGAGCCCCGGATCACGGCGGGCGTGCTGCTCGCCGCACCGGGCAGAGGCGGCGACGCCCTCACCCGGTCCACCGCCGAGAACTACCCGTTCTTCCTGACCACCGACTTCTCCCGGATGACGACGCCCGCACTCGTCGTCGCCGGCGACCGCGACCTCTCCGCCCACCTCACGGTTCGCGGCGCGGCCTGGCACACCGACCCGTACGTCCTCTCCCCCGGCCCCAAATCCCTGCTCACGCTGTTCGGCGCGGAGCACGGCCTCGGCGGGATCTCCGGATACGACGTCGCCGAGACCACCGACGAGAACCCCGAGCGGGTCGCCGCCGTCCGGCGGCTCACCTGGGCCTACCTCCGCAGCGCGCTCTACCCCGGGGATCCCGCCTGGCGCACGGCGCGTGAGCTGCTCGCAGCCGGACCCGACCCGCTCGGACGGGTCGAGTCCAAGTAGCCCGCCGGCGCCACGCATCGCCACCACGCTTCGACCCGTCCGACCCGTCCGACCCGTCCGACCCGTCCGACCCATCCAATCCGTCATGGAGGAACACAGCCATGCAGTACCGCACCTTGGGCCGCACCGGTGTGCAGGTCGGCTCCCTCGCACTCGGCGCGATGAACTTCGGCAGGATCGGGCACACCACCCAGGACGAGGCCACCGCCATCGTCGACGCCGCCCTCGATGCCGGGATCAACCTCATCGACACCGCCGACGTGTACGGCGGCGGCGAGTCGGAGGAGATGGTCGGCAGGGCCATCGCCGGCCGCCGCGACGACATCGTGCTGGCCACGAAAGCCGGCCTGCCCGTCAGCGAGGAGCGCAACCACCGGGGCGGCTCGCGCCGCTGGCTGGTCACCGCGCTGGACAACAGCCTGCGCCGCCTCGGCGTCAACCACGTCGATCTCTACCAGATCCACCGGTGGGACCCGAGCACCGGCGACGAGGAGACCCTGTCCGCCCTGACCGACCTCCAACGCGCCGGGAAGATCCGCTACTTCGGCTCCTCGACCTTCCCCGCCTACCGCATCGTGCAGGCCCAGTGGGCCGCCCGCGAACACCACCTGAGCCGTTACGTCACCGAACAGCCCAGCTACTCGATCCTGCAGCGCGGGATCGAGACCCACGTACTGCCCGTGGCCGAGGAGTACGGCCTCGGCGTGCTGGCGTGGAGCCCGCTGGCCTCGGGCTGGCTGTCCGGCGCGATCCGCGAGGGCCGGGAGGTCACCACCAACCGCTCCACGCTCATGCCGCAGCGCTTCGACACCACCATCCCGTCCAACCGGGCCAGGCTCGACGCGGTCGAGCAACTGGCCAAGGTCGCCGACGACGCCGGTCTGACGATGATCCAGCTCGCGCTCGGCTTCGTGACCGCGCACCCCGCCGTCACCGGCGCGCTCATCGGTCCCCGCACACGGGAGCACCTGCACGCGCAGCTCGCCGCCGCCGACACCGTGCTCTCCGCCGACGTGCTGGACGCGATCGACGCCATCGTGACACCCGGTGTCGACCTCGCCGCACACGAGAAGTCCGACACCCCGCCCGCGCTGCTCGACCCGTCACTGCGCCGCCGCTGACCTGCGCGGGCGCCCCGACGATCGTCGGGGCGCCCGCCGAGACTGCCGGAAGGCCGTGCCACAGCCCGTCACGGCCGCAGGGTGGGCCTACGGACGGATCAGCCCACGCCGACCTCGTTCGTCTGGGAGAGCGGGAAGCAAGCGGGAGTCTGCCTGGTCAGCGAGATCTCCAGGTTCCCGACGGTGCTCGGGTGGACCGCGCCCTTCGGGTCCTTGTCGAGCAGCAGCAGGCTCTCACCGGGCGGGATGGCGGCGGGGTGCAGGACCGCGATGCGCCCGTTGGCGGGATCCAGCGACATCACCGACTCCAGTCGGCTGCCGTCGGTGGCCACCGGGGTGTGGCAGGAGTCCGAGGGCGTCATGACCAGCGCGGGCACGCCCACCGAGCGAAGGGCGCCCTGGAGCCCGGACCAGTCGGCGCCGATCAGCTGGAAGGAGACGGTGCCGTCCTTGTTGGGGGTCACCGAGTAGGAGGCGGTGGTGAGCTGCACCGCGGTCGAGCCGCCGCCGTCCGTCCGGGAGGTGGCGGGGCCGGCCTGTGGCGCGGCGGTCCCGCCGGTGGAGCCGCTGTGCGGCACCAGGACGACCGCGGTGACCGCGGCGGCCAGCCCGAGGCCGGTCGCCACCAGCCTGCGGGTGTGGCGCGGCCGGATCCGAGCCGTGGCGCCGGTGGCGGGCAAGTCCGCTGCACGGGCGGCGAGTTCGGCGCCGAGCTGCTGCCGGAAGTGCAGGGGCGTGGTCACGAGGCGGCCTCCAGGAGTGCGTTCACGGACGTGCTGGTGGTGCTGGACGTACTGGTGGTCCTGGACATGCTGGTAGCGCTGAACGTGCCGGTAGCACTGGACGTGCCGGTAGCGCCGCTGATGCCGGCGGTACTGGTGGCCTGCGGGGCGGCCTTCTGCAGAGCCTTGCGGGCCCGGTGCAGCCGCACCCGGGCGGTGGCCGCGCTGATGCCCAGCGCCTTGGCAGCCTCACGGACGGCCAGCCCGTCGACGGCCACCAGGTCCAGCACCGCGCGCAGCGGCTCGGACAGGGCGGCGTGCTGGGCAGCCAGCCCGCGGGCCTCGCGGGCCGCGTCGATGCGTCCCTCGATCGCGGACACGTCCTGCTCGTCCAGCATCCGCTGGCCGGCGATCCTGGCCACCGCGTTGAGCTCGCGGACACTGCCGCGGAAGTGCGCAGCGATCACGTTGCGGGAGATGCCGTACAGCCAGGCGACGGGCGCGCCGCGGCGGGCGTCGTAACTGTCGGCCTGCTCCAGCGCCGTCAGGAAGATGTCGGCCGTCAGATCGGCTGCCAGGTGCACGCTGTCGGTGCGCCGGGTGACGAAGCCGAGCACGGTGTCGAACTGCTGCTGGTAGAACACGGCGAACGCCGCCGGGTCACGCGAGGGTGGCGCTATCGGATGCTCCGCTGACACGGATGACTCCTTGGGACGACGAGCACTGCCTTACGTCTCTACTTGGCTCCGACGCCCCGAACCGTTACACGCTGCTTTTCCCACGGCCTGCCACGGCCTCCCGCAGCCTGGCACTGCTTCAGCCCGCCTGTCACCCACCCCCTGCCCCGTCCGGCTGGTCTTCGGCCGGTACGGGCTGCTGAACGTCTTCACCTGCCCCGCCGGGCCGGAACATCCGCACCGGTGGAGCATCCGGCAGGCACTGCCGTGAGACTTCGGGTGGCGCCCGTAGTCCCGAACGAGCCGCCGTCGAGGAGGTGTAGGCGGGTCGTCTCGGCCGAACAGCCCTGTGAGGGGGTGGGCGTCCACGTCCTCCCGGTCGCACTGCTGGGCATCGGGCAGGGATACCGGTGCGGAACTACTCGGAGCGCTGCTGCGCCGGGTCAGCGGCGAGTCGGCTGGCAGCGCTCGATGCGGTCGAGGTCGCCGGCGAGAAGGTCGCTGTGGCTGATGGTGAAGTCTCCGTTGAGCAGGGCATCTCCTCCGCCGTAGTGCTGGCCCACGACAGCGGTGGGCAGGAAGGAACGCAGGCTGTGGCGCATGTCCCCGGGGTAGTCAACAGGTTCGCCCCACTCGGAGGGAGCCTGGTCGGTGGAGAACAGGACCCAATGATCCACGGGGACGGCGGCGTCGAGGTCCGGGGCTGCTCCTGTGTGGCAGTCCAGCGCGGGCACGGTCAGCCGGTCGGGGTCGAGCGGCTCATACCACAGCAGCAGGGGCTTGGCGCGCTGGGCGTCAGCGTTGTCGAAGCAGCAGACGGCGATGGTGTGGTCGGGGAAGTGGTCGGCGTAGAAACGCATGAGGTCCGGGTTGAGGTCCGGCCGCCGGTGTGACGGCACCAGCTGCAGTGCGGCAGGGATCGCGGTGGGGTCAGCGGCCAGGAGCACTGTGTAGACGTCGTGCTCGAAGATCTTGACGGTCTCTGGCTCCCAGCTCATCCACGTGATCTCGTCGACCGCCACCGCGATGGGTCGAACGGCGGCCACCATGCGCTCAAGAACATCACCGCTGCGTCCGACGGTGAGGAAGTGCCCGGGGGTGAGCCGGCTGGTCGGCACGTGCAGCAGCATCGCGTTCGGACCATCAGCGAGGTTGACGGCAGTGTTCTGGTAGCCCAGGACATGAACGAGACCGTGCAGCGGGTGCTGCTGCCGACCGCAATAGACGATCGTGCCGGAGAACGCGGCCTCACTGGTCGAGATGCACATGGTGGCACGGTAGCGCCCGGGTACAGGTGGGAAGCCAGAGGGTATGCACGCGGACCGAACCGCCGGTGATCCGCCGGTGATCCGCTGGTGAGCGGATCACCGGCGGGGTCGGCACCACACGCGGTTCACGGCGCCGGATCCGGCGTCTGCCACGCCGCCATCTGCTCTCGGAACTTCGGGCATCTGACGATGTCCTCTTCGCTGCACCTGAGGGCGTGGGTCAGGAGCTGATGGGCGTGGTCGAGATCGACCATGCGCTGCTGGATCTCGGTGATCTTGGCGCGGATCATGGCCTCTCGGCGTGGCTGCTCCTGCTGGAACTCGCCGATCTCGGCCAGGCTCAGCCCGGCCTGCTGGCACGTGCGCAGGACCGTGATCCGCTCGGCGGCCTCGGGCGGGTAGCGCCGCTGCCCGCTTTCGCGCTCGGGCGTGGGCAGCAGGCCGTGGCGCTCCCAGTACCGGATGGCCGAAGCGGGCACTTTGGTGATCTCGGCGAGTCGGCCGATCGTCATGCGCACGTTCTGCTCCTCCTGCTCCTCGTCGATCGGGCACTTGACTTGAACCTTAGTTCAAGGAGAAGAGTGGCCGGCACGAGGACAGCGGCGAACGAGAGCCGCTGGCAACACACTTGGAGACACCGCCATGAGCGACAGAAACGTACGGAACGAACGGGCCGACCAACTGGTGGAAGCCGCGGAGAAGCTCTTCGCGGCCGGGGTGATGTCCCACTCCGGGCACGCCAACCTGAGCGCCAGGCTCGACGGTGAGCGCCTCCTGCTGACACCGGGATTCGTCCGCGGCCTGAGGCCCGAACAGCTGGCGACCGTCGGCTTCGACGGGCAGGTCCTCGAAGGCGAGCTGCAGTCCGTCAGCGCCGAGATCATCGCCATGCACAGCGCCGTGTACCGGGCCCGCCCCCACGTGGGCGCGATCATCCACACCCACTCGCCCTCCGCGACCGCCTTCGCCGTGGCCCACCGGCCACTGCCCTGCCGCACGGAGCCGATGCTGCGCTTCGGACAGGCCGAGGACGTCCCCGTGGTTCCCTGGGGACCGCGCGGATCGGACGTATCCGTGCGCGGCATCGCCGACGTGCTGCAGCAGCGCCCGACGACGGCCGCCGTCCTGCTGGCCAACCACGGCCTCCTGGTGTTCGGCCCGGACTCGGCGGCCACCGCCCACCTCGTGGTGGCGATCGAGGAGAGCGCCCAAGCCGAGATCGCCGCCGCGGCGATCGGCGGGGCCGTCGACTTCCCCCCGGGCGCCCAGGAGGCCGTGCGCGCCGCGATCGCGCGGGTCGCGTCATGACGGACGACACCCTCGCCTCCCGCACGGAAGCCGTACGCGACCGCTACCGCTCCACCCTCGGCACCGTTCCCGGCGGGGTCCAGGACCGGCTGCGCCTGGCCCAGGAGTTCGGCCGGCTGCCGACCGAAGAGGCGATCGCGGCACTGCGCCACATCGTGCTGACCGACAGCCCGCTGGGAGCACGCGTCCAGCAACTCGTCCACTTCGGGCAGCTGCTGGCCCTCGGCCGCCCACACCCCGCTCGGATCCACGCCCAGGGCGCACTCCACGCCGGAGCCTGCATCGCCGATCTCATCGGCGTCGCCGAGACCGCACTCATCACCGCCGGCGTGCCGGCATACGCACTCGGCACCGAGATCATCGCCGAACTCCTCCCCCACCCAGGCTCCGACGAAGAGCGACCGTCGGATCATGCGAGCGGCCCGGCCCGACTCTGACGACGTTGCCGTCCTTCCGATCCTGCGGAGTGCCAGCACGCCAGCCCGGCTGACGGTCCACCAGGCCAGGCTGGCGTGAGCAGGTCATTTCTGACCCGCGATGTCTACTGACCGTTTACTACGTCTTTTATGTTCTCGGCGTTGAATGCAGACACCGCTCAACGCGAAATCCACGACCGCCCGCAGCTATGAGCGTCTATCCGTCCGGACGAGCCATCAAAGAGCCGCCGTCCCGGTCCGCCAGAAGCCCGTCGCCCGCAGACGCCGGCCTGGCAGCATGTCGGGATGACTGAAGAGGTGCACAACCACAGCGAGGGTTCGCCTCGGAACGTGATCCAGGCGGGAAGCGTCCGCGACATCTATGTGGGCTCCGCCCCCGCTGGCGGACGGTCTGCCTTCGCTGTCAACGCCGAGAACGATGCGCTGGACGGGCTGGCCCGCGAGGTCCTGGACCAGTGGCGTGACGAGGCCAACGTCCGCGGTCTGCGAGAACGGGTTCCGATGGTGATTCCGTGGAAGCTGGACCAGGGACACCAGAGCGGGCCCGGCGAGGAGCACTCTGAGCGGGTCGGGCTCGAGGGTCTGGTCGACCGGGTCAAGACGCTCTCACTACACCAGTTGGTGATCACCGGGCCGCCCGGGGCAGGTAAGTCCTCCCTGGCTGTCCTTCTCGTCGTCGAGCTGCTGGAGGGCAGGGAGCCGGGTTCCGGGGAGGCCGTTCCGGTCGTCCTGTCGTTGTCAGGTTGGGAGCCCGAAGTCAGTCTCCAGGACTGGGTCATCAGGCGGATGAACGAGGACTACGGAGGACTCGTCCGAGGCTTCGACCAGTACGTGGTGAAGTCGCTGGTGCAGAACCGACGGATCGTTCCGGTGCTGGACGGCTTCGACGAACTACCCCCGCTGGCCCGCAAGGAGGCCGTGAAGGCGCTGAAACAAGCGTTCGGGACGAGAGATCCTCTGGTCCTGGCATCCAGACCAGAGGCCTACCAGGAGGCCGTCGACGCGGCGCCTTTCCTGCGAGGTGTTCCGGTGCTGCGCGCCTGCCCGGTCCCGCCCGAGGCCGGTAGGGCCTACCTCGCCCAGATGTGCCATCGGGACCGCATCGGATCCTGGCAGTCGCTCTTCGATGCGATGGACAGCGACCCCGAAGGGCCGGTCGCCACCACCCTCTCCTCGCCCCTGATGCTCTGGCTCGCGGGGACGGTGTACGCGCCGAAGGACGCCGATCCTCGTGAGCTGCTCGACGCGACACGGCTGCCCACGCAGACCGACATCGAGGGCCATCTCCTGGACGGGCTGATTCCGGCCGTCTGCGCGCAGGGACCACGGCCGTCCTACCTCCCCGGACCGGTGCGCCGCTGGAGGTCCGGCAGCGCGCCCGCGTACGTCCGCTACCTGGCCGGCGAACTCCACCGCCGACGCACGCAGGACATCGCCTGGTGGCAGGTGCGGAGCCCGCTGACCGAGCCTGGCGTCTGGGGCGCCGTCGTCATCATCGCCGTAGCCGTCTGCGGCACGTCTGCGAGCTATGCGATCGCGGGCCTGGCCGCCCTCCTGGGGGCTTCTCCCCCGCGGCCCGGGCTCGGGATCCCGGGCATGGGCCAGGTGCTCGGGGCCGTCGCCGCGGTCGCCATCATCGCCACGGCGTTCGGAAGGATCGTCACGCGGCACCTGTTCAGTGGCTTCGACGATCGCCCACGACGGCCGGCGCCCGGAATCAGTGGCCGCCTCCTCCTGGCAGTGTCGGCCGTCGCTACGGCAGCCGTCGGCGTGGCCCTGCCCGGCAGCATGACGGCGAACCTGTGCCTCTTCGCTCTTCCCCTGCTCGCCGGTGTGCTCCTGACCCGGTCGGCCGACTCCGAGATCGCGGCCAAGCCGAGGCAGTTGCTGCGCGACGAGCGCAGGATCGCTCTGGTCGAATCCGCAGTGGTCGCGCCGACCATCGCGGGGACCTCACTGGCGATCTTCCACTGGCTCAACGGCGATCCACTGCTCATCGGCGGCGGTCTCCTCATCGGCTGGTCGTGCTCGGCCGCAGTGCTGATAGCCCTCAGCCGATGGGGCCGCTGGACCGCCACGCGCCTCATCCTGGCGGGGCGTCGGCATCTGCCACGGGACGTTCTGGGCTTCCTCGAGGACGGCCACCAGCTGGGCGTGCTGCGACGGGTCGGCGGGATCTACCAGTTTCGGCACGCCGGGCTCAGAGAGCGGCTCGCGGGCGAGGCAGTCGGCGGGAGGCCCGGCAGTTCCGCAGGGCCACACGAGGTGGTGCTCAAGAGCAGTATGCGGAGCATCGGGGTCCTGCGAGCGTTCACATTCGACCTGTTGGCGCTGATCTCCGTGTTCCTCCTGGTGGTCTCCCCGATGTCCTCGGGCCCCGGCTTCCGTACCGACCTGCGCCAGACCTGGCTGCTACTGGTGCGGTGGTGGCCCTTACTGCTGGCTGTGCTCGGCGTCCTCGCCCTGGGGGCAATGGCCCTGCGGGCGGTGGCGACGCGGCTGCGCATCGACAGCGAGTGCGTGGAGCTCAACGACGGCCGCAGGCTACGGCTGCGGTGGGATGACGTGGCGGAGGTACGGGTGCTCAGGGTCCGATCCCGCAGGAACGTGGAGACCGGCTCCCCCACTCTGAACGTCTCGTACTGTCTCGCGATGAAGCCGGTGGCCGGACGGGAGACGCCGCGATCCCTCACGGACTCGGACGGCTGGGTGAGGGTGTGGGACCTGGGCTTCACCGAGGTGATGCCGCTCGACCTGGAGGTCGCGCTGTCCCGCTTCGCCGCCGATCGCTGGCGCCGTGACGTCTGAAAAAAACCTGAGGCCGTCACGCGCCAGGAGTGCACCGGGCCCACCCCTGGAACCGAGGACGGCTGGAGGCCCCGGCTGTCCGCCCTGATCCTCCGCACGGTGCCCTGCGGCCACACTGGACACGAGAAATTTTCCGCGGAAAATCCGAGAGCCTGCTGATCCGCTCACGATCCGGCGCCGCCCATGGGACTGGTCGGTGCCGCAATGCCGATCACCCTGACGGTCGCGGAGCAAGCGCAGTAGGTGGTGGCTGCCTGGGGCTGTCCGTCCGAATCCAGGACATCGGCAGCGCGCCGGGAGGCGTTCGCGAGCGCCTCGAGACGGAAATCCGCTGTCCGAGTACGTGCTGATGAGGTTGCCGCGCACCAGGAGCGCGGCCTCGTGGGTACCGCCCAGGCTGCGCTCACGTCGGCCTCCGCCCGTCGCCGTCCGCCGTCGGGCGACGGCGGCGGCGGCGAGCTGTCCGGCCTGGCGCGCGGCGACCGCGAGGTTGGCCCGTGCGATGACCTGGGCGCCGGGTGCGTGCCCGGGCGCTGGGGCCCGGCCGACCCAGAGGTGAGCGAGGACGGGAGGGCTGTCGAGAACGGCTTCGGCGATGCCGTGGACGAGAGGAAGACGGCCATCCCTGAGCACGGGGCGGGCCAGACCAGGAGGGTAGAGGGAGTCGGCGCGTTCGGTGGACAGGTCCCAGGCGGCAGCGCCGGTGTGGGGCTGGTGACTAGGGTCCGCCCCCTGCGGGCTGGCGGGCGGCCACGACCCAGTGAGGTCAGCGGGATCGGCCACCTCGTCCAGGACGATGAGTCATCGGCAGGACGGCCGCCCCGGTCCCCGGTTCGAGCCAGGCCAGGAACTGCCGTGCCGCCTGCTCGGCATCGGACGTGGCCTTGCCGAGAAGCTCGGCCGACCGGCGCTCCGAAATTTTCCGCAGAAAATCCGGAGTCGTCAGGGGAGCGAACTTGTCCCCGGCAGCCGACGCAACGGTGGCCGTCAAGCCGAGGCGACTGCGGGTCGGTGGCGCAGGATCTGTCGACGTCCGGACGAATCGGCACTGGCTCTGCTCGACGTCCGGGATTTTCCGCAGAAAATTCGCGAGGGCAGGGAGTCGGCTCCCCGAACCTGGGAGTACCGGGAGTGCCAGGCAATCAGTGTCGCCGGCGCCCCTCGCCCAATGCTGTCAGCCATCGTGCCCGACTCCGCGAGGCGGGACCGTTGGCCGACTGGGGCGGATCGCGGCCCCAACCTCAGCTACCCGAAGTCCCTTCAGAATTTTCTGCGGAAAATCAGTGGGTCAGTCCTGCCCATGGCTGCGAGCCCTCAGCATCCTCCGCGCACCCGGCATGTCCGACGCGGGACCACTTACGGCATGCGATCGGTGATCCCGCCGGAAGCCTCAGTCTCGTCTTCACTGGGCCAGTGCCCCTCGATGTGCAACTGGATGAGCGCGGCGTGGGAGAGCGGGCTGGTGGGATCGTTGACGTCCCCGTTGGTGGTGTAGTCCAGGAGTACGACGTTCTCCTTGCTCCTGAGCAGCTCGACCAGGTCGCCGACGCAGTGCTCGAGGATCCACCGGTAGGCCGGCAGGTAGATCCGGCGCCGAGCCGTTTCGTAGGGCAGCAGCCGCTCGCCGTGCAGACCGGCTCGGTGGCCTTGAACCGGGCCGTATCGGCTCACCGTCCGCTTCAGCCCCATCATCGTGGTGACCGCGAGCTTCGTGGGGTCGACATCGGAGTTCTGGAAGACCTTGAGGGCTTGCCAGATTCCCTCCACCGACTGGCTGGTCACACCGTCGCTATAGGGGACCGGGATGCCGCCGTGAGGATAGAACGGGCTCAACCGCACCCACGGGTCCGGTCCCTTGGAGGTAACGTCGATGATCTCGGCACCGGGGAACGCAGCGGTCAGTGAGGCCATCGAACGACGACGGCTGGCAATTCGGATCGACACCTGGCGGCCCCCTTGCTGGATGACAACAGGCCCTCAGCATCCCCGACAGCACTGACATCTCGCCCTCCATGCGCCGGATCGGCCATGGCCCTGGCACGGAAGTTTTCCGCAGAAAATTCCTGCCCACCAAGAGCCGCCTGGGCAGAGTGATCGTTCAACGCAGCCTGAGTCCCTGCCCGGCAGCCCGGGGCCCCCACAGCAATGCAGCCACCAGGATCCGCAGGATTTTCCGCGGAAAATCGGAGGGCGGAACAGAAGGAATGACGCCCGGCTCCGGGAGCGGGATCGCGTCCCTCCAGTCCGGGCTGGGTCCCCCAGCGCATCCTGCGAGCGGTGTCAGCCGATCCCAAGGGTCGCAGACGTGAGATCACCTGAAGAGCTGGGAACGACCGACTGACCGTCCCTCGGAGCCGCCTACGGCGATGGCAGCAACATCCCGGGCTCGATACGCGCCGTGTACTCCGACGACCGGGACCAGGCCCCCGCACGACCGTGTTCATGTTCTTCTGTCAGGCACTGCACCAAGCTTCGGTGTCGTCGTCCGCCGTGTCCCCTTCCGCGCACACACGGCGGTACACACCGTCCACGAGCGGGCGGCCTGCTCGCAGCTCCGGCCGGATGCGGCCTCCGTCCACCGCGGTCTCCGGTCGACTCTCACGGACCCGGTGCCCGCCATCCGCGCTGCCGCCGCCCTTGGCCCTGCTGGAACCGGCCGAGGCGTCGACGTCCTGCCACACGAGCGGTCGCGCTGGGACCTCGGCATCCTGCTCGTCGCCCTCTCCCTTTCGCTGCCGAGCACCACCCGCCCCGACCCCGCGCTCGCCGGCGACCTCCTCCCCCACGTCCCCACCGCCACCCTCGCGGGCCACCGCACCCAGACGATCTCGGTCACTCGGCGATCCACACCTCGCGACCGACCCTCCTGACCCGATCGCCGCGAGGCACTGGCCGCGCTCGCCGGCCGTACCCTCGCTCCTCCACGCCGATACCAATGCCTCGCCCTACGGCAGCCCACCCGTTCCGGCCCGGGCCGGAACGGGCTCTACGCAAGGCTTCTCCCCCGAGGACGCCCACACCCCTCCGCCCAACCCAGCGCACCTGCTTCGCCACCACCCCGCCCAGTCCCTCATCCACCGCTTCGCCGACTGAGCCTTCCAGGACGCCGAAGTCCTCGTCCTCCGGCGGAGGTCCGGACGCCGCCCTGCGCCTGCTGGAGCTCCAGCTCGCGGACAGCGCCCAGCACCTGGACGAGCAGCTGCGCAAGACGGCACGTCGCATGCTCGCCTGACGTCGCCGACGGAGGACGCCAGCTCCAGCCGGGGAGTGGGTAAGGGGCTCGGAGTCGAGTACGGCTACTCATGAACCGGCCGAACCGGGCCGCGCACACAACGAACTCTGCGGCTCGGCTCTTCAGCAGGGGCGGTCGCGGGAGAGCCGGATCACCTGGCGTACCTCTCGCTCCCGGTCCGCGTCCGCCCGGCGTGACAGCAGGCCGCGCGGAGAATTTTCTGCAGAAAATCCGAAGCCCGGCGGAGACGGACTCTGACGAAGGGGGCTGATGCCACCTGTGGGAGGTTGCCGACGATGCCGAATGGGCTCATGGGAACTACCCGTCGTTCGTGAGCGTGGTGCCGTTGCGCTTCGGCATGCGCCACCAGCAGACGGTGGCCGCCAGCTGTGACGCTCTACTACCGGGAACCGGCACCCTGGCCTGTGTGGCTGTCAACGCCCTGCAGAGTCCGCAGATATGGCTGGACACCCTGCGGTTGGTCCGGCAGGTACGGCCCGAGCTCACCCACCGGCTCTTCGACTACGTGACCGAGCAGGGCCACGGGCACGACGCGCGACTGCGTTCCGAGCAGCGAGTGGAGCGTCCGCTGACGATCTGAGACGTAGCCGGACCCGAGTTCGGCTGAGCCTGCGACGTGATCAAGAGTGTCCGGCCAGGAGGCCGAACTCGGCCGGACACCGCGGACGCTCGATCCCTGGCGTCCGGATCAATCCGGACAGCTACGCCTGACCGTCCGACACGTACTACCCCGCCAGCTCCGCCAGCCATGGGTGACCGGGGTGCACACGCTTCAGCCACCCGCTGAGGATGTCCCGCCGTGCCGGGCTCAGCAGCGGCAGGACGCCGTCGAAGTCCGCCTGATCCTTGGACCGCGCCGCCTTCGCCTTGAACAGCAGCACCAGCTCCGGCACCAGGTAGGGGATCCCCTCGGCTGTCCACTCGATGATCGTTTCGTACGGCAGCCGCAGACTCTCGTCCCGTCGGCAGATCCAGGTCCCGCCCTCGTGCGGCTCGCGGAAGACGTCGAACAGGAACTGATCGGTTGCCGGATCCCGCACCCAGGTCTGGTGTGTGGCCGCCAGCGCCTCGGCTCCCGCAGCCGGCCAGACCCGCCCCGAACCCGCCGCGTCAAACACGTACTCGGGGAAGCGGTCCCGAATCTCCGGGTATCCCGCCGCCGGCACCGCAATCTCCAGATCGCCGTGTGGCCTCGATTGCCTCCCGCGGAACAGGTCCAGCGCCCAACCTGCTGCGACACACCAGGTCACGCTGACCCCGTCCAAGCGCTTCGCGATCTGTTCCGGCCGCCATGCGTCCGCCCATCTGGCATCCAGTTCATCCGCATCGAGCACAACGCCACCGGGCGGCAGTGAGTCGGTCATCGTGACAACCTACTGCCGGCCACGGTCCAATGGCGTAGGAAACCGGTCCCGCGAGCCGGACAAGCCAGGCTCCTCCAGGCTTCCCCGGCTCCGATTTTCCGCAGAAAATCCGGGTCCGCCAGAGCTGCTTCCGAGGGCAGGTGTCCGACGGCGCGACAACGTGCTGCAGACAGTCCGAACCGCTGAGCCGCCCATGGATCTCCGAGTCTCGGAATTTTCTGCGGAAAATCCGGAGGCCGCTGCCATGGCCGGGCGCGCCCGCTCCGGCAGGGTCAGCGGTGCAGAACGTCCCCCTCCTCCGAGCCGCCGCGGTGCTCCCGGACCAGGATCTGCCCCGTCCCGAGAGGCACAAGGCAGTCCGCGTCACGCGGATTCAGATCAGCGAGATCTGCGGGAAACGGGAAGCCGGTCCCGACATGCGCCGGGTCGAAGGCCAGGCTCCCCCACACACCACTGCCGCAGTCCGACAGCCGGAACTCGTCGACGCCGGCAAGCGCTCGGAGTCCTGCCAGCGCACAGGGACCACACATCCGGCCACCCACGCATGTATTGACCCGCCGGGTTGTTGACACGGCTGATGGGTGGCTGCCCGCCGAGTTCGGTCGGATTGTGGCTGCGGCGAATGATCTGACGGCCGCCCGGGACCATAGAGGTGTTCCGGATGTTGCTGTCGGAATCGGTGCGCGGGACGAACCAGTACGCCATGTGGATGCCGACCCGCCAGTACGGGTCGAAGCCCTCGGGGAGGGTCGCCCGGCGGATGCGTGATCCCTGTCCGTCGGCGCCGACCAGGAGGTCGAACTCGCCGGACGACCCGTCGGAGAAGTGCGCGACGACCTTGTGCTCGTCCTGCTCGAAACCGTCCACGGTCTTGCCGACGACGTACTCAGCGTTGTGCCAAAGCCGTCGCGCCCCCAGGCCGAGGTCGAGCACCTCCATGTTCACCTGCCCCGAATCCTGAGAGCACCGGGTCGTGATCAGCGGTTTGGTCGATTGCTCAGCCGTCCGCCTCGAACCACGACCCGATGTTGTTCAACATGAAGTCGTTCTTCCAGCTGGGCTCCCTCTTCGCCCAGCCGAGCATGGCCGCGATGACCCTGTCACGCGAGACCGTTCGGGTCTGATGGTGCTCTGCTGGAATCCCGTCCCGGTACTCCAGCTGGAACGTGTTGTCCTCACGCATCCAGACCTGGACATACCAGTCGCCGGACTCCTCATCGAGGCGCTCAAGAATCAAGGAACCGCCACGTTGAAGGTTGGCCACCGTCGAGCTGATCGCTGACTCCGACGGGCGCTCGACCAGCACGACCGCGCCACTTCGCATCACAAGCATCCCGAGATCATCCCCCTAGCCCCTGACAACCCGAAGTCCGTACGGCCCGTAGTCCACACGGGCCGTACCAGGAGCCGAGTGAGTCCGCGGGGTGCGGCTTCCTCTCCTCGGGCGGCCGGTTGGACGGCCTGGACACCGGTGATGCCGACCGTCCCAGGCCACGGAATTTTCCGCGGAAAATCGTCCGGCCAGATCCTAGAACGATCCCGGTAGACGACGGGGGAGTGGCCCGGGGAAGCAACCCCAGGGCGTCCAACGCCGAGCACAGCATGGTTCGGCTCCGCTGCTCGGGAACCGGCGGGCGCAGGCCAGACACCCCTGGGTCGGCACCAGACCAGCCAGTACCGTACGGGGACGATCTTCGGGGGCGATCTGGTGCCGCCGATACTGCTGGTGGACGTGGATGGGCCGTTGATACCGAATGCGGCGAAGCCATACCGGCGTCCCGAAGGCTACGAGACGCACCCCTGATGACCCCACGGTGCCTCGTCAAACGCGGCGCCCGAGGTCGCGGCGACCGCCGGCCGGGGCCTGCGATCTGTGCCGTGCCGACGCATGGTCGGTGGCGCTGTCATTCATGACGGTGGTGCTCTTCCTGATCGCAGCCCGCGCGGATTCCCGCGCCGACCGAGTGGGTGTTCGTGCTGTCATGGGGGTCGGATAGGTTGCCTGGATGACTGCCATGGACCCGCTGGTGCCCATCCTCGCCGGGCTGGTCATCGACACCGTCTGGTTCCTCGACAGCTGCGAGGACGACGAGGTGGACCCCGACTCCGCGGTGAAGACGATGGAGAGCGTGGCCGGAGTGCTGCAGCAACTTCCGCACGACCAACGCGACCGGTTCCTACGGACGCTCACGAACCTCGCCGAAGCCGAGCCGAACCCGCAGCGGCGGGAGTTCCTGGAGTCATTCCCCTCCGCCTGCGGCCTGGTCGCGGACGAGGTCTGAACCTGGTCGGGTCGAGCCAGCCGCGGCTCCGTTCGCCCCGAACCCGGACCAGGCGGAGGTGCCCGGCTGCTGGCTGGGTGTCTCGCTGTGGCGTGCTCGCCCCGGTGGCCCAGGATCGACAGGAGGTTGCCCTCGGCGAAGCGGCAGAGTCGCCGCCATACCGAGCGCTCGGTCGACGTCGGCGCTGCCGTGCCGTATGACCAGCGCGATGGCGTTGGCCATCTTCGCCCGATCCGGCGGGTGTCAGCCCCCGCGACCTCGATCAGTCACGCCGCTCCCGGGCCGATGGCCAGGAACTGAGCCGCGGCCGGGTTGGTCGGCTTCGGCGTGCGCTCGCCGCGCGGGGCGTCAGGGTAGTGCTCGTCGGCGATCCGCGGGTTGCCCGGGGTGGGTCGGGCGTGGCGGGCGACCCGGACCACGCTGCCCCGCGACCACGGCGGTCACGATCAGGTCCTCGCCGTGAAAACGGACCCGGACGCTGTCCTCGACAAGCTTGTGTGGCACCGAGTAGCGCACCGAGTTGACCGAGATCGTGGAGTCCTTGCCCACCCGTCGGCTTTCGCCGAACGCGGCGGTGAACGGCTGCTCGGGCACCGGTGGCAGCCGCAGTCTCTCCTCGGCCAGCAGCTCGGCTGGGATCCGGCGGGTCTCGCGGTAGACCCGGCCGTGACCTCGGGCATGAAGGTCTCGCAAGGCTTCCTGCGGCTCGGCGAAGTCGCCGTACCCGCCTCTCAGGTTCACCGCGGTGGGCACCACGTCCCGTCCCATTGGCGATCCGAACCGTCGATTTCTGACTGCTGATCAATGTGTCCGGGGCCGAGGCCATTCGCTGTCCGAGGGCACACCGTCCGGCCAGGCGAAGCGCAGTTCGCCGTCCATCGCGGCAGCCAACCACTGGGCCAGGTTGACGCCCTGGGGCCGGCAGTCACCTTCGGCGTTGGACCACATCGCGCCGTCCGGGTCGCGGAAGTCGATCATCGACCACATCGTGCAGCCCCAGTCGTAGAGCGGCACCACTCCGGCAGGCACTCCACCGGTGGGGTCCGGTCCGTGCTCATAGGACTCCGCAATGTGCTCGTCCCGCTGCCCCACGTCGACCGGCAGTACCCCGTCCAGGGGGCCGAAGCCGCCGTTGGACACCTCGGTGTACAGGCGCCGCAGAAGCGGGGGACAGACGAATCCGATGACACGTTCCGCCTCGGCAACCGCCTCGTGCGGGGCGGGCGGGGGAGCCTGCCGGTCTCGTGCGATCCTCCGGCAGGCTTCGACGATCTCGTCATCGGTCACCGGGGGATCGTAGTGGCCGGATCGGACAGCCGGGGCCCGTCACTCCGCGACGGAATCCCGGGGGCAGGGTTGGCCGCCGCGCTGTCGCAGATGCCCAGCAACGGAACCTCGGTGCCGGCCCTTCACAGGCTCTGCTTCTCCCACCTGACCGGCAACCTGATTCAGCCACCGCAGGCCCTCCGAGGCGGTAGTCCCAGCGCATCGACGAGGGTGACGTCTGTTGCTTCCAGCGATGCACGTCGAGTCGCTTGAAGCCTGGGTCGTCGAGCTGAGCAAGGCGCTCCCAGCCCCGCGTCGTGGGCCGGGACGGGGCACGAGGGCGCCGTCATGCGGGGGGTGGTCGTGGTCGTCGCCGTCGCGCACGACCCGGACGTGGAGAAGCCGCCGTACGTCTTGGTTGGCCCGGACCAGGGGCGCCGGTCTCGCCGATGTGGCGGTTCGTCGCGCGTGGCGCCGAGCAGGTGGACGCCCTCGGGCGCGGGCAGTCCCCCGGCTAGGCTAAAGCCGCACGTCAATGGCCGTGAGCGGCGGCCGGGGGAGGTTATGGGCAGTGGAGACGATGGGCGAGCTGGAGGAGCTGCGGGCGCGGGTGGCGGCGCTGGAGGCGGAGGTCGGGCGTCTGCGCGAGGAGTCTGCGGCAACGCACACGAAGACGAGGCCTGCGAAGACGAGGCGCGCGACGACGACAACGTCGCCGGCAGAGACAGCGACGACAGTGACGACCGCGACACCAACGGCGACAGCGGCGCCCGGCCAGGACGGTACGGAGGCCCGCTCCACTGCGGCTGACGGCTCCTCCGCGAACGACCGCACCCGGGTGCCGGACGTCGTCTCCACGGACCGGATCGAGCCGCGCCAGTCGATGACCTGCCTCGCCGACGCCGTCGGCGTCATGGTCTCCGACCAGGCCGAGCAGACCCGCGAGCAAAAACCCGAGCAAGACCCCGAGCAGACCCGGGTGCTGCGGGCCCACGCCCGGACTCCGGAAAGCCGGAGCAGCACGCTCGTCCAGCACAGCCGGTTCCTGGAGAGCCTCCTGGCAGGCCAGGCGGTCCTCCAGGAGGAACGGCGCCCGGAGGGCCGCTGAGCACTACGGCGGTGGGGGCTACCCGAAAACACGGGCAGCCCCCACCGCCGCTCGGCAGGACTCAGGCCTTCGGAAGCGTTATCCCCAACTCGAGCATCGCCGGGGAGGCCGGGCCGCCCTCGGAGCGCTCGGTCTTGTAGCCCTTGACGCCCGGGGCGACGGTACGCGGGTCGACGGCCTCGGAGGGGGCGCCGGTGGAGTACAGGCCGTCCGGGTCCTGGTCGCGGTCGTGGGGGAGGAGCCAGAAGACGCGCCGGCGGAAGGTGCCGGAGGCGCGGGAGGACTTCGCGTCGGGGCCGAGGATGGCGTAGCCGACCATGCGGCCGTCGCGGTGGTACGCGGGGCGGCCGCGGCGGGTCGTGAGGCGGTCCAGCGACTGACGGACGTAGTCGAGGTCGGAGGTGTCCTCCAGCCAGACGAGGTCGGTTTCGTGGGCGAGCTCGGCCGGGTCGATCAGCGCGCTCACGCGTTCTGCTCCTCTGTGTCGTCGGTGATCAGGCCGATGCCCGGGTAGTACTTGCGGCTGTTGGACAGGACCATCTCCTTGGGAGAGGTCATACCCAGTGTCTCGCGGACTCGTGCGGCGAAGGCACGCCCGGATACGGGATTGGCGCCCTCGAACCCGCACCAACGGGTGTAGGCGCCGAAGAGCTGGGATTGTTCGGCGCGCATGCCCTCGCCGGTGACGCACGCCTCCTTGAGGAAGCGGCCGACGTGGTCCTCGGTCTCCGCGTAGGCGGTGGTGGCGACCTGGACGCGTTGGGGGCCGGCGAGGTCCTTCTCACCGGCGAAGTAGCGGCGGGCGCCGTCGATGAGCCAGGCGAGGATGCCGGGGCCCTCCTCGGCGACGAGGACGTGCGCCAGGTTGTCGATCTTGCGTTCCTCGGGGACGACCCGTTCGAACGGGATCAGGCGCATGCGCCGCCAGAAGGCGAAGCCGCCGGTACCGACCTCGGGGCGGTGGTTGCCGAGCAGCCAGAGCTTGTGGGTGGGCTCGAAGGAGAAGAAGTCCTGGCGCATCCGGCGGGCCTTGATCTTGTCGCCGCCGGTGAGGAGCTTGACCCGGGCCTCGTCGAAGCGGTCGCCGGGCTTGAGCTCGGAGCAGACGATGATGCGGCGGCCGTGGAGCTCGGCAAGGTCGGTGGGGTGGCCGTCGAAGGTCTTGGCCATGAGGAAGCCGGGCGGGGCCGCGTCCGCGTAGTCGCCGAGGAGCTGGATCATGACGTCGAGGAGGACGGACTTGCCGTTCTTGCCCTGGCCGTAGAGGAAGGGCATGACCTGGGCGCCGACGTCGCCGCTGATGGAGTAGCCGAGCAGCAGGTGGAGGAAGTCGCGGGTCTGGCGGCCTTCCTGGTCGTCACCGAAGGTGTCGGTGAGGAAGCGGTTCCAGCGCGGGGTGGGCATCCGGGCGGGGGCGAGGGTGGTGGAGCGGGAGTGGTGGTGGACCTGCGGGTCGGGCGGCGCGATGGCACCGGTGCGCAGGTCGACCACGCCGCCGGGGGTGCACAGGGCGTAGGCGTCGGCGTCGAGGAGGGCGGCGTTGAGGACCATGCCGGGGGCGGACTTGGCCTGGGCGAGCATGGCGTTCATGCCGGAGGTGGACAGGGCGCGGCGGCGGTGCCGGCGCAGGTCGGTGTTGGTGTAGACGCCGCGCGGGTCGTGGGTCGCGACGCTCTCCGCCATCTCGCCGGCGGCCCACAGGACGGTGTCGTCCTCGTCGAGCTGCCAGCGGTGGGTGGACCAGCGGTACCAGCCGATGCCGGGGACGTGACGGTAGTCGCGCCCGTAGAGGTGGACGAAGAGCTTGGCGTTGCCGCGGTCGGAAAGCGAGTCGGGCAGCAGGCCGTGGGCACTCGCCTGCGGTCCCGCATGGGGGCCCGTCTGGGAGCCCGCTTGGGGGCCCATGAGGGCCTCGGCGGGCTGGACGGGCTGGACGGGCTGGGCTACCGCTGCGCTCTGTGTGGTGTGTGTGGTGTGTGTGGTGTGGAAGGGCTGGGTCGGCTGGGCGGGCGCCTGGGAGGCCTCGGCGGGGGCGTCCAGGAGGCTTTCCTGGACGGCGGCGCCGTGCCAGGGGGCCTGCGAGGGGCCGGGGACCGGCGGGTATTCCAGGATCTGCTGGGCTGCGGCCACGGGGTCGAAGACCGTCCTCTTGCGGGTGCTGTCGGTCATCCGCGGGCCTTCCCGATGTGCAGGGGCTGCCGGGCGCCGGCGGCGAGGCCGGAACGGATGACGGCGGAGCTTTGCCGGTCCTGGGTGGGACGGGCGGTGCGGGCGGCGTCGAGGAGGAGCCGCTCGGCGGTGGTGTGCGTCAGGTGCCCGGCGGAGACGAGGCCTCCGACGGTGTAGGCGGCGCGGTTGAGCTTGCCGGTGAAGCCTGCGCCCTCGGGGGTGGTGGCGCAGTCGGTGACGTCCTGCAGAACGGTGTCGAGGACGCGTTCGGCTCCGCGCTTACCGCCGCCGGCGGCCACGACGGCCTGGCGGGCACGGTCGGGTACGGGGGCCGGGACGGCCGCCGGCTTGGGCTCCTGCTTGTCCTTGAGGTGCCCGGTGCGGACTAGTTCCTCGCCGAGCCACCGGGGGAGCGGGGCGGGGGTTCTGGCTCCGGGCAGGACCGTGTAGGTGCCGGCGCTCGTCGTGGTGCCGGGAGCGACGATGTAGCCGCCGTGGGCACGGACGTCGACCTGCCAGGCCAGGGCCCGCCCGGTGGAGGAGCCGGTTGAGCAGGTGAAGCGGTGGTTGGCGTCATCCAGGTACCAGATGTGCAGGCCGCCGGAGGGCGTGCGCACACGCAGCGTGGACGTGTCCTCGGCGGGGGCGGGGGAGCGACGGAGGGCCGCGAGCAGCGCGAGCGTGTGGTAGCCGTTCTCCAGGCCCTCCAGGTCGACGTGCTCGTGGATCGGGATCCCCGGCAGGATCCGGTCCCGGGCAGGCACGGCACCGGGGTGACTGTCGACGTCGATGACGACCAGGCCCGCAGGGCCACAGGCGACACCGATGCCGAAGTCGGGGTTGGTCTGCCACCAGGCGGTGATGACGTCCTGGTCGAGGGTGGCGGCATGGAAGCCGTGGCACCAGCGACCGAACCGGGAACAGGCGCACTCGGCGGGAGAGTGCGGGGATTCCTGGCACGGCTGACAGTTGGCGGGCGGCGTTTTGCGCCCCGGAGCCAGCGGATGGACCGGCCAGCCCTGGGAAGCGCACCACCGGGCAACGGCCAGCGCATCCGGCTGGCGGCCCGTTCGGTCGCTCCCCACGGCCTGCGGCGCCGTCACGCTGGTCCCTCCCCCTTGGTTCAGTAGCTGCTTCAGCTGCTTCAGTCGCTCGGTAGCTGCCCGACTTTCGGTCGCTCGTTCAGTAGCTGAGGGCAAAAAGCCAGGTCAGGGCACTGGCAAACGCCGGATCAGCGACTGAAGCGACCGAAGTCCAGAAGATAGCTCACACAGACTATCGGAGCGAGGACGTACGCACCCGGAGTGGCGGACCTTACGCGGAAACTCAGCGACCGAACCCTGGGGCAGCGACCGAGTCGCTTTGGTCGCTGTTTTCGGTCCGCCGACGTTTTCGCAGGTCAAAACCGGTTTTCAAGCCAAACAGCGACTGAAGCGACTGTAGCTCGGGTCTATAACGCGCACACGCACACGGGAATGTCTTCATATACCCAACCTTGAGTCGCTTCAGTCGCTTCTTGGGTGGGTACAACGCCTCTGACCTGGGATTTTGTCCAGCGACTGAAGCCCAGCGACCGTAGCTACCGAGTCTCTCGCGCCCGGTCGCTCGGCGTGTCGCGCGTGTCAGGACTGTCTGAAGGTCCGGAGTTCGGTCGCTTGAGTCGCTTCGGTAGCTCCCGGTCAATGGGGGAGTGGCGGAGCCCTGTCGTGGAGTCCTCTCGACCCTCCCGCGCTTGCTGCGCGGAGAAGTCCCTTCCTTGAGTCGCTTGAGTCGCTTCGGTAGCTCCCCCCAAGCCGGGCGGGGAGATCGGCTGGAACGCGCGTGGCGCCAGGCTTCCACCGTCTCGGCGCCGGGCACCTGACGCCGGCAGCGACCGAAGCGACTCTGCCCCGGGGTTGGACTGCTGCCCCACTGCAGGAGCGCTTTTGCCCTGCAGGGGGACAGGCCGCGTAGCGGCCCTAGGCGTCTGACCCGGGGAAACGTGCCCCTCACCGTGCCGAGGAAAGAAGCGACCGAACTCAGTGAGCCCGGATCCGTTGCCCTTCGGTCGCTCTTGGTCGCTCTCGGTCGCTCTCGGTCGCTGGCATCCGGAGAGCGACCGAAGCCCGCCCCAGGACAGGCGTGACCTTTCCGTTCCACAGTCGTTGTTCACGCGGATCTGCTGGGCATGGATCGTCTCCCCGACCGACCGGGGCGACGGCAAACGCTTTCCTCGGTGGTAAGGGCTTTGCGGATGGGCGTCATGCTGGGCGTGGTGGTGCTGACGACGGGCGATCGAAAACGGGAGCTGTCCCGCGCTCCTGGACTCGGTGACCCCCGGGAGAGCGATGCTGTGACGGCTTACTGCCCCGCACCGACATCTTCCGTTTGGTCCGGGAAGCCTGCGAGCAGGGTCCCGCCTCGGTGTGGTCGGCTTCCGGGGCGGCGCCGAGGACGACACACTCGGCGCCGGTACGTCCCACGTCTGGGCACGAGCGCCCCACTAAAGCCCGGGGAGGTCACCACCTGCCTTGGTGGCCACGACCAGCCAGAGCTGCATTACCCGGCCCAGGGCTGAACGCCTACTACATCCACGCGACCCGGCCCTACCTTGTGTCCCCGCTGCCCGGCTCCTGATCAGAGCTGGGCACCACAGCCGGGCGGTACCGACAGCGGGCTGACAGACCGGGGGAGTGGCGACCGCAGGCGGATGCCCGAATCCTGTAAGCCCACTCTCTGTCTCGGGGAGGCGCTCGGATTTTCCGCCGAAAATCCGGTGCACGGGCGGCGACACCGGCGGCCTCACCCGGCCGTTCCGGCACCCCAAAGGCAGCCCGTGCGGGCTGCGGCTTCGCCCGGTGCGGGCCGGGCGAAGCGGTCGAACGGTGGCAGCGTGCGAGACACCATGGGACGTCGCTCTACTCCTGACGTCTGTCCGGCACCGTCGACGCCCTCGAAGCCGCCGCACCCACACCCTGACCCACACCCTGACCCACGGTCGGCCCCTGGCTGGCAGCCGGCTGGCACCCGGTCGACGCCCGTTTGCCAGGCCCCGTTGGCGACGCGCACCTCGCGCACCCGCGTATCCCGCGCGCATCCCGCTTGCGCCGCCAACATCGGCCCCGACCCGGTCGGCTCGTGGTCGGACTGCAGCGATCAGCGCACGATCGGGCTGCGGCGCTCGACGAGGACGACGTCGCGCCAGAGGCCGTGGTGTCGGCCGAGTCGCTCGCGGGTCCCGATGACCCGGAACCCGGCCTTGGCGTGCAGGACGAGGCTGGCGGTGTTCTCCGGGAAGATCCCGGATTGGAGGGTCCAGATCCCCGCCTGCTCGGTCGAGGCGATCAGTGCCTGAAGGAGGGCGGCGCCGACGCCTCGGCCGCGGGCGTCGGGATGGACATAGACGGAGTGCTCGACCACGCCGGCATACGCGCATCGGTCGGAGACCGGCGCGACCGCCGCCCAACCCAGTACCCCGCCGTCCTGGTCGAGGGCGACCAGGCGGTGGTCGGGCAGGCGGGCGCTGTCGAACGTCTCCCAGGTGGGGGCGGTGGTCTCGAACGTCGCGTCGCCGCCGTCGATGCCGAGCTGGTAGATCGCCAGGACCTGGTCGGCGTGCTCGGGCAGCATGCCGGTGATCCGCACCGGCCCGGCGGCCGTCACGGCTGGGCCTGGATGCCGAGGTCGCTGAGCAGGCCGCGGATGCGGCGCTCGATCTCGTCGCGGATCGGGCGGACGGCCTCGACGCCCTGGCCGGCCGGATCCTCCAGCTTCCAGTCCAGGTACTTCTTGCCGGGGAAGTACGGGCAGGCGTCGCCGCAGCCCATGGTGATCACCACGTCGGAGGCCTGCACCGCCTCGGTGGTGAGGATCTTCGGGGTCTCGGCGGAGATGTCGATGCCGACCTCGCGCAGGGCCTCGACCACGGCCGGGTTCACGGTTCCGGCGGGGGCGGAGCCGGCCGAGCGGACCTCGACCCGCTCGCCGCCGAGGCGGGTGAGGAAGGCGGCGGCCATCTGGGAGCGGCCGGCGTTGTGCACGCAGACGAACAACACGGAGGGGACGGCGGGATCACTCACAGGATGTCCTTGATCGGGAACGTCGGGAACAGCGGGAACAGCGGGGATGTCGGAACGACGGGAACGTCGGGGCGGGCAGTGCTCAGCGGCCGGAGGCGGCCGGGTGATGGTCGCCATGCGGGACGACGACGTCCTCGGCGGCCGGGGTCGGGCGGCCGAACAGCAGCGCGACCAGTGTGATGCCGGCCACCAGGCCGACCAGCTGGGCGGCGATGAACGGCAGCACCGAGGCGGGGGCGATCCCGGCGAAGGTGTCGGTGAAGGCCCGGCCGATCGTCACCGCCGGGTTGGCGAAGCTGGTCGAGGACGTGAACCAGTACGCCGAGCCGATGAACGCGGCGACCGCGACCGGGGCGAAGTGCGCGCGACCGGCCCGGGCCAGGCCGAAGATCAGCAGGACCAGACCGGCGGTCGCCACGACCTCGCCCAGCCACAGGTGCGGTGCCCACCGGGCATGGGTCGACCAGTGCACGAGCGGCTCGGCGAACATCGCGTCCGCGAGCACCGCCCCGCCGATCGCGCCGGAGACCTGGGCCAGGGCGTAGGCCGCGACCTCGCGCAGGCCGGGCCCTTCCCCGCTGCGGCGGCCGGTCCACCAGGCGGCCAGGGTGACCACAGGGTTGAAGTGGGCGCCGGAGACCGGGCCGAGCAGGGCGATCAGTACGCCGAGGCCGAACACGGTCGCGAGGGAGTTGGCCAGCAGCTGCACGCCGACGTCCTGGGACAGTTTGGTGGCCTGGATGCCGGAGCCGACCACGATCGCGACCAGCGCGCCGGTCCCGACGAACTCGACGGCCGTCCGGCGGCCCAGCGGGGCGAGCTCGGTCATCTCGCGCCTGCCGGAGCCTCGAGGAGCGAGGAGAGACGGGCCAGGGCTGCGGGCAGCACCCAGTAGTAGACCCAGGTCCCCCGGCGCTCGGAACCGACCAGCCCGGCTTCACGCAGCACCTTCAGGTGGTGGGAGATCGTCGGCTGGGACACGTCGAACGGGCCGGTCAGGTCGCAGACGCAGGCCTCGCCGCCCTCGTGCGAGGCGATCAGTGACAGCAGCCGCAGCCGCACCGGGTCGGAGAGGGCCTTGAACATCCTGGCCAGATCAACAGCGGCTTCCTCGCCCAGCGGCTCGCGGACCATCGGCGAGCAGCACGCGGCCGCGTCGTCCTGGCCGAGCACCGGCAGTTCCAGATTCGACATGTGTCTATGTTGACAGTCATCTAATCCAGTGGCAACGTCATCCATATCGATAACCGTCGAATCAAGGACCCGGATCGGGGAGAACCGCCCATGTCCCGCGTTCAGCTCGCCCTGCGCGTCGCCGACCTCGAAGGCTCCATCGCCTTCTACTCCAAACTGTTCGGCACCGAGCCGGCCAAGCGCCGCCCCGGCTACGCCAACTTCGCCATCACCGAGCCCCCGCTCAAGCTCGTCCTCATCGAGGGCGAGGCCGGCGAGGACACCCGCCTGGACCACCTCGGCATCGAGGTCGAGAACACCGAGCAGGTCACCGCCGCCACCGCCCGACTGCAGGACGCCGGCCTGGCCACCTTCGAGGAGAACGACACGTCCTGCTGCTACGCCCTCCAGGACAAGACCTGGGTGCACGGCCCCGGCAAGGAGCCCTGGGAGGTCTACGTCGTTAAAGCCGACGCCGGCACCCTCGGCAAGAGCGCCACCACCGGCGGCCACGCCTGCTGCACCAGCAGCGGGCAGGATGCCGAGCCGGCCGCCGCCGCGGTGGCCGCCGCCGAGTCGGCCACTGCCGCGGCAGCATGCGCCTGCGGCAGCTGAGCAGGCGTCAGATCGCCGGCGGGAATCCCGCGAACCCGTTGGTCCCTGGCCCCATACGGTCACCAGAGACCGGCGGATTCGTGCTGTCAGCCCTCCCGGACTCCGTGAACGGATCGCCGAGCTTCAGGCGCTCATGCTGGAACAGCAGCCGCCTGCATCCGTCCGCCATCTCCGCCCTCTTCAGGGGGCCACTCCGTCGTAGCGAAGGCTCCTGAGGAGGCTGTCAGTGCCCTGTGCTTGGATACGGCACCGGCGTCGGAAAAGGGGAAGACATGACGCGTACGACACCGCCGCGGCCGCTGGATGTCGAGATGGCGTTTCCGGAGCTGGCCAGCCTGGCAAAGACGGCCACCCGTCTGCACCCAAGCCCGGGTGCACCAACCGTCCATGACAGTTCGGTGGGCGGGCCGCTGCTGTGGCCGGCGGACGAGCCCTGGCCGGAGTACGGGTCGGAGTACCCGCCCTACCGGCCGATGACGACGCTTGCGGATGTTCGCGCGCTGCGGGCCCTGCTCACCCAGGCATGGTCCCGACCTCGGGGGCCCCGGGAGAACCTCCTGGCTGCGCAGGAGAAGGAAGCGGTGGACCGGATCCATGCCAAGCATGCCCCGGAGATGCTGCCTCCGGGGCCGCTGCCGCTGATTCCGCTCGTGCAGCTCTACGCCCGGGACGTGCCCGGATTGCCGTTCCCGGAGGGGACTGACCTGCTGCAGGTGTTGTGGGAGCCGTCCGCGGAGATTGAAGGGTGCTCCGAAGCCGTGCAGCTGAGGTGGCGGCTGGCTTCGGGGGTCCGGGAAGTCCTGACCAGTCCTCCTGAGCCCGCCTATGTCGAGTGCAGTGACCACGTGCCGGAGCCATGCCGACTCCACCCGGAGCCGGTGCGTGAGTTCCCTCCCCATCAGAACCTTGACGAGAAACTCGCGGAGCGCTTGGACCACTGGTGCGCGCAGCAGTCGGTGAGTTACCGAAGCGACCTGTCCGTCGCTCCCGGATGGAAGGCAGGTGGGTGGCCGGCGAACTTCACCTTCCGCGATCCGGCGGACTCCGACGAACTGCCGTGCGGCGAGTGCGGCGGGCCGGTGGAGGCGCTGCTCACCATCGACGGCACCGAGTGGGACGGAGCCACTGGCAGCTGGCGTCCGATCGAGACGGGCGAGGACGCGGAGAAGCCGGCTGGGCATCCGTACCGGACCCTGCGGGAACCAACGATGGTGACCATCGGACGCGGCTACACCCTGCAGTTCTACAACTGCGTCAGCACGCCGTCCCACCTACCGCGCACGATCATGCAGTAGCGCAGACCCAGCTAAGGCTGTCCCGTAGGCCGTGCTTCGGCTGACGGTGACAGGGCACAGGTCGACAAATTGGTGGCAGGCTGACCGTCGGTACGAGACGATCACGACGTGCATGGCCCTGCTCTTGCCGGACGCGCCTGGATGCGTTGCGCGGTGGTGGTGCCGTGCTGACATCGGATCGATGCTCGGTCTGGCGCTTTCCGCGCCGGCCGGAGAGGACGCGTGTGTCGCTCGCTCTTGAAGATCGCTTGGCCATCACCGAACTGGTCTCGTTGCACGGCCACCTCGTTGACGACGGAAGCCTTGACCGGTTGGAGGAGTTGTTCACCACCGATGTGGTCTACGACCTCACCGACTTCGGCCAGGAGCCACTGTCCGGGGTGGCAGCTATCCGAGAAGCGGCATGGGCACTGGGAGCGGCCAACCCTGTCGCACATCACGTCACCAACGTCGTCGTCACGGCGTCGGCGGATGGCCGGGTGCAGGTCCGTTCCAAAGGGCTTGGCATCAAAGCGGACGGCTCCTGCGGTTCCGTCTCCTACGACGACACCGTCGTGCGCACCGCTGACGGCTGGCGGATCAGCCATCGCAAGGTGTCGCCACGCCGAACTCCCTTGGGCGGGATGATAAAGCTGGGCTGACCAGGTACATCCCGCCTGGTCCCAACCGGTGAGGACGAGATTGTGCAGGCGGCCGATGCCGAGCATGGCGTGGTGGACACGTGGTGAACTACTCGGCTGGCTCGCCACCAAGGCCGGCGATTGTCACCGTCGCTTCGACGGCAGCGTCGACCTGGGATGGATCCGATTCCATGAATCACGCCAGGCCGAGCCGCTGGTGGTACGTGACGGTGTAGTCATCTGGCGACCGTAGCCTGCTGCGATCCGCTGCCACAGCGACGAGCTGAGGGCCGGTCTTCCTGATGGGCTACTCCAACCCCGGTCACGGACGCGGGGCAGGAAATCGGTGGGGCGGCCCAGCGGGATCTGCCACGATCGCCGGATGGGAGCATTGGATGCGGTGTCGGCCGGGGTCGCCGGAGGGGCCACCGTTGAGTTCCGGCCCAGCGGTTCGTCGATGGTCCCACTGATACGCAGTCGGCAGTCGGTGGTCGTCGCCCCGGTCGACCCGTCAAGGCTCGAGCCCGGGGACATCGTCCTCGCCCGTGTCGCCGGAACCGTGTACCTGCATCTGGTGTCGTCCATCGATCCGGCCAGGAAACGAGTGCAGATCAGCAACAACCGGGGCCGCATCAACGGCTGGACCCATCACGACCGCGTCTTCGGTATCTGCGTCGCCGTCGACGGGGTCCCCCGGGCCGGTGCCGCGGACAAGACCCTGGCCGCCGACCCTGACAACCGGCCCGGAACAGTAAGGGGAACAGCAAAGGGAACAGGCATCGGCCGCCCTGCCGAGATCCGACGCTGCAGCAGTAGCCAAGCGCCGAACAAGACACGTGACTGCTGACCCCCGGAGTTCCGGGTTTGCAGAACACGAGGCGGGCCGGCCGCGAGGTCGACGCAGGGCATCCCTGGCCCAACCTCGCTCCAGCCGGCGCCAGGGTGGACGGCTACTGCTAGGCCCGTACTTCGCGGGTCACCGTTTCAGGTCTGTGGCCAGTGGCTTGACGCCTCCGGTTGCCGGGCCGGTCGGAACTGCCGAAGGGGCCGGCGCGGTGATCAACATCAGCTTCTCCGGTTCGGACACGGCCGAGAAGCCGACACGTGCGTAGACCTCGTGCGCGTCCGCGGTGGAGAGCATCAACCGCTTCAGCCGGTAGGGAGCCAGCGCCGCGACGACCGACTCCGCCAGCCAGGTGCCGATGCCCCGGCCGCGTGACTCGCGGGCGACGTAGACGTCGCAGAGCCAGCCGAAGGTGGCGTAGTCCGTGACGATTCGGGCGAATGCGACTTGCTCGGCGGTGTCCGGGGTGTAGACACCGAAGACGAGTGAGTGCTCGATCGATCGCGCCACGGTCTCTCGGCTGCGGCCCAGGGCCCAGAAGGCGTCAGTGGAAAGCCAGTGGTGCACGCGGTCGAGATCGATGCGCGCGGGGTCGGTATCGAGGGTGAGGCCGTCTGCCCTGGTCGTGATCACGGCATCTGATCGTACGGGGCCGGCCCCGAGGGCCGGGCCTGCACTGCAGGGGTCACGGTTTCAGGTCTGTGGCCAGCGGGTTTGGGTGACGTCGACGCCGAGGAGTTCGAGGAGGTGAAGTTGGTCGCCGCGGGCGATCTGCACTGTCGGCCGGTCGGCGATGCTGCCGACGCGCAGGGTGAGTTCGCCGAGGTGGTAGAGGATCATGCGGCCGGTGGGTCGGACGCGGCGGTTGTCGGGATACAGGCCGACCATGGTCCGTTCCGGGCCGAGCGAGCGTCCGGCCTGGCGTTCGATCAGGCAGAAGACGAGCAGGGCCAGTCAGATCACCTGGATCAGAGCGGCGACGCGGCGGTTGTGCTGGACGAACACCGGGGCGACCGCGAGCGGGCCCTTGAAGTCCGCATAGCGGCGCTCCACCGAGCCTTGGCCCTTGTACCGGATCAGGACCTGCCCGGGGTCGGCCTGCTCGGCGGTCAAGGGGGTGATCAGTGCGTACCAACCATCCGCCACCAGGATCCGGCGCAGCCTCAGCACGGGGTCGCTCTTGCGAGGGTTGTTGAGGGTGTGGACGTCTTCGAGTACCCGGTAGACGTCTCGCTCGGCGGGCTGCTTGCCCGCATCCCGCTGTGGCACCCAGTCCACGACCTGCGCCTGCTGGAGGTCGAGGGCGGCGTAGACCTCGTCCTTGACCTGGGCGGCCGGGACCGGCGCGATGAACGGCACCTCGGCCTTCAGCAAGGCGGACACGTTCGGGTAGGACACCAGCTTGGAGTCCGCGACCATCACGAACCGCGGGGACCGGGAAGTCATCGACACACCCACTCAATGCCCACGCCGGGGACACCACCACGAGCCACGATCCATCCGAATCAACGACCTGCGAAGCACGGGACTAGGACCAGGCCGGCAAGGTCGCCGGGCCGGTCAAGCCGCATTGGCGAGGGGACGTCCGCCCCAACGGATGCCCTTCTCGCTGCGGGAGCGCGCGGCGCCGTGGGTGGGAGTGCGACGCGGATTTTCCGCAGAAAATCGAGTCTCTTCCGTGGCCGCTGCCAACGGCCACGGCACGCCTCGTTCATCGACACCCACAACGCCGAGGCACAGACCGTCATTTACCGCGATGTCCACCGAGTCCCTCGGCTTCAGGAAGAGGTGGAACACGAGGACAACGCCGAGGCGTGGCAGGAGTTGGGCTTCCGGCTGTCTCCTCGCGAGCGACCTCGTCTTCCTCGCGAGCTTCGCCGCGTTCCCTCGGCCGGCGCCCAGCGAGGAACTCGCCGGCACGGGGCGGTGGATGTACGAGACCGCTGTCCGCGACGAGCAGGAGCGACTCGCCGACGGGATCTCCCATCTCTTCGGCAAGGCCGAATGCCCGTGCTGCGCCGCCGTGTTCACCGTCGCGCTCGTGGCAGTGCGGACCGGTCGAATTCGCCGACGGCGAGACGGACGGCGCCGACTGGCTGTTCGAACTCCTCACCGAAGCCGACGGCGCGCGAGCGTTCGCCGGCTTCGCCGAGGACGACCACCAGCGCTCCGTCGACGGGGAAGCGGTGGCGGCCGTGCTGAAGGGCGCCCCGCTCGACCGCCGTACGGTTGCCGCGCTGTCGGCCACCGCGAACTTCGACACCGTCGCCACGCAGGCCCGTGTGCTGGGCTACCAGGTGCAGAGCAGCTGAGGCCGCGACAACCGCGCCGGCCGCCACTTCGGTCGAGCCAAAGTGATCGACACATCCACCTCGACACATCCCCATCAACACATCCACCTCGACGCGGTCCGCCGCGACGCGATCCGAACGTGCCGGCGGCATCCGGGGAGTCGCTCCGGGAGACGATCCTGAGAGCCCACAGCGCCGACGGGACGACACCGTGCAGGGCCGGTGGCCGTCGTCGCTCAGTGCCCGTACTAGTGTCATGGTCGTGCCGCGGCCGCGGTCCCCACCCGACCGGGCGGCACAGCCGGGACCGGCGCGGACGTGACTTCTGGGGGCTGAAGCGGATGACGATGACGTTCGGCGTGCTGGGCCCTCTGACGGTCGCCGTGGACTCCGAGCCCCAGCCGCTGCCGAGGGCCACCGTCCTGCGCGGGTTGCTGGGGGCCCTGCTGCTCGCGGAGGGGGAGTGGCTGCCGGTCGGGCGGCTGCTGGAACTCGTGTGGGCGGAGCAGGCGGACCGGATCGGCCGGGGCTCGGTGCACACCGGGATGTCGCGGCTGCGCACCTGGCTCGGGCGGTTCGGGGACGAGGCGGTGGCGTTGGAGTCCGACGCGCAGGGGTACCGGCTGGTGACCGGGCCGGACGCGGTCGACCTCGGACGGTTCCGCGGGCTTGCCGCCGACGGGGACCCGGCAGCGGCGATCGATCTGCGGCGCGGCCCGGTGCTGGCCGGGCTGGAGCGCGTGAACAGGGACGACCTGCTGGTGACGTCCGTGGAGGGCGCGGTGCGCGCCACGGTCCTGGCCCTGGCCCGGGCCGCCTTGGCCGCCGGAACGTCCGGAGCAGCGGGAGCCGCCGGAGCCGCCGGAGCGGCCCGGGCCGCCGTTCCCGCCGTGACGGCGCTCGCCGAGGAGTATCCGTACGACGAGCCCGTGCACGCGGCCCTGCTGGAGCTCCTGGCGGCGGACGGACGGGCGGCCGAGGCGCTGCGCCGCTTCCAGTCGCTGCGCCGACGCCTGTCCGAGGAACTCGGGATCGAGCCGGGCGAGCAGGTGCAGAACGTCTTCCTGGCGCTGCTGGCCCACGACCGCGACGGCGCTCGTACGGACCCCGAGCGGTCCCGCGTGGTGCCCTCCCAACTACCGCGAGACGTAACCGACTTCACCGGCCGCGACGATCAGGTGCGGCTCGTCCTGGACGCCCTGGCGGCCGGCCGGGTGCCGGTGATCGCCGGCATGGGCGGCATCGGCAAGACGGCGCTGGCCGTCCGCGCCGCCCACCGCGCCGCCGCCGACTACCCGGACGGCCGGCTGTACGCGGACCTGCGCGGGGTGGACGAGTCGCCCGCCGACCCCGCCCGCGTCCTGGCCGCCTTCCTGCGCGCCCTCGGCGCCGACCCCCGCGAGATCCCGGCCTCCCTCGACGAGCGCTCCGCGCTCTACCGCACCCTGCTCGCCGACCGGCGCACGCTCGTCCTCCTCGACAATGCCGCCGACGAGCAGCAGATCGGCCCGCTGCTCCCGGGCACACCGGCGCACCCGGCCGACCACCCTGCCGACAACGCTGCCGACCTCCCGGCCGGCCACCCTGCCCACCGTTCACTCAGGCATCCCGCTGCCCGCCCCGCCGTCCTCGTCACCAGCCGCACCCCGCTCACGGCGCTGCCCGGCACCCAGCTCATCGACCTCCACGAACTCGACGCCCCCCACGCGCAGACCCTGCTGCGCCGCATCCTCGGAGACCACCGCGTCGCCGCCGAACCGGTGGCCGCCGCCCAGATCGTCGAGCTGTGCGGCGGCATGCCGCTCGCGGTCCGCATCGCCGGGGCCCGCCTGGCCGCCCGGCCCCGCTGGACCCTGGCCCGGCTCGCCCACCTGCTGCGCGACGAACGGCGACGCCTCGACGAACTGGAGGCCGGAAACCTTGCCGTCCGGGCCGGTTTCGCCGTCGGCTACGCGCGGCTGTCGGAGCCGACCCGCCGCACGTTCCGGCTGCTCGGCCTGCTCGACGCCCCCGACTTCGCACCGTGGGCCGCGGCCGCGATGGCCGACATCCCGCTGCAGCAGGCCGAGCGGCAACTGGAAGAGCTGATCGACGCCCAACTCCTGCAGGAGACCGGCACGGAACCGCACCCGCGCTACCGTTTCCACGACCTCGTCCGGCTGTACGCGCGCGAACACGCCGAGGCCGCGGACGAACCCGCCGCACGCACCGCCGCGCTCCGACGGGCCTTCGGCGCCTGGCTCTGGCTCGCCGAGCAGGCCGCCGACCAGGTGCCCGGGCCGTGCTTCGCCCCGATCCACGGCGACGCGCCCCGTCACCCGCTGCCGTCCGCCCTCGCGGCAGCACTGCTGGACGACCCGACGGCCTGGTTCGACGCCGAACAGCCGGCCCTGAACGCGAGCGCCCGGCAGGCCGCCGCGCTGCGCATGGTGCCCCTGGCCTGGGACCTCGCCGCCTGCCAGGAGAAGTACTGCGACGTGCGCGGCCTGTACGACGATTGGCGCACCACGCACCTGGCCGCCCTCCAGGCCTGCCGGGCGGCCGGCGACACCCTGGGCACGGCCGTGCTCACCCGCGGCCTCATCGAGGTGACCACCTGGACCACCCCGGCCGACGGCACCCACACCACGGCCGACCTGCCGGACGGCGCCCAGACGATGGTCGCCCTGGAGGACCGCGCGCGGCACCTGCAGCGTCTCTTCGAGCAGGTACGGGAACCCGGCGGGACGGCCGACGCCCTGGTCCTGGCCGCCTGGAGCCTGGTGGCCCAAGGCCGCGAACAGGAAGCCCTGGACGCGGCCCGCCGTGCCCTGGACCTCGCCACCACCCACGACCACCCGGGCGTCCAGGCCCGGGCCCACCAGATCATTGCGATCGCCTACGGGGAGACCGACCTCGACCGCACGATCGACCACCTGACCGAGACACTCCGGCTCGCCCGCCTGATCGGCAACACCCGCTTCGAGGCGACCGCGATCCAGTTCCTGGGAGCCGCCCACGGCCGCGCCGGGCAGCCGGAACGAGCCGGCGAACTGCTCACCCGCTCGCTCGCCATGGCCCGCTCCCTCGACGACCGCTACGTCGAGGTGTTCTCCCTGCTCTACCTGGCCACCCTGTACGCGGCCACCGGCGATGCCCGCGCCCGCGAGACGGCCGAGGCCGGACTGGCCATCGCCAGGCGCTTCGACCTCGGACACCACCTCGCCCAGGCCCTCGGCATCCTCGGCGAACTGGACCTGGCGGCCGGAGAGCACGCCTCGGCCATCGCCCACCTGGAGGAGTCCGTCCTGGTGTGGCGCGCCCGGGGCTGGCGCTCCTTCCTCGCCGGAGCGCTCCGCGCCCTCGGCCGTGCCTACGACGCGGCCGGCCTGCCCGACTCGGCCGCACGCGTGCTCGCCGAGGCCTGCGACCTGAGCGACACGCCTGTCACCGGCCCCGACGCCCCGACCCGCGAGAACTGACGGCCGCCACCCGGGCTCGACCAGCGGGGACGCCCTTACGACCTCGGGAGAAAATCCGACGGGCTCTGAAACTCCTCGACCAGCACGTCAACCACGCCATCGCCCTGGCCAGACTCCCACGAACAGCCTGACCAGGAACGGAAATCGTGCCTCAAGAACAAGGAACGCAGCGACCAGGTGTTCTAGCCTCTGGTGGCCGTGCGTCCGCACGGGCGGAATCGGGCCATATACGCCAAGCTGGGCCCACGACGCGCAGTGAAGTGCAGGCCGTTTTGGTCGGCCATCCGGTGTAGGCGGCCGAACGAAATCCAGTGCCGGTCGAAGAACTCGCCCACCACCAATCGCCCGCTGGGCCTCAGTACGCGTGTCGCCGCGCTCAGCACTCGCTCCGGTTCAGGGATCTCGCCAAGAGCTGTAACCACGTAGACCGCGTCAAAGCTGTGGTCCTCGAAGGGCAGTTCACGAGCGTCCGCGCGGTGTGGGTGGATCGTGGAGATTTCACCCCGCCCTGCCTGTGTCATTACGTGGTCCAGCATTTCCTGTTGGATGTCCACGATGTCCAGGCGTCCGTTCGGGCCCAACTGTGGTGCGACGTGCAACGCTTGCAGGCCGGTGCCAGGGCCCAGTTCCAGGATGCGTTCTCCTGCTCGCGGCTGGAGCATCGAGTCCAAATCTGTCTTGGTCAGGAATGGAAGCTGAATGTCGAGTAGTCGACGTTGTGCGTATGGGTAGGGTGCCTGATCGGTGAACCACAAGGCTCCCGCCGTCAAAGCAGCGACACCGGCCGCCGCCGCGATCTTGGTGTGGCGTGTCGGGTAGGTACGGTTCGGCATCCGACTGATATTGGCGTTCATAGTGATTCCTGTTCAGTGGTTTCGGACTGTGGGAATGGGTGGCGGATCAGTCGCAAGGCCAAGACGGTGCACACGATGGCGATTGGAATTTCCGCGCATACTGCCATCACGACCGCGATAGCCAGCGCGCCCCCGGATGTCGCCGCGGTAACGTCGAACCAGGCGTCTGTCAGGAAAAGCGCAGCGGCCGCTGTGGCGGTCAGCGTGGAGCGGTTATCCGCCCGCTTCAGGAATCGACCGGTGGTGAATAAGGCCAGTGCCTCGCAACTGTCCAGACCCACCCAGTCCAGGGCCCAGTGACTATCCATCGCCTTCTTCGGCAAAGACATCGACAGATAGAGAACCCACGGGATCATCATCAGGCCCGCGGTGGCGAAGGCCCTGCCGAGACGTCGCGGGCTTCGGGTACCGGGTCTGTCCGGCACCGCCGACCAGCGCACGTGGTCAGCGCTTCTGAGCGCTTCGATCGTGTTGGTGGTCCGACATTCCGGGCCCTGCTTCATGCCCGGGGAGAACCCGCCAATATGGCGGCGCACGATGCCGGACACGCCGGAAGCGGTCAGCACCTCGCTGGTCCAGAGCACAGTGATGCCAGGCTACTTACGGCCAGGACGTGAGGTGCGGGGCGCTCGAGCGACGGGTTCGTTGCGGTGGCATCCGCTGGCGCCCAGACCTGCTTGACCGGGTCGCAGAGCCTGGTTTGGGGGCGTCCATCGGCGAAAGGGGCGCCGGAATCGGGCGCGCCCGGGCCCAGGATCATCCGCATCGTCGTGGACAAGGTCACACCGGCCAGTGCGGGCGGCCGCCGTCGCACTTCTTCGTCGTGTCGCGAAGATCGATCATCGGTGCGTTCGTCATGGTCACGAACCTACGAACAGAGCGTGATCCGTCGCGTCGGCTGGTGGATGTCACCGTTCCCCAGGCCGTCGGCTCGGGGGTGTACCCCGCGTACATCCCCGGGGCGACGCGCGGAGCCGAAGCCGCTGAATACGATCTCCGTATGGAAGAGCTTCTCCAGCGTCTCCCGACATCGAAGCGCGTGACCTGGCTGAGGTCACAGGCCGTGGTGTTGGCCACCGCCTGCTTTTACGCGCTGATGCTCCGCTTTACGATGCCGGTCCCTGAGGCTAGGCACTTCGACGGCCTGTTCTGGTTTCCCGGCCTCGGGCCCTTCCAGACGATCGGTCTGTGCGTCGTGCTCGCCCTTCCGGTTCTGCTGGTGCACCGTCTGCCGGCGGCAGTCTTCGCGGCGATCCTGGGCGAAGCAGCCCTCAGCGACATCTTCGGCGCGCGGCCTTTGACCGTGTTCGTCCTGCTCGTCGCCTTGGGCGGGTACCTCGCCGTCCGGCGGCCGAAGGCTGCCGCAGTCGGCTCCGTCGCGGCCGTCGCGACCGCGTTCGTCAACTTCACCCACGTCAACCCCGAGGGCTCCGTCGGCGACGCGGCCGGGTGGGCCGGGCATTACGCGTTGTGGCTCGCGGTCGCGTGGGTTATCGGGGGGGTGTATCGCAAACGCCGTGAATACCTCGGAGCCTTGCACGAGCAGAGGGCGGCCCGCGCCGTCATGGCCGAGCGGCTGCGGATCGCCCGCGAACTGCACGACAGCGTCGCGCACAGCATCGGGATCATCACGGTGCTGTCGGGAGCGGCGGCGCGGGTCGTGGACACCAAGCCCGAGCAGACGCGGCAGGCGCTGACCGGCATCGAGTCCACCAGCCGCCAGACGCTGCTCGAGCTGCAGCGCATGCTCGGGGCGCTGCGCCGCGCCGAGCCGGACGACGCCATGCCGGGGGCCGCTCCGCTGGCGCCGGCCGGCAGCCTGGCCGACGTCCCGCGGCTCGCCGAACGCACGGCCGACGCCGGGGTGCGGGTCCACGTGGCCTGGCGGGGCGAGCGGCGTCCGCTGCCGCCGGAGATCGAACTGTCGGCGTTCCGGATCATCCAGGAGTCGGTGACGAACGTGCTGCGGCATTCCGGTGCGCGGACGTGCCGGGTCTCGGTCGGATACGAGCCGGAAGGAGTGACGATCGAGGTGGTGGACGACGGAGACGACGGTCCCGGCGGGCCCGGCCGTCCCAGGCCCTCGACGGCGGCCGGCGGGAGCGGCTTCGGCCTGCTCGGCATGCGCGAGCGAGTGACGTTGCTGTCCGGCCAGTTCAGCGCCGGCCGGCGTCCGGAGGGCGGATTCCGGGTAACGGCTAGGCTCCCGGCATGAGCGTGCGAGTACTGCTGGTCGATGACCAGCCGCTGATGCTGGTCGGGCTCGGGATCCTGATCGGCGGCACCGCCGACCTGGAGGTGGTCGGCGAGGCCGGCGACGGCCGCGAGGCGGTGCGCCTGGTACGTGAGCTGCGGCCGGACGTCGTGGTGATGGACATCCGGATGCCGGGCATGGACGGGATCGAGGCGACCAGGCAGGCGACCGCCGAGCCGGACCCGCCCAAGGTGCTGGTGCTGACGACCTTCGACGACGACGAGTACGTCTACGGCGCGCTGCGCGCCGGCGCCAGCGGATTCCTGCTCAAGAGCATGGCCCTGGACGCGATCCTGGACGCGATCCGCGTGGTGGCGGCCGGCGACGCGTTGATCGCGCCGAGCGTCACCCGACGGCTGATCGCCGACTTCGCCGGAACCTCCGCCACCCCCGCGGCCCCCGCACCGGCCACCGAGCCCGCCGCGGACTCACGTCTCATCGCGGGGATCACCGACCGGGAGCGCGAGGTGCTGGCACTGGTCGGACAGGGACTGTCGAACGGTGAGATAGCCGAGCGGTTGGTGATCAGCGCGGCGACGGCGAAGACCCATGTCGCGCGTCTGTTCGCCAAGCTCGAGGCCCGGGACCGCGTCCACCTGGCGATCATCGCCTACGAGAACGGACTCACGCCGGGTAGACGGTAGGGCAGGGTGAGAAGAACGATCGCCGACCCCGAGTTCGCCGCGTTCGCCAGATGCGCGCGCTCACCCACCTGGCCGCGGCGGGATTCGGGGCGAGGTTGTTCAGGAAGTCACGGACCCTCAACGAACCGACCTGAGAAACGCGCCGCGCGGTTCGTGGCGAAGCCCCGGGCTGCGAGTAGGGGACGGAGCCGGCGGATCGCGCCATAGACGCCGGAGCGGTCCACGTCGAAGAACTCGGCCAGGACCGAGAGCGCTGTGAGCAGGAATCAGGCCGGAACGGACCGGATCACAACCAACGAACCTTCGTAAAAAGGTTGCTGCCGCAGAGTGCCGAACCGGGCGTTCCAAGCTCCGCTGTCCAGGTCACCCCGCAAATCCGCGGCGAACCGTTCGCGCGCCCGCTCGTCGACGAAGCTCCACGCCGAGCACGCCTGCCGGGCACCGGGGTCGAGCAGCATCTCGGGGCGCGCGTAGTACGCCTCGTTGAAGCCGTCGGTGCAGTCGACGGGTATCGGCACCAGGGTCACCGTCGTATGTCCACCGAGGGCCTCGGTCAAATCCGCGATCGCCGGATAGCGGCGCGCCTCGGTGTCCAACACCTCCGGCGCGTACTCGTACAGCCAGAAGTCCCGCACGAGATCGGGGTCGCAGGTCAGCACGACCGCAGGGCCCCGCGCCACTCGGCGCATCTCGCGCATCCCGGCCTTGTAGTCGCTCCACTGGTGCACGCTGAAGGTGGTCATCGCAGCGTCGAACGAATCGTCGCCGAACGGCAGGTGCTCGGCGACGCCATCGACGGCGGGCGACAGGTGCGCGGGCCGCTGGGCGCGCATCGTCGCCGACGGCTCGACTGCCGTCACCTCCAGCGTTGGGGACTCGTATGACCCTGCCCCGGCCCCGACGTTGACCACCGTGCGCGCCCCACCCAAGGCGGCGGTGATCACCTGCTCGATCCTTGCGTCCGGCTGCCGGTAGGTGGCGTAGCCGCCGCCTATCCTGCCGTAGTCCGCATCCCCTGCGCTGCCGTCCGCCCCGCGTTCGCTCATGATCCAAACCTAGCCACGCTGTCAACACGTCCATCCCGGTTACCGCGCCCAGGGGCGCCGACCTGGAAACAGCGTGCGCAGGTTCTCCACTGATCAACCACCAGGTCAATGCCAGCACACCCGAACTCAATTCCTCCCGCGGTCGTTACCGAAGCCTCACCGCCCGCAGGCAATCGGTAAGCCATCGGTAAGACGCCCCTCCCTAGGCTCGACCCCCACGGCACAGGACAGGTGCACACCGGGCCCAAACCCGGTCGACGCGCCCGTCCCGCACCCGCCCCATGGGCTACCGGCCGGGTCCGCGCAGGGGACGGACCCGGCCGGAGGCACGTCCACCGGGCTCCTGGCCGGAAGCAACGTCCACCAGCTCCCGGCCCGGCGAGCTCCGCACCCTCGATCAGCTGCCGCCGACCCCCGTTCGCCCCGGACCGGATCACGACCCGACCGGGCGTCGCATGTTGCCCGGCATCCTCCGCAGTCCGCCCACGGCGGGGGAGGAGTTGGGACGGCAGGGACGGCATGCACGGAGGTGGGCGTGTACGTCGGAGGATGCATGTCCTCGCCCGGTCCCGACGATCCTCTCCCCGTCAAGGCCCGCCAGGATGCCCAGGACTGGGCCCAAAACATGACCGCGTCCATGGCACAGACCGCCGGAGCCAATCTCGACGTCGGCAGCGCCGAGCCGATCTTCAGCAACTGTGTCGGCAAACACGAGACGGGTCTCGTGGACCCATCCACGGGAGAATGTCATACGGGGGTAACCGACCGGCCCGCACACGACGCGGCTGCGGAACCCAAGGCAGGCGTCGGCGGCCGCGTCGTCCATGGGGGCTTCCCTTCCGCCGGGGCGGGCTGATGATCCGTCTGGGACAGCCGATCGGTACCAGGCCCTGTACGGCGTCCTCTGAATCCAGTTCATGGGGCGCAGCACACAGATCGGTACACAAGGAGCACTCGAGGTGTCCTCCTTGTCTCTGGCATGTTTGCTGTGGTTATTTGTGTTCAGGCCTCTGAGGTGCAAGGGTGTCCGCCATGAAGATCACGATCACGGTGGAGAATCCGACCCCCGAGGCGCTCGAGAAGCTGCTCGCCCTCGCTGCCATGCCGGCCGCCGTCGTGACTGCGGTGCCCGACGACCGTTGGACCCCGGAGCGGGCCCGGTCGTACTACGACCGCCTGCCGCCCCGTGCGCAGCAGATCCTGCTCCAGGTCGTCGAAGGCGAAGGCGAGTGCGCCGCCGGCGAGTTGAAAGCGAACGGCCGAAGTCTTCGGGGATCCACCGGCGCGTTCCGCCGGGTGCTCTCGGAGGGCAGGAGGACCGGACTCTGGCCGGAGGGCTTGCCCGTGCCGCTGGTTTCCCACATCGTCGGCGGACAGCTCAAGAAGCTCGAGATGCCGGGGCGTGGCACAGAGCAGTACGTCCTCCCGGCTTTCGAGGAGGGCCTGAGTGACCTGCGGAGTGGTGACTGACCGGGAGGGCCACCGGTTACAGAGGATCGTGCGGCGGGGCAGTACCGGCTCGGTTCGCTATCGGCGGGCGATGCTGCGGTTGGCCTCCGCCGGCGGGAACCGGGTCCCGATGATTGCCCAGCTTGTGCCGGCGGACGAGGAGACGTGCGGAATGTCATTCATCGGGTTCGATGAGATCGGCCTGGCCTGCCCGCCACTTCGAGCTCCTGGCCGGGCTTCGGCGGCTCCGTGTCACTCCTGAGGGGTAGCCGCGGGAGCTGATCGCACCACCAGCCTGTATTTGTCCGGTGCCGTGACCGGACCTACGCCGTTGAGGCGATTCTCCGCAGGGACCGGAGAAGCCCTGGTGTGTGGTGCAAAGACGCTGAGATCGAAACATCAAGTTGTCACTGTCCTGCTACGGGCGCCGGGCCGGGGAACCCGCTCCGATCCGGCTGACGTCATAAACCTCAGAAGCGGGCAGGTGCGTTCGGGGGAGTGGTCGTTGATGGATTTCAAGGCGCGCATGGGGAGGCTGGGCAACCGGTCGCGGGCGGCCGTCGCCGTCGCGGTTGTCGTTGTGGCGGCGAGCGCCTGGGTTGTTCCGACGGTCACCGGGTCGGTCCCCGCCCCCAACCGGAGCGTCACGCACGGCCATGACGGCCAGGACGGCGGCGCCCCGAGCAGCGGCGGCGGTGCACAGCAGGGATCCGGGGCCGTACCGGAGGGCATAGCCCACGCGTCCGAGGCCGGTGGCAACGCCGTCAACATCACCATCGATGACGGTCCCGACCCCGCTTGGACCCCGAAGGTCCTCGACGTGCTCAAGCGGTACGGGGTGAGGGCGACCTTCTGCATGATCGGACCGCAGGCCAAGGCCCACCCCGAGCTGGTCAAGCAGGTCGTCGCGGGCGGTCACCGGCTCTGCGACCACACCGTGGATCATGACACCTCCATGGACAAGAAGCCCGTCGCGTACCAGGAGAAGGAGATCCTGGACGCGAAGAAGATGATCGAGCAGGCCGCGGGCGGCAGCGCCCAAGTGCTGTACTACCGGGCTCCCGGCGGCTCGTTCACCCCCGACAGCCGGCGCATCGCTGCGGCGAACGGCATGCGTCCGCTCGGTTGGAACGTCGACTCGAAGGACTTCGAGAAGCCCGGTACGGCCGCCATCGTCGACACGGTCAGGAAGGAGATCGGCAACGGCCCGACCATCCTGTTCCACGACGGGGGCGGCGACCGCCAGCAGACCGTCGAGGCCCTCGACCAGGTGCTCGGCTGGCTGAAGGCCCAGGGCCGCCCCACAGGATTCCCGGTCCAGAGCACCCCGTGACACCTCGCCGCCAGGGCGACGCAGGGAGGCGATGACCCGGAGCGGCCCTTGCAGACCAGGGCGTGCGATCCGATGTCAGAGGGGCTTGGCAGGATGCTCCCATGCTCGCCATCCGCCCTGACCAGCGCCGTGACGACCGGCCCGTCCTGCCCGCTCCTCCCGACGTCCGGGGTGACTTCGAGGTGCACTTGACCGTGCGGCCCGGTGCCGCTGAGGCGCTGGCCGCGTGGGCCGACGGTCATGGCCTGAAGTTCACCCACATTCTGCTGGCGCGTGGCGCGGTGCCCTCACAGCCGATGCTGACCTTGCGCGCCGGCGGCACGCTGGAGGAGGTCGCCTCGGTGGCCTCCCGGACCACGGACCGGTTGGTCCGGGCCGGGTTCACCGTCCTGCGGGCGAAGATCGAGGCCACGCCGTGGGCGGAGGGCGTTCCGGCCTCGGACGAGGACGCCGTGCCGCACGGAGCCCACCGGTACTTCGAGCACCACGTCAAACTGCTGCTTCCGAGGCCGGTTTCCGCAGCCGCCGACCCGGCCCGCCTCGCCGAGCTCGTCGCGTCGCACGGTGCGCACCTGTCGCGCAATCCGCGCCGGGTGCGCGAGGACGGCCGGTGCGAGTGGTTCGTGACCCAGCGGTGCCGCCTGGTCGGCCTGGGCACCGCGGGCCGTCGGCTGGAGGCGCTGCTGGGGGAGCTTGCCGCCGACGGTCGCGAGGTGGTGTCGGTGGAACGCGAGTTCGTCGTCGTGGACAGTGACGAGACCCTGGACGCGGGGTGGATAACCGAGCACGGGCACAGTGCCGGGCCGTACGGAGAGGGAGACCCGAGATGACCGAGGACCAGTCCCAGTCCCAACCGCAGCCCCAGCCGCAGTCGCCGCTGGCGTGGGAGGAACTGAAGTACGGCCCGTGGCAGGGCGTCGTGTTGCCCAGGCAGCCGCCGGCGGAGGACGTCCGCGAGGACCGGGACCTGCCCAGGAGCATCCGGCCGATCGACGACGAGGCGGTGAACCAGCAGCCGGTCTTCGATCCCGCGCTCGCCGGGTACAGCCGGGCCCTTCGGCCCAGCGAGCCCGCTTTCGCCGACCCGCAGCTCGCCGAACGCTGGCTCGCGGCGCGGCGCGAGGCGCTGAACACCGCGTTGTCCGCCGTCGCCGGGTCACCGTGGGCCGAGCACCTGGTGCTGCGCGGCAGCGTCCTGCTGAGGGCCTGGTACGGCGAGGAGGCGCGGGAGCCCGGCGACCTGGACTTCGTGGTCAGCCCGGTGGAGTGGGAACTGGAGGACGAGCGCACGGACCGCATGCTCGATGAGCTCGCCGCCGGTGCCGAACGGCTCTCGGGTACGGTCCGGCTGCACGCCGACCAGGCGGTCAGCGACGAGATCTGGACGTACAGCAGGGTTCCCGGGCGCAGGCTCGTCCTGCCGTGGACGGCACCGGGCGTCCCGGGCGGGACCGTCCAGCTGGACTTCGTCTTCACCGAGCACCTGCCCGTCCCGCCGCAGCCCTACCGGCTGCCGGGCGTCGCCGGCCCGCTGCTCGGAGCCACGCCGCAGCTCTCGCTGGCGTGGAAGGTCCTGTGGCTGGTCTCGGACAACCACCCGCAGGGCAAGGACCTGTACGACGCGATCCTGCTCTCGCGCACCGCCGAGGTGCCGTACGACCTGTTGCGCCAGGTCTTCACCCAGTCCGACGAGAACTGGTCACGCCGGCCGGTCCTCCCGCAGCAGATCAGCGGGCTCGAGGTGGACTGGGACGAATTCGCCAAGGACTACCCGCGGTTCGCCGAGCCCGTCGAGGAGTACCCGGCGCAACTGCTCGCCGGGCTCCACGCCACCTTCGCCGACCTCGGCGAGTACGCGCTGCGCGCCCGGTGGCTGGCCCCGCTGACCGAGGAACTGCGGGAGGTGTTGGCGCGCGAGGGAATGGACGAGGTCCAGCAGCGGATGCGCCAGCACTACCTGCCGGTGGACAACTCCCTCGTGGTCACCAGCGAACTGCTCGGCGGTGACCTCGACGGAGCCGGCCGCACCATCACCGACCATCTCGCCGCCCACCTCGGCGGCGCATCGGAGCGGACGACCCGCAAGCTGGCGGAGGCCGCCGCCCGCTATGCCTCGGATGTCGAAGGCGACCGCCCTGCCGGCGGTGCGGCCGGCTGACACCGCGCTCGGCATCCGATGGCCGACGCGCCTGATGGCCGAGGCCGCCGGATGGCCGACGCGCCGAGTTGCTCGGCCTCGCACCGGGCCCGTCCCACCCGGGGATCGTCCGGGTGGGACTGCTCTCGGCCCGCGCCCACGAACACTCCGGAGCTGCCCCGGTGACGAGCAACACCGCACGGCACGATCACCTGCCTGGGCGGCATCCTGGTCTGCCACCTCTGACCGGGGACCGGTCCGCTCCACCGGTTGCGAGACCGCCCGCGCCGACGGTGGCTTGCCACCGGCGCGGCCGCGCCGAAGCGCGCCCGCCCGTCGGCTGTGGCAGGAGCGTTCGTCAGGACGGGCTGGCGGCCAGCAGCGCGGTGGTGGTCACCTTGTTGTCGCACTCGGCGAAGAGGCCGTCGTCCAGGGCTACTTGGTGTGCTCCGGCACCCGGCAGGCCCAGGACGAGGGTGGGGTAGGCGACCGGCGTCGCACCGGAGACGCAGTAGCCGTCGGCCTCGCCCTGGACCTGGACGAAGGTGAGCTTCACCCAGGCCTTTCCGCCCGGGGCCACTCGGACCGGGGCGGTCGGGCCGGTGTGCGTCACGGTGAGTGGGGCGTTGCGGTCCGGGGAGCCGTTGGCCGCCCCGGCGACCGTCGGAAAGCCCTGCAGCGTGCACGGGTGCGCGGAGGTGTTGGTGAACGCGACGATCGCCGCTCCCACGCCCGTGCCCTCGGGGCGCTGCTTCGCCTGGTGGGCGTCCGCCTTCAGATCGCCGACCGCGCAAGCCGGCGCCGCTGCACCGGCAGACGCCGCTCCACTGGACGACGCGCCTCCCGTGGCCGGTCCCGTGGCCGGCGCCGACGACGGTGTGCTGCCCTTGGTGGGGGACGGGGACGTGGGGCTCGGTACGGACGAGGCGGTGGCCGCCACCGACGGTGCCCCGGCGGTCGAAGGCTCGTCGCTCCCGGGCCCGCACGCCGTGATCAGCAGGGTGGCGGTGGCGGCTGAGACCACCGCGACCGCGGCTCTGCGGGCCTTCTGTCTGTCCCGCATGTCCTGTCCGTGCTGCATGTCCTGCATGGCGTCCCCCGAGGGATGGAGTGGTGCCGACCCAGCGCAGGCACCTGCCCGGTACACACCGCCGCCCCGGCGCCGGTTCCCCGAGCGGTCAGGTGTGACAGGACGGTGACGAGACCCGGAAGGCTCCCGGACAACGGCGGCGACCGGGCAGGTCGCGGCCCAGGTCGCGGCCCATGTCCGTTCAGGAGGGCGTCTCAGGAGGGCGTCCCGCCCTTGCAGAACTCGGCCTCCAGCTCGGCGGTGAACACGCCGATCGGCCACTTCAGGTCGCCGTAGGCCCAGTCGCCGTTCACTTCGGTGGAGAGCATGTGGCGGCCGTCGCGGGTGCCGAAGGTGTAGGACCAGGAGCCGTTGATCGCGCCGCCCATGCCCCAGACGTCACCGCAGGAGAGGGTGACCTGGCCGATGCCCAGGCCGTAGTGGGAGTCCGGGACCCACCCGTTGTTCGGGTCCTCCATGGTGAACATCTCGTTCATCTGGGCGGGCGGCAGTACCCGGCCCTGCATCAGGGCGCGGAAGAAGGTGTTGAGGTCGCCGAGGGTGGAGATCAGGTCGCCCGATCCGTAGCCCCAGGAGGGGTTGAGGTCGGTGACGTCGTAGATGCCGTAGGTCGGGGTGTCGGGCTTGTCGGAGTCTGCCAGCCGGGAGTAGAAGCGGCTGTGCGGGCCGTGGATGCCGGTGTCGTCCCCGGTCGGCTCGTAGGTGCTCTTCAGGTGCAGCGGCTTGGTGATCCGCTCGGCCAGTTCCTGGGCCAGGCTGTGCCCGGTGGCCCGTTCCACGATCAGGCCGGCCAGCACGTAGTTGGTGTCGGAGTACGTCCAGCCGGTGCCGGGTGCGAAGAGCGGCTTGTCGGTGAGGGCGAGCTGGACCAGCTGGAGCGGCGTGAAGCTGTCGAACCGGTGCTGCAGGAAGGCCGTTCCGGAGAAGTCCTTGCTGACCTGATCCGACATGGCGAAGTTGGCGATCCCGCTGGTGTGGTTGAGCAGCTGACGGATGGTGATCTTCGCTCCGTCGTAGCCGTTGCCGTCCACCACCCCGGGCAACCACTGCTCGACGGTGTCGTCCACGCCGAGCCGGTGCTCGGCCTCCAGTTGGAGGACCAGGGAGGCGACGAAGGTCTTGGTGGTGCTGCCGATCCGGAACCGGTCCTGTGGGCCGAGCTTGCGACCGGTGGTCAGGTCGGCTGCGCCGGCCTGACCGAACCAGGTCGAGCCGCCGTCCTGGACCTCGGCCATCGCCCCCGGCACCCGCAAAGAGAGGAGCCGCCCGTGCCCGGCGCCAGGCTGACTCAGGAAGACCGCCGCACGATCGCCGCCGGGCTCGTCGCCGGGCTCGACTACGCCGAGATCGCCCGCCAACTCGCCCGCCCCACCTCCACGGTGGCCCGGGAGATCGCCCGCAACGGCGGTCCCTCCGGCTACCGCGCGGCCAGCGCCCACCGCGCCACCGTCCAGCGCTCCCGTCGCCGCCAGTCGAGCCCTGCCCGGCTCCCCGGTGACGCCGCGACGGCCGCCGACGTTCACGACTCCGCCGTGGACGGACGCGACGCCGCCGCCATCACCGAGTTCACCGGACAGTTCGCCGACCTGCTGGTGCACCTCGGCCTGCCGCCCATGGCGGCCCGCGTGCTCAGCTGTCTCTACGTCACCGACACCGGCCGCCTGAGCGCCGCCGAACTGGTGCAGCGGCTCGGCGTGAGCGCGGCCTCGGTCTCCAAGGCCGTTGCCTACCTGGAGAGCCAGGAACTGATCCGCCGCGAACGCGACGAGCACAGCCGCCGCGAACGCTACGTGATCGACGACGACGTCTGGTACCGCTCGATGCTCGCCAGCGCCCGACGCAACGCCACGCTGGCCCAGTTCACCCGCAACGGCGCCGGCCTGCTCGGCGCGGCCTCCCCCGCCGGGGCGCGGCTCACAACGGCGGCGGTCTTCCTGGAGCACATCGGCATCGACCTCGTCCGCTCAGTGGAGCAGCGGTTCGCCGAGGGCGAGTTGCTCCCGTAGCTCCTCGGCTCCTCGGCTCCTCGGCTCCTCCGCTCCTCGGCTCCTCCGCCGTGCCGGGCAAGGCCGCCGACTTCCTCCGCGCAACCGAGCCGGACGGCGCCGAGTCCGCCGAACCACCTCGGCCTGTCACAGGATCGCAGGATCAACCAGACCGCCTCACCCCGCGACCGACAGGACGATCTTCCCCGTGGTGCGCCCCTGCTCGCCCAGGCGGTGGGCCTCGGCGGCCTCCTCCAGCGGGAACACCGCGTCGGCGATCACCCGCAGGCGGCCGTCCTCGACCAGGCGGGTGAGCTCGCGCAGGCCCTGTTGGTCGGGCTCGACGAGCATGAACGCCGCCCGGACGTCGGCCGCCTCGGCCTCGGCGTGGGGGAAGGTCTCGTCCGGCGGGATGATCGAGACGAGGGTGCCGCCCGGGCGCAGGGTGCGCAGGGAGCGCGGCAGGTTGGCGCCGCCGATGGTGTCCAGCACGACGTCCATGTCGCGGACTGCCTCGACGAAGTCCTCGGTGCGGTAGTCGACGACCTCGTCCGCGCCGAGCTCGCGCAGCAGCCCGTGCTTGGCGGCGCTCGCGGTGCCGGTCACGTGGGCGCCGCGGGCCTTGGCGATCTGGACGGCCAGGTGGCCGACCCCGCCGGCCGCGGCGTGGACCAGCACGCGCTGTCCGGGCCGCACGTCGGCGGTGTCCACCAGGGCCTGCCAGGCGGTCAGCCCGGCCAGCGGAAGGGCGCCCGACTCGAGGTGGGTCAGGCTCCGGGGGCGGGGCGCGAAGTGGCGGGCAGGTGCGGTGACGTACTCGGCGTAGGCGCCGGCCGGGTACGGGAAGCGCGGCATCCCGTACACCTCGTCGCCGGGCCGGAAGACCGTCACGCCGGCGCCGACGGCCTCGACCACGCCGGAGACGTCGAACCCGAGGACGAACGGCGGTGTGGCGCCGGTGGCGAACTCGCCGCGGGCGCGGGTCTTCCAGTCGGCCGGATTGACCCCGGCCGCGTACACCCGGACCAGGACCTCGCCCCGTACGGGCTCCGGGCGCCGCGTCTCGACGACCTTGAGGACGTCGGGCGCCCCGGCGGTGTCCTGGGAGACGGCACGCATGGTGATGGGCATGAAGGTTCTCTTCTCCTGGATTCGTCGGTTCCGTCGGTTCCAACGGATTCCGCGGGGGTTCCGTCGGATCCAGCGGGGTTCCGTCGGGCTCCGTCGGGCTCCGCCGAGTCCCGTCGGGTTCCGTGTGCGCCGGTTGTTCGGGCACGTCGTCAGACTGCCGGTACGGGAGGGTCCCTGGTGGTGGCGCGACGGCCACGGAGTGAAAGGATCCGGCCATGCACCATGTCGGCGTACTGGCCCTGGACGGCGTCGTCCCCTTCGAGCTCGGCATCCCCGCGCGGATCTTCGGCGCCGCCCGCGACGAGGCGGGCCGCCCGCTCTACACCGTCACCACGTGCAGCCTCGACGGCGGCCCGGTCCACACCGCCGCCGACTACGCCCTCGCCGTCTCCCACGACGCCGCGCTCCTCGGCGCGGTCGACACCGTGGTCCTCCCGCCCTCGCACGGGCTCGGCCCGATCCGCGAGGAGGGCCGTCTGCCGGACGCGCTGCGCGAGGCACTGGCCGGCATCCGCCCCGGCACCCGCATCGTCGGCATCTGCACCGGCGCCTACGTGCTGGCGGCCGCCGGGCTCCTCGACCACCGGCCCGCCACCACGCACTGGGGCGAGGCCGACCGTCTGCAGCGGATGTTCACCACGACCCGCGTCGACCCCGACGTCCTGTTCGTCGACGACGGCGACATCCTCACCTCCGCCGGGGTCGCCGCCGGCATCGACCTGTGCCTGCACCTGGTCCGCCGCGACCACGGCAGCCGCATCGCGAACGACGTGGCGCGCTCCTGCATCGTCCCGCCGTGGCGCGAGGGCGGGCAGGCCCAGTACATCCGACGCCCCGTCCCCGAACCGAACGCCGCCGGCAACTCCGGCACCGCCGCCACCCGGGCCTGGGCGATGGAACGCCTCGCCGAACCCCTGACGGTCGCCGACCTCGCCGCGCACGCCCACACCAGCGTCCGCACCTTCTCCCGCCACTTCCGCGAGGAGACCGGCATCACCCCCGGCCAGTGGCTCACCCGCCAGCGCGTCGACCTCGCCCGCCACCACCTGGAAACCACCGACTGGCCCGTCGACCTGGTCGCCCGCCGCTCCGGCCTCGGCACCGGCGCCTCCCTGCGCCGGCACCTCCAGACGGCGATCGGCGTCAGCCCCCAGGCCTACCGCCGCACCTTCCGCCCGGCGGCTTACTGAGACCGGTAACTACCTCGGGTTCCGGTGGAACTTCACCAGCGAGCAGGAACGCGAGGCGTGGACCAACGCCCGCAAGGCGACCGGCACCGCCTACGGGACGCCGGTGACCAGCACGGTCGCCATCGCCACCAAGGGCGTCTTCGCCGAGGCCGTCCTCGGCCGGGCCAACTCGGCCGAGAAGATCGACCTCACCCGGTTCTGGAACTGGAAGGACTCGCCCATCCAGATCACCCCGGCCGACATCGCCCCCGTCTCCACCGCCTCGCGAGCGCAGAACCTGGACACCAAGGTGGCCCCCCTGGGCGCCTCCGAGACGCGGTTCACACCCCTGATGGCGATGCCCGACCCGGCCGGCCTCCAGACCGCGCAGGCCATCGCCACCGCCAACCTGTTCCGCCAGCAACCTCAGCGCCCTCGGCGGCATGCTCAACCAGAACGGCAAGGACGGGGCGGACAAGAAGTGGTCCAGCCGCACCACCCGTCGGTGGGGCTGCGGCGACCCCCTGACCATCCCGCCCCAGCACCCGAAGAGCTACACCCGACACCCGTGCACGGCGCACCCGCGACCCGCCCCGACCGATTCGGGCGCGGGCCGCGGGTGCGGGGCAGGGACGGTCAGCGGTCGGCGTCGTGCGCGAGGCCGCGGACTGCGGGACGCGGTCAGCCGCGTAGTCGCACGTGAGAAACCCGGCGACGTCGGCGAACATCCCCGGGATACTGATCGCCCATGGATGAGGTCGAAGTCGTCGTCGCCCATTCCGAGCGTGCGACTCTGCGCGTCGGCGATGTGTTCCTGAAGGTGGACGCCGATCAGGCGCGCATCGATGTCGAGGTCGAGGCGATGTCCCTGGCGCCGGTCCCGACCCCGGAGGTCCTGTGGCGCAAGCCGCCCGTGCTCGCGATCGCCGCACTTCCGGGGAGGACGCTTGGGCGCCTCGGTGGGCCGTCGACCGGGTCGCCGACGGCGTGGGCAGCGGCGGGCGCCGCCATCCGGAAGCTGCACGACGCGCTGCTGCCGCCTCGGCCGGGCCGGGCCGGCCGGAGCGTCGTCGCGCTGGCGGCGGAACTCGACGACGAGTGCGGGTTGCTCGTGACGAACGGCGTCCTGCCCGCCGACCTGGTCACCCGCAACCGCCGGGTCGCCGAGGCGGCACTCCGACCGTGGACTCCGGCGTTCACGCACGGCGACCTGCAGATCGCGCACGTCTTCGTCGACGGCGACGAGGTCACGGGCATCATCGACTGGTCCGAGGCGGGCCAGGGTGATGCCCTGTACGACCTCGCCACCTTCACGCTCGGACACGAGGAGCACCTCGACGACGTCATGGCCGGCTATGGCACCGACATCGACCTCGACCTCGACGTGATCCACGCGTGGTGGTCGTTGCGAAGCCTGCTGGCGGTTCGCTGGCTGATCGAGCACGGCTTCGACCCCTTCGCACCGGGCTGTGAGGTCGACGTGCTGAGATCCCGGATGTGAGGCTGCGCGCGCCTGACTGGCTCTCAGCGCCTGACTGGCTCTCAGGGAGTACCGGAGCGCGGTTCCGGCGTCCGCGGTAGGCGAGAACGAGCGGCGGGGTTCCGGGCGGCGTGGGTGTGGTCGTCGCTGGAGGGCCGCGGGCGCTGGGAGTCCTGCCCCGTTCGATTTGCGGCATCGAGCCGGGAGGCCGCCGGGTGCACGAGGCGGACCCGCCCTCAAGGCCGTCGCCGCGGTCGCCGGCCCTCGGATCAGGCACGCAGTCGCGAAGAACCTCGACGTCCTGAAGGACACCCTCGAACCCCGATGACCCCCTGCACTCCTGACTGTCCGTTCACAGACGTCCGGCAGCGGAGGGGATGGTGTCGAAAAACGACTATCCGTCTACCGTCACCGGGAGCGTACGGCGGCCTCCAGGGCCTCGTGGACGGTCCTCGAGGGGTGGCCGATGGTGGCTTCCAGGGTGGGGTCGGTGACGTCGAACTCGCCGTTGCGTGATGCGCCGAACATCGTCAAGGCGAACTCCGCGGCCGGCCGCGGCATCCCGCCGGCGACTGCCGCGGACGTCCACTCGTCGTCGTCCAGGACGACTCGGGTGATGGTCCGACCGGTGATGCGGCTGAGGACGTCGGCGATGTCGGCGAAGTCCAGCGTGCGGGGGGCGGTCAGCGGCGGGGTGATCCCTTCGAGTGCTCCCTTGCCGGTCTCTTCGGTCAGGGCGGCGGCCGCGGCTTCGGCCAGGTCCTCGTGGGCCGTCCAGGACACCCGGCCGTCCTGCGGCACGGCGAGCGTGCCCGTCTCCAGCGCCGCGCCGATGTAGGGGCCCAGGGCGGAGGCGTAGAAGCCGTTGCGCAGGGCGGTGTAGGGCACTCCTTGCTGCTTGAGGTGCTCCTCGGTGGCCGCGTGGACCTTCTGCGGGGGGAAGCGCGATGTGGGGGAGGCGGCCTGGTGGCTGGTGTACAGGATGCGCCGGGCGCCGGCTTCCCGCGCCGCGTCGATGGCGGCGGTGTTGGCGGTCAGCGCGCCGACGCCCCGGATGGCCGCGGAGACGACCAGGACGCGCTCGGCGCCGTCGAAGGCGTGCTGCAGGCTGTCGGGTTCGGTGAAGTCTCCCGCCCGGACTCGGACGCCGCGCTCGGCAAGGTGGGCGGCCTTGTTCACGTCGCGCACACTGACGCCGATCCGGTCGGCCGGTACCCGTTCCAGCAGGCGGTCGACGATCAGCGCTCCGAGGTGGCCGGTGGCTCCCGTGACGATCAGCATCGGTGGCTCCCATCTGATGTTTCCAACGGAACGGAAGTTACGATAACACTGGTACTACCGTTGGATGCAAGCACGGGCGTTCATCCGGCGGGCGATCCCATGATCCGTTGGTGTCATGGGGTGGGTCGTACAGCCGAGCGTGCCGATACCGGTGATATCGGCGATAACATCGCCGGTCATGCGTGCGCGATACCATCGCCCCCATGGCACAGAACACGCAGCGGCGAGACATCACCCGGGACCGCATCGTGAAGGCCGCGGCCGGCCTGCTGCGCGACCAGGGGCCGGCCGCGGTGACCACGCGCCGGGTGGCCCAGGAGGCCGGGCTGCAGCCCCCGGCCCTCTACCGCCTCTTCCAGGACAAGGACGAGCTGCTCGACGCCGCCGCGGACCACGTTTTCGCCGAACACGTCGCCGGCAAGCAGGCCACCGCGCCCTCGGACGACCCGGTGGAAGACCTCCGCGCCGGCTGGAACACGCAGATCGGCTTCGGCCTGGCCAACCCGTACGTCTACGGCCTGCTGCTCGACCCGGCCCGCGCACGCGACACCCCGGCCCAGGCCGAGGGCGTGCGGATCCTCGCCGAGCGTGTGCACAGAATCGCCGCCGCCGGACGGCTCCGGGTGAGCGAGGAACGCGCCGTCAACCTCATCCGCTCGGCGGGCATCGGCACCGTCCACACCCTGCTGACCCTGCCACCAGGGCAGAGCGACCCGCACCTGGCCGACGCCGCCTTCGACGCGATCGCCCGCGCCATTCTCGTGGACCGGCCCGCCGTCCCCACCCAGGACCCGGCGGCCGTCGTCGCGGCCTTCCGCACCCTCCTGCCCGAACTGCCCACCCTCAGCACAGCCGAAGCCGCGCTGCTCGACGAGTGGCTGCAACGCTGACCCGGCACCGCGCCACGGGCCCGGCCGCGACGACGAGCGGCCACGACGGTCGACGGCACTCGTGATCACGGCCGAGCGGGAGAAGGAACCGTTCACCCCGTCCGCCCGTCATCTCCACGGGGACTGCACGTATTTGACGCCCCGAGAGCTCGTCACCGCCGAGGTCCGAGGAGATCCATGGTCGACACCGTCAACTCACTGGCCACCCGTCTTCACGACGTGCTGGTGGAACTCCTGACCAAGGGAGCCGCCGTGGCGGGCACCAGGGGCCTCCACGACGTCATCGCCCGTGCCACGGCACTCGGCCCCAGCGGTGCGTGGCTCGCCGCCGCAGGCCACGCGAGCCTCGGCGGGCTGGCGTGCGCGCAGGGGCAGGCGGAACCGGCCATCCTCCACCTCGAGGCCGCGGTGTCGGGCGGCTTCAACGACTGCGTGGTGCTGCACATGGCCCCCATGCTCCCGCTGCACCGGGACCCCCGCTTCCAGGCCCTGTACCAGCGGATGCGCATCACCCCGGCCGACCTCGACGAGTTGTTCTGGCTGCACCGGGAAGCGCAGATCATGATGAGGGACGCGCAGCGGGCCGGCGTCGACAACATAGGCCGCCTCGACACCGGGGTGTCCCTGCTCCCGCAGGCCCCCATGCCGACCCGCGAACCGAACACCCTCGGCGTCCTGATCACCCGCATCGACGTCGCCGCGACCCAGACCGCACTCCAGCAGGCCGCCGTGAAGGCGGACCTCCAGCGCAGCTCCGGCAATGTCAGCCTCAGCCTCATCGACGACACGTGGGACTACTCCCGCGCCAGGCGCGACGCCTGGCACGCCGACGACCTGGAATCCCACCGCCTGCAGGCCGGCGCGGCCCGGGCCTTCGTCGAACGTCCCGGCGTCGGCACTTTTCTCATCCCCTGCCCGCCGCTGGGCTCGATCACCTACCCGGGCTGAGGACGGCCGCACGCATTGGGCGAGACCGCGACGCCCCCGCCGGCCGGGCGGGGGCGTCGGCGGATACTCAGGCCTTGGTCAGCCAGTCCTCTTCCAGACCGTCGAGGACGAACCCGTTCTCGAAGCGCACCCGGTATCTGATCCGAGCGCCGACTGCGCCGTCGAACGCTCCGTGCCGGATGACCTGCTGACGGAGGTCCTCGACCAGGTGGGCCGCGAAGCCGTCGAGCCGGGTGCCGCGGATCTGCTGATCGAAGCTCGCGAGGTGGTCCTGGGCCACGCCGCCGGCTTCCTTCGTCACGCCCGTGACGACGCCCCCCAAGCCCTCGGCCAGGAACAGCGGACCGGGGACGCCGATCCTGGCCGCTGGGTCGCCTGAGGTGACCTGCGTGTCCCTGGTCAGCTTCACCTTCGCGCCGGTCTCGTACGGCATGGGTGTACCCCCCTCGTTCGATCTTGGCCATGACGACGGTGAGCGTAGTCGAGATGCCTTGGAGGGAAAGGGTGTTCGGCAGGACCAGGAGCCCCACGGCTTGTTTTGCCCGGGCGGGCGCCCGGTTCGGCGCCCGCCCGGGGTGGTGTCAGGACTGCTTGCTGCTGCGGCGGCGCAGGCTCAGCACGCCGAAGGCGGTCCCGGCCACGCCGACGACGATGCCCACGATGCCCAGTGTCCGGGCGGTGCTGTCGGACGAGGACGAGGACGAGGACGAGGACGAGGACGAGGACCCGCCCGCCGCCGGCGCCGCCTGCGAACCGGCCGCCGCCGCGTGGTCGCCGTCGCCGCCCGCGGCGGCCTTGGTGAGCGCCAGGACCGGGGCCGGGTGCTGCGGCTCGGCCTGGCCCGGGGTGCTCTCGTCGATCCACCGCACGACGTTGCCGTCGTCGTAGGTCTGCAGGGCCTTGAAGACCAGCTTGTCGGTGTCCGTGGGCAACGGGCCGAGCGAGATCCGGAAGTCCTGGAACTGGCCGGGGGCGATCTTCGTCCCGGCGCCCGCGGTCCAGGTGATCTTGGAGACGGCTTCGGTGATCTCGTCGCCGTCGTCGGTCTTGATCGGGCTGGCGAGCTTGGTCTTCTCCGTCGTGGCCGTCCAGCCGGGGATCGGCTCGGTGGCGACCGAGGCCACCGGGTGATCGGTCGGCAGCGCGACTTCGAGCTTGGTCGTGGAGGCGGTGTCGCTCTCGTCGGGCACGCGGAAGGCTACCGCCGGGTAACCGCCCTGGGGCGCCGAGCCGGGTTGCACGGTCACGTGCGCGAACGCGGGGGCCGCGGCGGCGAGCACGGCGGTCGTGGCCAGTGCGGCCGCGGCGACGGCGCGGCGAGAGGTGGTGAAACGCATGAAGGGGGTTCTCCGTCCGGGAGATCGGCACGTCGCGGCCCGGTGTGGCGGCGCAGGGCCGCCCCGGGCGCTCGTGCAGTGTTCGGGGGTGTGGTCGACAGGCACGTCGAACCGGCGGCGCGGGCCCGGAAGGCCCGGTCGTCGGCTACGCACCCACCCCCTGCGGAGGCCCCCGCCTCACCAGGCTGTGCATCAGGACGACCGCCCCGAACACCGGTCTGCGGGCGGTAGGGACCGGGCCGACCCGACAGTCCGGCCAGGGCGCGGCCGGACCGGAGTCGCCGAGCAGGCGGGCGAGTGCGTCGGTGAACCGCCGACGCCAGTGACGCGCCAGTGCGGACAGGGTCCGCGCCAGATCCATCAGACGCCACAACGCCACCTCGACCCGGTGCAGCAGCCACCCGGTCAGGACGGCAGCGGCGAGGTGGGCGACCGCCATGGCCGGCGAGTGCCCGAGCAGCCCGCCATGGGTGACGGCGTGCGCGGCATGGCTCGGGGGCGCGGGGTGATGGGTGTGCACGTGCCCGCCGGGCATGGCCTCCGGCCGCTTCGGCGGGGCGGGCAGCCACAGGCCGGGGCTGGACTGGAACAAGAGGTGCAGACCCAGTTGGCCGACCGTGAACCCGCACGTGATGGCGGGCAACGACCGCTTCCGCCCTGCCCCGGCGACGCCGACGAGCACGACGAGAAACCAGCCGACCACCAGCAGCCCGGCCCCGACCCGACCGCCCGCGACGGTGTGAGCGGCCGCCGCCAGCGCGACACTCACCGTGGCAAGCAGCCCCGCCCGCACCACCCGCACGTCGGCGGCGGCACGAGGCCCAGGGGGATCGGGATCGGGGAGCGCGAGCATGGCCGCCCCATCATGACAGCCACGCCGGACCCGGTGAACCCGCCCTCGGAATCCGGCCGGGGAACCCGCCCGGCGTTCCGGTCCCGTCCTGGCAGTCCGGCACGGGCGGTGACAACACCCAGGTCTGGCCCCGGCCCGGCGGCTGGCCGATCTCGAAGGTGAAGTACCTGATGGTGAGACCACTGGCCTGCTGCGAGCCGTCGAGGCAGATGCGCTCCACGAAGGCACCCCCGAAGATGTACCGCAGATGTACCGCTTGACGATGTTGCCGGCGTAGTCGGTCAGTCCGGTGGTCAGGGTCTTGAGGCGTCCCTCGCGTCCCGCGATCGCGTCGTCGGTCCAGCGGTCGCGGGATGGGCGTCGTCAGCGCCGTCCTACCCGGCGCAGGGAGGGCAATGAGCCGGAACCGGCCATCCCGCCCCACAGCCGCGGCCATCACCACCCGCCCCGACGGGCCGTCATGCCGGGTCGAGCGCCGCCTCGATCTTGCGGGGGACCTCCGCGGCGGCGGACTCGGCAGCGCGGCGACGGCGGTAGTAGTGCACGGTGAGGATGCCGAGCAGCGGCCCCCAGGCGGCCAGCGGCCAGTACGACGCGTAGAAGACGAAGGCCTGCCAGCCGTGTGAGCCCACCCCGGGGTCGACGCCCCCGTCGATCCTGCGACCGAAGGAGATCATGGTCATCGCGTACGGCCAGAGCAGGGTGTTGAACGTCGCGCCGAGGCCGGCCGGGATGACCGCGGCGAGGATCGGCACCCGGCGGCCGCCCAGCCAGGGGATCCACCGGGGCCACACCTCGCCCCACCCGCTCACCAGACCGACCGCCAGGAACGCCAGCGCCTCACTGACCGCGCTCAGCCCGATGACGTACCACCATTCGAAGCCGAACCAGTCCGGCGGCGGGCGGCCGTCGCTCGGGGCATCCATCAGCGGGATCCGGAGGTCGACGCTCAGGACCCGCCAGAGCCCGGCGGGCAGTACGGTCAGCGTGATCGCGTAGGCGACCCGCACCGCCCAACGGGGCACTCCAGCCGCTGTCCGGCCGTGCAGCCCTGCCAGAAACGAGCGAGCGGTCATGAGGGGTCCTCCCGGTCCGGACGCCCGGTCGGCGCGGACGGTCTCTTCGTCCGCCGATCCCGTCAGCGCACCTTGCTGAATCGAAGATCGCAGCGAGAGGAAGGACGGCACATCCGCCCTGAGCACGGAGCGGCTCACCCTCGCGGGGGAGGCCGACCCCTGAGGAGTAGGACGAGTTCACCCGACCGCCGCGGCCGACATCGGTGGGCTCGCCGCTGCTCCGCCCGGCTCCGTCCGGATCCGCCCGGCTCCGTCCGGATCCGCCCGGCTCAGGCTCCGTCCGGCTAAGGCTCCGGCTCCGGCGCGGGCCGGAGCCGGAGAACGGCCGAGGAGGCGTCAGCCGGCGTCAGTCGATGCGCCAGGCCACGGCGTAGGGCTGGGCGAACTTGGTGATGCGGTGGGCGCGGACGACGATCTCGGCGTCGCCGGCCGGGATGCCGTCCCAGTGGACCTGTTCGACGTTGTTCGCGCGGTCGAAGCCGGGGTCGGTGCCCATGTTTCCGTGGCGTTCCGTGCCGCCGGCGCGGACGATCAGGTCGAGGTCGTTCTGCAGGGCGGCGCCGGGCGGGTCGGTCCAGACCAGGGTGATCTTCAGGGTGTGGCCGGCGTCGGGGACGGGGACGCGGAAACTGCGTTCCTTGTCCTGCTCCAGCTCCGCCTCGTCGACGAAGCCCGCCCGGCTGCCCGCCGGGTTGCCCGCCTGGCCGCCGGCCCCGTCGCCGTTGCCCGGGAGGACGACCGAGCGGGTGAGGTTGACGCGCCCGAACCCGGAGTTGTTGTTCGGGGACGCGCCGGCCTCGGTGGGCAGGTACTGGCCCGGCAGGTCCTCCGCGCCGTTGATCAGCATGGCTTTCAGCAGCGCGGCGCTCGGCTCGGGCGTCCCGTTCTTCACCAGCGTCTCGCGCAGCACCGCGACACAGCCCGCGACCAGCGGGGTGGCCATGCTGGTGCCGCTGTCGAAGAAGAAGGCGGGGTCGGAGGAGACGCCGAAGAGGGTGCTCGGCGCGGCGGCGCGCGAGTGCGTGGAGAGGATCGAGGTACCGGGCGCCACGACGTCCGGGCAGATCCGGCCTTCCTGGGTGGGACCCCGGCTGCTGAAGGCCGCCATCCCCTTCGGATCGGTCGCCTGCGGGTCGTCGTGGATCGGGCTCACGGGGAAGGACATCGAGTTCAACTGGCCGTAGGTGAGGGGGATGTGGGGGCGGCTGCTCTCGCTGGCGCCGACGGTGATGCAGTTCTTGGCCCCCGCCTGGCCGCTGACCGACGCCTGGTTGATGCGGCCGCTGCGGTCGCGGTCCTGGCCGCTGTTGCCGGCCGAGAAGCAGATGACGAAGTCCTTGTGGTCCCAGACCATCTGGTCGGCTTCGAAGGCGCTGCTGTCGTACGGCAGGCTCGGCTGGACCGGACCCCAGGAGTTGCTGTGGACCCGTGCCCCGTCCTCGTTGAAGGGCGGTCCGAACAGGTCGGCGAGGTCGGTGGGGATTCCGCCGAGCCCGCCCTGGTCGTCCAGGAGCGACTGCAGGACCAGGGTGGCCTCGGGGGCCGTGCCCTGGACGGCCTCTCCCATGGGGGCGGACGAGCCGTCGCCGAGAATGGAGCCCGCCACGTGGGTGCCGTGGCCCTTCGGGTCGTCCGTCCGGTCGGGGCCGGTCCGGCCGAGGGCGGTCAGGCGCTTCACCCGTCCTTTGAAGGCGGGATGCACGTCGGTCGTGGAGCCGAGGTCGAGGCCGGTGTCGGCGATGGCCACGACCTGGCCCTCGCCGCGGAACCGCGTCCCGTCGAGCGAGATCCGGGCGTTCATCAGCCCTGCGGCGACGCTGTTGTGCAGTCCCATCACGGGGACCTCCTCGACCTGCTGCACCTCGTCGAGGGCCGCCAGTGCGGGCAGGTCCCTCTCCCGGACCTCCATCCGTACCTTCCGCCGCTCCGGCCGGATGGCGCCGGCGTCGGCCCCGGTGGCCGCGGCGATCCGCTGCCGGACGGCGTCCGCGCCCGCGTCGACGTCCTCGTGCAGGACGATGTCGACGGTACGGGTGCGCGAGCCGGCCGCCTCGAGGGGATCGGCCAGCACGGCGAGGGCCGGCCGCATCCGCCCCGACCGCAGCGAGGGCGCGATCTTGAAACCCTTGAGGTACACATCCGCCCAGGCCACGAACGGCAGCGCCCGGACGGCCGCCAGATCGGAGGGCCGGTAGCCGCACAGATAGGTGCTCTCCGGCACGTACTCATGGATCATCACACCGAGCCGCGCCAACTGCTCCTTCTCCTCGGCGGTGGGCACATGGGTGGTCTGGACGAGCAGGTAGTCGGACGCGGAGGCGTCCTCGGAGACCAGCGACGCGTGGGCCATCTCGATGGACTGGGCCAGCGGATCGACGGTCACGCCGTTGATGGTGATTCGGGCCAAAGCGGACTCCCGGGTCTCGCGATGCGGAGGGGCGGTCGCATCGTGTCACCGATCGGGTACGGCGTGTGGCAGGCGAGGCCGCATCGGTTCGTGTACGGCGCCGGGGGAGGTGCGGTGGTTCGGGTGTCGGCACCGGGATCCCGGCCCGGGCCGTCCCGGCTTGGACGGCCGTGCAGCCGCAGGTATCCGGCGACGGCCGGATTCAGGCCGCCGGGGTCAGGCCGCCGGCGTCGGACCGGCGGGTTCAGGCGGAGTGCAGGGTGATCAGGCGGACGGCCGGGGCCGAGACCACCTGCACCGTTTCGGTGCCCGGCAGGCGCAGCTTGGCGAAGCCGCCCTGGAGGGAGACCAGTGCCTGCGGTACCGAGGAGGTCGGCTTGCCGTCCGCGTTCACCACCGTGTAGCCGGCGACCAGTTCGACGGACGCCTCGTTCCAGTCGTCACTCATGCCTTCACCTCGGGGAAGTCCAGTTCCGGACGCGCCAGGTGGTTGTAGTAGTCGGAGAGCGTGTTGAGCGCCACGTGCGCGACCACCTCGCCGGCTTCCGCGTCCGTGACGCCGGCCGCCCTGATCAGGGCGCGGGTCTCGTCGCTGATCTGTCCGTGGGTGCGGATGAGTTCGTGGGCGAGCGTCAGCAGGGCCCGGGTGTGCGGGTCGGTGTCCGTGGCGTCGCGGGTGGCGAGCAGTTCCTCGTCGCTCAGCCCCAGCTTGCTGCCGCGCAGGGAGTGCGCGCTGACGCAGTAGGTGCAGTCGTTCTCCTGGGCGACCAGGAGGGCGAGCCGCTCGCGGACCCTGGCCCGCAGCACGCCGCGGGTGAGCCGGCCGACGGTGAGCGCCAGAGCCCATGTGATGTGCGTCATGGGAACGGCTTGAACTGTCGCACCAGATAGTGGGCGTGGACTATTCGGATCCAGAGATACGGACTCGGGTGCGTGCCGGTGACCGGGACGCGTTCGGGCAGCTCTTCGACGCGTACGCGCGCTCGGTGTACAACCACGCGTTCCGGCTGGCCGGGGAATGGTCGGCGGCGGAGGACGTGATGTCGCTGACCTTCCTGGAAGCATGGCGTCAGCACGGCCGGGTCAGCGCCGAGGGCGGGTCCCTGCGGCCCTGGCTGCTGGGCATCGCCACCAAGCTGGTCAGCAACCAGCGCCGGGCCGCCCGGCGGCACTGGCAAGTGATGGCCCAATTGCCGCCCGTGCCCGAGGGCCTCCCCGACTTCGCGGAGGAGGTGGCTGGGCGGATCGACGACGCGGCGCGGATCGCCGCCCTGCAGGAAGCGTTTGCGCGGCTGCGGCGGCCGGACCGTGAGGTGCTGGCCCTGTGCGTGTGGGCGGGCCTGGACTATCAGGAGGCCGCCGAGGCCCTCGGCGTACCGGTGGGCACGGTCCGTTCCCGGCTCTCCCGTGCCCGGGCCAAGCTGCACCGCCTCACCGAGGCGGCCGCCCGCAAGACTCCGCGGAAAAAGAGGGAACCCGACTTCGCCCCGCACCAGATGAAGAGTGGGCCCGCGACCGCGGGTCTGTCCCCCAAGGAGGCACACCAGTGAACGCCGACCAGCGGCCGGATCCGGTCGAGCGCGCCGAACTGCTCGGGCGACTGCCCGTGCCGGCCGAGCGCGACCTCCCGCCAGGACGCCACGCCCTACATCGGGAGCGCCTGATGAGCCGGATCGAACTCGACACCCCCGCCACCTCGCCCACCAGGCAGCCCGCCAGGCCGCGCTTGCGACGACGGCTGGCCTTCACGCTCGCCGGTGCCCTCGCCGTGGGCACGGCTGTGGTGGGCGTGACGCTGTACGACCGGGCGAACAGCGGGCCGCTGAGCTCCGTCGAGCTCTCCAGCTGGACCAGCACCCCGACCCCCGTGGACACCTCCACCGGCCGGGGCGCCTCCACCCTGAAGTGGTGCCTGGAGGGGATGCCGGGCGCCGGCGAGCCCGTCACGATCACCAACGCGGACCTCCGCGGCAAGGTCACCTCCATGGTGGTCGCCCGCGGCGGCACCGTGATGCTCTGCTACGTCGCCTCGAAGAACAGTGGGCTGTCGATGGCGGTCGGTGCCGTGAAGCCCGTTGCGCGCGATGTGATCACCTATGACACGGGCGGCTCCCACGGCAGCGGTTCGGCGACGTTCAACTACGCAGAGGGTTTCGTCGGAGCCGACGTCAAGGCGGTAACCATGAAGGACGCCGGGCGAACCTTCGAGGTCACCGTGCAGGACGGCCGCTGGACCGCATGGTGGCCCGGCTCCGACCACAACAACGGTGGCGTGCCGGAGTCGGTGACCCTCACCCTCGCTGACGGCACCACCCGCACGGTCACCGGGGACTCGCTGTTCCCCAAGTAGGCCAGGTCGGCCAGGTCGGCCGGCGGCTCACCGCGCGAGGCCAAGCAGGGCGGTGGTAGTCGCTCGGCAACGGTGATCACGTGGCAGGGCTGTCCGGGGCCCCGGCCCCGCAGTGGCGGCCTCGATGACGAAGACCTCGGACGACCTGGCCGGGCGGTCGAGGGCGTGCTCCGCTTCGTCGTTTACCGCGTCGCCCGCGCCGTGGTCGACGTCCACCAGGGGGCAGGCCCTCGGCAGCTCCCAGGAAACTCCCAGAAAACAGCAACCGAACGGCCGTTCCAAGCTGTCTCCCATGCGACCGGGCACACGGGCCCGGGCGGCACAGAAACCGGGCACGAACGCGATGAACCTGACTGGCAGTCCCTTCCTCGTCCTCACCGTCGTGCTGTTCGCGGCCTCCATAGCGCTGGCCATGGCGCAATGGCTGGGCAGAGGACCCCTCTTGGGGGCGGGACGTACGGCGCAACGACGGCGCACGCCGCTGCGCGCGCTCTCCTACCTCGGCACCGTGCTGCTCTGCCAGTTCACCGCCGTGGCCATGGTCTTCGTGATCGTCAACGACGAGAACCAGCTCTACGACAGCTGGGGCGACCTGCTGGGCACCGCCAGCCACGTCCGGGCCGTGCCCGTGCCTCCGAAGGACGAGGGCCTGGCCGGCGAGGGTGCCGCCGGCGGCCCGTCCGGCTCCCACGCGCCGAAGGTGGCGCAGGCCTTCCACGCGCCCGACTCGGACGCGGTACCCCGCAACGTGAAGCAGGCCGACCTCAAGGGCAGGCTCTCCGGCGTCGACGGCGAGGTACTCGTCTGGACGCCGCCGCAGTACGACGACCCCGCCTACAAGGACAAGACCTTCCCGGTGGTCGAACTGCTCGCCGGATACCCCGGATCCTCCAGCGCCTGGTTCGGCGAGGCCATGGAGGCGACCAAGCAACTCGAACCACTGATGAAATCGGGCCAGGTGACGCCGTTCATCCTGGTCGCACCGCGCGTCACCCTCCTCGGCACGACCGACACCGGCTGCGCCGACATCCCGGGCAAGGTCAACGCCGACACCTGGCTCTCGCGCGACGTCCCGCAGATGATCGCGGACAACTTCCGCGCCGACACCACCCCGGACCGCTGGGCCCTGTCCGGCTACTCCGCCGGCGCCCACTGCGCCCTGCGCCTCGCGCTCGCCCACCCCAACCGCTACCGCGCCGCGATCAGCATGTCCGGCTACAACGACCCGGCCGGCGAACCGAGCTCACTGACCGCCAAGGACCCGAAGCTGCGCGAGAGCGCCAACCCGCTCCACATCCTCACTCATGCCGCGACCCCGCCGAACGTCGCGCTCTACGTGACCGGCAAGCGGGGCGACGGCCTGGAGGACGCGACCGCCCTCCAGCAGGCGGCGAAGAGCCCGACCACCGTCACCCCGTTCGAGACCACCGGCGCGCACCTGACATCGACCTGGAAGCCGCTGGTCGTCCCGACCTTCAAGTGGCTGACCGGGATCATCCCGCCCCGCTGACGACGGCCCGGCCGCGGGGCGCGCTCGCTTGCGCGCGCTCGGTGCACCCCACTGGAGCGGACAGCCCTCAAGGCCGGCAACCGGCTTCCCGCCGCGCGCGGCGGACCGCGACGCCTGGGTGCGGGGTGAGCCCGCCCGCCAGGATGTCGGCGGACCGCGGCGGGCGGGACGTCTTCGCCGTTGGGCTCCTGGCCTTGGACCGCGGACGCCCGTGCCCGCACCCAATCGTCCTGAGGTCGGGGACCCAGGACCACTGCTCGGTACCGGCAAGGCCGGGCCTGATATCGATCGGAGAGCTTTCACCATGCAGCAGCCGCAGTCACACCCCACCCGCGCCCGTGCGGTCCTGGCCGGTATCACCGCGCTCGCACTGTGCTCCGCCCTGGCGGCCTGCAGCGGTGGCGGCAAGCAGGCTGCCGATCCCAGGGCGGGTGACAACGCGGCGGCGGGCACCCCGTCCACGCCCTCCGCCGCGGCGAGCAGCACGCCGCCGAAGGACTCCAAGGTCATGATGCCGACCGGCCCGGCCACCGACCTGAAGAAGGCCCGCGACACCAAGGCCGGCCCGATCATGATGACCACCCTGGCGGGCAAGAAGTCCGGCGTCTCCGCCCAGGTCTGGGTCTGGCTGCCGCCGCAGTACAGCGACCCGGGGTATGCCAAGTTCGGCTTCCCCGTGCTCACCCTCTACGCGGGCGGTCAGAGCAACGGCTACAACACCTGGACGGACAACCAGCTGCCGATCCAGGAGATCGACGCCCAGCTCGTCCAGGAGCAGAAGGCGCACCCCTTCATCATGATCATGCCGGTGCAGAACCTGACGGCTGACGAGCACCGGTCCCTGGACTGCTCCGACATACCCGGCCAGCCCAAGATGGGCACCTGGCTGTCCCAGGACATCCCGGACTTCGTTCGCGCCAACTTCCGTACCCTCAAAGGCCCTGACAGCTGGGGCCTGATGGGCGCCTCCAGCGGCGCGGACTGCAGCGCCAAGCTGGCCCTGCAGCACCCCGACCTCTACAAGGCCGCCGTACCGATCGACGGCGACTTCAAGGCGGACTCCTTGCTCTGGAAGGGCCACGAGGCCGAGCAGGCCGCCAACGGTCCCGACAAGCTGATCGCCACCAGCAAAGCCGCCGTCAAGATGCTCGCCACCGCCGGCGGCGGTACCCCCTACGAGGTCAACCTGGTCAAGGCCTGGGTCGCCAAGGCTGTCCCCCCGACCACCGTCGAGTACTACGAGCAGCCCGGCGGCAACCACAAAACCACGGACTTCGAGAAGCTGGTCCCGATGTCCCTGGAATGGCTCACCAAGAACCTCACCGGTCCACAGAGCGACAGTTGACGACTCGCGAGAGTGCCGGTCGAGGTTGTTGCGCCTGAGACTGTGGGGCCCGCTTCACCTCCCAGGGCGGCATGCCCGGCCTACGACGGGCTGTGGCGAAGCTCTACAGCTGTCCTGTCTCCTTCGACCTTGCTGCCGGAGGATGTCCTGACCTGCGCAGACACAACCTGCGCAGACACAAGGCCAGGTGTGACACCGGAACCTTGCCGTCGCACGTGAAGTCGTCGGCAGGGCGGGAGCGGCGGTCTCCCTGTGGCGCGAGGCTTGTGTTGGAATGTCCCGACATGATCCGTGCACGACGATGGGGTGAATGCGATGCCTCTTGAGGGCGAGTACGAGCCGAGTCCGGCGCAGTGGGTGCGCGAACAGGTCGAGCTGTACGAGAGTTCGGGTGGCGCACAGGGCGCAACGCTCTGGGACACGGGCCTGCCGGTCGTCATCGTCACGATGCGCGGCGCGAGGAGCGGCAGGATCCGCAAGATTCCGCTGATGCGCGTGGAGCACGAGGGGCGGTACGCGGCGGTGGCCTCGAAGGGCGGCTTCCCACGCCACCCGGCCTGGTACTTCAACCTCAAGGCCGATCCGCAGGTGGATCTCCAGGACGGCCCCGAACGCCGGGGCATGAGGGCCCGTGAGCTCACCGGGGACGAGAGGGCCCAGTGGTGGCAGCGCGCGGTCGCCGCGTATCCGCCGTACGCCGAGTACCAGGAGAGGACCCACCGCGTGATCCCGGTCTTCGTACTCGAACCCGAGCCCCTCGCCGGGCCGGCGAAGGACCCGGCGCCGACGGGGAACTGAGCTTCGGCCCAGCCCGGCCCAGCCCCGCTCGGCCCCGCTCGGCCCCGCTCGGCTCCGCTCGGCCCCGCTTGCTCGGCACGGCTCGTCGATGCGTGCTCGGGCGCCGAGTTCAGCTGGCGGGAGTCGTCCCGGTCGCCGTCGGGCGGGAGAGCCTGTGGGTGGTGTTCCGGATGAAGCGGCCCGCGTGGTGGAGGGCGTCGGCGGCTTCGGGCAGGAACGACCAGAAGATGTGGAAGTCATGGGTGGCCACCGGGTACAGCTCCAGGCGGACATCGACACCGTCTTCGCGTGCACGGTCCACCAGTTGGCGCGCGTCCGCGAGAAGGGGGTCGCCGGTGCCCGCCTGGACGAGCATCGGCGGCAGGCCGCTCAGGTCGGCCGTCAGCGGGCGGACGACGGGATCGTCCGTCGGGTGGCCGGCAAGGTAGTCGGTGATGAATCGTCGCCGCAGCGCTTCCGCCGTCAGGGCCGCCGGCTGGGGTTCCTGCGGTTCGTCGTCCAGGACGCGGCCTGCGAGGTCGACGCCCGGGCAGAGCAGCACCACGCGGCCGGGCAGCGGCAGTTGCCGCTGCCTGAGGGTGAGGAGGACGGACAGGGTCAGGTGCGCGCCGGCGGAGTCCCCGACAACGGTGACCTCCCCTGGCGTAGTCCCGCTGTCCACGAGCCAGAGATAGGCACTCAGCGCGTCCTCGACCGCCGCCGGATACGGATGCTCGGGCGCAAGACGGTAGTCGGGCAGCAGGATGCCGACCTGGCACTCGGTGGCGAGGGCACCGGCCAACGGCCGGTAGCCGAAGGCGGATCCGCTGACGTACGCGCCGCCGTGCAGGAACAGAACCGTGGCGCTCGCCTCGTTCGGCGGCGTCAGCAGGAGGGACGGGACGCCGTCGGCGTTGACGGGCCGCACGGTCACCTCGGGCGGCGGCGCGAACTGTGCGTGCAGCGCCTCGTACGCGGTGCGCAGCGCCAGCAGCTCCCGGTCCGTCGCGTCACCGACCGGCTCCCAGTACTGGGCCATGCGGGCGGCGAGTTCACCGCCGATCCGCCTGGTTGCCGAGACCGCCTCGTCGACATCGTCGAGGACCCGGCGGGCGCGGTCGAGCAGCGCCGCTCCGGCCAGGGTGAGCTCCACCTGGTGGGTGGAACGGCGCAGCAGATCGCAGCCGACGAGTCGTTCGAGTGAGCGGATCTGCCGGCTCAGTGCGGGCTGCGACACGTACAGCTGTGCGGCGGCCCGGCCGAAGTGCAGTTCGGTGGCGACCGCGACGAACGCCCGCAGATGACGCAGTTCGATCGCGTCGGGTGCCTGGGGGAGCTGTACCAGCCTCCCCGGCGGTCGTTCCTGGTCCGCGTTCGCCGTGGTCATGAGGGCGAGTATCTCCCGGACGTGCGGCACGTGGTGATGCGATCCGTGCATCACCGCATTGCGCATTCGGCCTTTCCCCCGGCGGATCCGGGAGTGCGAGCGTAAGCGTCGGTCCGCAGCACTCCGACGAACCGAAAGCACACCATGCGTACATCTCGCACCATGCTCCGCGCCTTCGCCCTCGCCACCGTCATCGGCGCTGTCGCCACGGCCGCCGCGCCCCTCGCCGCGGCGGCACCGGAGGCACCGGAGGATTGGCGTCCCCCTGCCGCCCATCGCCCGACGGTGTGGGCCATCCCGGGAACCGACGCGGGTCCGGAGGGGATCGCCCGGGACCCGTACCAGCCGTACTTCTACACCGGGAGCACCGGTGACGGTGCCGTCTACCGGGGCGACCTGCGCACCGGGGCCGTCGAGCCGTTCCTGGCGCCGGGCGCCGACGGGCGTGCCACCGCGGTCGGGATGAAGGTCGACGCGCACGGACGCCTGATCATCGCGGGCGGCTCCACCGGGAAGGTGTGGGTGTACGACACGCACACCCGCAAGATGCTGCACACCTTCGACACCGGCCTGACCTCCGACGCCGGCCCGACCGCGGGCTTCCTCAACGATCTGACCGTCGCCGACGACGGCGACGTCTACGTCACCGACTCGGTGCAGCCGCGCCTGTACCGGATCGCCGCCGACCAACTCGGCGGTCACGCCCCGGCCACCTCCCGGCTGCCGGTGCTCGAGGAGTTCGCCGGCACCCCGATCGTCTTCCGCGACGGCTTCAACCTCAACGGCATCGTGGTCACGCCGGACCAGCGGTACGTCATCGTCGCGCATGACAACGACAGCGCCCTGTACCGCATCGACCGCCGCACCAAGGACATCCGCAGGATCGACCTCGGTGGCGCGGGCGTCACCGGCGACGGCCTGTTGATGCGCGGGCACACGCTGTACGCGCTCAGCAGCGTCGACCACATCGGCGACAACCACAGCATCGTCGACGTCGTCCGGCTCGACGCCGGGTACGCCTCCGGCACCCTCGAACGGCGCGCGACGAACCCACTGCTCGACCGGCCCTCCACCGGGGCCTTCGACGGCGACGCGATCCTCGCCGTCAACTTCCAGTGGGCCGTCACCGATCCGCACCTGCCCTACTCCGTCGTCCGCGTCCCGCTGCGCGATCTGACGTGACGTCCGACCAGGCACGTTCCCGTTCGGCAGCAGCAGCAGCCGCAGCAGCAGCGGCGAGGACCACGAGCAGAACACCGAATGCAAGGACCAAAAGGACCGAGGAGCACACCGGCATGACGCATGACAGCCTGCCCACCCGACGCCTGGGCACCACGGACATGGACATCACCCGGCTCGGCTTCGGGTCGTGGGCGGTGTCCGGCTCCGGCTGGGCGTTCGGCTGGGGCGCGAGCGACGACGCCGAGTCCGTCGCCGCGATCCGCCACGCCCTGAAGCGGGGAGTCAACTGGATCGACACCGCCGCGGTCTACGGCCTCGGGCACTCCGAGGAGCTCGTCGGCAAGGCCATCGCCGATCTCCCCGAAGCGGACCGGCCCTTCGTGTTCACCAAGGCCGGGCTGGTCTGGGACCCGGCCGACCCCACCGCGTCCCCGCGCCGGATCATGAAGGCCGCCAGCGTACGCCGCGAGGTCGAGGACTCCCTGCGCCGCCTGGGCGTCGAGCGGATCGACCTGTACCAGGTGCACTACCCCGACACCGGCGAGTCCCTCGAGTACACCGGCCACGGCACGGGGGCGGTGTCCCCGAACGCGACGCCGTTGGCCGAGTACTGGCAGACCATGGCCGACCTGAAAGCCGAGGGCAAGGTCCGCGCGATCGGCCTGTCCAATCACGCCGTCGCGGAACTCGACGCCGCCGAAGGCATCGCGCACGTGGACGCCATCCAGCCGCCGTTCTCCGCGATCAACCGCACCGCCGCCCTCGACATCGCCTGGGCCGAAACCCACGGCGCCGGCGTCATCGCCTACTCCCCGCTCCAATCCGGGCTCCTGACCGGCGCGTTCACCGCCGGGCGCGCCGCGAACCTGCCCGCCGACGACTGGCGCTCCGCGCACGCGGACTTCACCACCGGACTCACCGCGAACCTCCGGCTCGCCGACGCGCTGCGCCCGATCGCCGAGCGCCACGACGTCACCGTCGCCGAGACCGCCGTCGCCTGGGCCCTGGCCTGGCCCGGCATCACCGGCGCCATCGTGGGTGCCCGCACCCCCGCCCAGGTCGACGGCTGGATCGGGGCAGCCCACGTCAACCTCACCCCGGCCGACCTCGACGAGATCGCCGCGGCCATCACGACCACCGGGGCAGGAGCGGGCCCCTCCCGGGCCTGACCGAACCTGACCGGGCCTGACCGGGGGCAGGACGGCGTCGGCGCGGACCTGCCACAGCAGGTCCGCGCCGCCCGCCCGAACGGCGGGATCGATGGGTCGGGCTGCCCCGACGCCCCGATGACGCCCCGACTACGCCCCGATCTCGAACGCGGGCGGCTGGAGGCCTGCGAGGCATCCCGTGTCGGGGGCGGTCGGGGTGTCGAAGAACGAACGGGTGATCGACTGTGCGCACGGCGAGTCGGCGAAGACCACGTGGGCGACGTAGGGGACCGTGACCTCGGTGGACCGGCTCAGCGTGCTTGCGGCGTACGGCCCGCTGCTCGGTGCGGTCTGGGCGTCGAACCCGCCGGACAGGACGAGCGACGGAATGTCACTGTGCGTCACGTCCCGGATCGAGGCCGGTGCCGCGGGAACGTCCCAGGCGCGGCAGTCCGCGTGGAGGAAGGCGAGCAGCGGCGCGTTGGCCAGCACCGATTCGGGGAACGACGGGAACTCGCGCCGCCCGCCCTCGATCAACTCGGCCTGGCTCTCGAACGGCGTCCACTCGCTGCAGAAGATGCCGTACGCGAGCCCGTGGGAGGTCCTGCCGATGGCCTGCGGGCTGAGCTTGCCCCCGGCCCACTGTTCGGCGATCCGCTGCGGGTTGCCGTGGGCCAGCTCGTCGATGGAGCGGGGCACTCCGGCCGCCACGTGGGTGGCGGAGACCAGCCAGTTCACCAGGACTCCGCCGTCCAGCACGACCTCCACCGGGCCGGGTTGGCCCGGGACGGTGACGGTGGTGGTGACCGGCTGCGCTTCGAGTTCGCCGACGAGGCGCTCGAAGGTGGCCTTCAGGCCCGGGTAGCGGTCGTTGCAGGCGGCCTGTTGCTCGCAGGCCTTGAACAGGCCGTCGGTGCCCTCCCGGGCGGCTTTCCAGGTGACGGCCCCGCCCGCCAGGGACGGCGGCAGGACGCCGTCGATGCCGACCGACCGGATGCCTTCCGGGTGCAGGCGCATGTAGAGCAGGGCCAGGTCGGTGCCGTAGGAGATGCCGAACACGTTCCACTGGTCGATGCACAGCGCTTCGCGCAGGTCGGCGTAGTCGGCGGCGCTCTCGGTGCCGTTGTAGGCGCTGAGGTCGGCCCCGCGGCCCACCAGTTCGTCGCGGCAGGCCTGTGTCGCCTCGACGTGCAGGCGCCCGGTGGACGGCGCGCCGTAGACGAGGTTGAGGGCGCGCGCGTTGAACTCGTCGATGTTCGGGCAGGTGAGCTGCGGGTCGGCGGAGTAGGTTCCCCGCTGGGACATGAAGATCACGTCCCGGTCGCGGTTCAGGTTGCCGTTGAGCGCCAGCTGGATCTCGGAGACCGCGTCGTCGCCGGGCCCGCCGGCGAGCCACACGATCGGGTCGGGCGCCGGTCTCTTCGTGGCCGCGGGCACGATCTCGACGGCGAGGGTGATCGTCCGCCCGTCGTGCCGGGAGCGGTTCTCGGGCACCGTGAGCGTTCCGCAGCGGGGCCGCTTGACCGGGGGAGCCGGGTCCGCCGTCCGTGGGCAGGGGCCCGGCTGGAAGTGGGCGTGGCCCACCGTCCGGGCCACCGTGCCGAGGCGCTCCGTGGCGCCGGTGTCGGCCTGGGCGGGCACGACGGCGAGGCCGGTGACGAGGACGCCGGCCGTGGCGCCGGCCAGCGTGGCCAGGAGCCGTCGCGCGGTGCGCCGGTGGTGAGGTGGGCGGATGGACATCATGCGGTCTCCGGGTCCGGGGTGATGGTGAACGGTTTGGGGGAGAGCCCGGCCACGCAGCCGGTGTCGGGCGCGGTCGGATGCGTGAGGAAGGAGGCCAGGACGCTCTGCGCGCAGGGCGATTGGGGGACCACCCAGTGGCCGATGCCGGGGATCCGTACGGTGGTCGAGCGGGACAGCGTCCGAGCCGTGAACGGCCCCCAGCTCGCGCCGGTCTTCGAGTCGAAGGTTCCGGAGACGACGAGCGTCGGCACGTCGCTGACGGTGGCCACCCGCTGGATCGCGGTGCGGTCCGGGACGTCCCAGGCGCGGCACAGGTGGTGTTCGAAGGGAAGCTGCGGTGCCTGGGCCAGCACCCGGTCCGGCCACCCGGGGAAGGCCTGGCGCCCGGCCTCCAGCAGGTCGGACTCCGAAAAGCGCGGGACCCACTCGCTGCAGGCCACCGACTGCGTCAGGCCGTGGCCGAACTCGCCGATGGCGCCCACCGCGTCGGCGGCGCGGGCCCGCGCGAACCGCTCCGGGTTGCCGCGGGCGAGTTCGTCGAGCGCGGCGGGGGCGTCGACGGCCTTGACGGTGTTGGCGACCAGCAGGTTCACCATCGCGCCGCCGTCGAGGACGACCTCCACCGGGTCGCCCCCGCTCGGCGGCTGGGCCGTCAGTTTCAGGGGGTGCGCCTCCAGCCGCCGGACCTGCTCCGTCAGGGTGTCCGGGAGGTTCGGGTAGCGGCGCTCGCAGTCGGGCTGGGCCGCGCACGCCGCGAGGATCGCGCCGATCCCCTCCCGGGCGCTGTCCCAGGTCCACGGCAGGCTCACGATCTGCGGGGGCACGACCGAGTCGATCGCCACCGAGCGGATCCCCTCGGGGTGGAGGCGCAGGTAGGTGAGGGCCAGCTCGGTGCCGTAGGAGTACCCGTAGACGTTCCACCGGTCGATGCCCAGGGCCCTGCGCAGATCGGCGAAGTCCGCGGCGTTCTCGGTGGTGTTGTAGGCGCTGAGGTCGACGCCGTCGGCCGTCAGCCGGTCCCGGCACTCCTTCGCCGCGCCCACCAGGCGCCGCCCGGTCGACGGGGCGTCGTAGCGCAGCGCGACGGCTTCCACGGAGAACCGGTCGATCTCCGGGCAGGTGAGGGCCGGCTGCGCGTGGAGCGTCCCGCGCTGGGCCATGACGATCAGATCGCGGTCCCGGTTCACCCCGGCATCGATCAGGAAGGGGATGCTCCCGAACGCGTCGCCGCCGGGACCCCCCTCCATGAACACCACCGGGTCCTGGGCCGGCGTTGCCGACGTGGCCGGGATGATCGCCACGGCCAGCCGGATCGTCCGCCCGTGGTGACGGTGGTGGGTGCGGCTCTCCGGCACCTCCAGCAACCCGCACCGCCCGGGGACCGGCTCGGGTGTCTCCGGGCAGGGCCCGGACACGAAGTGCGCCCGAGCTCCCGGCCAGGGCTCACCGACGGGCGCCGACAGGGCACTGCTCGGCGTCGGCCCGACCGCACCCAGGAAGGCCAGACCGGCGGCGACCAGCGCCGCCCCCGTGCGCGCGCCCCGGGAGCGGCGCCCTGCGCACCGGTACCGTGTCCGCCTTCGTACGAACCCGCCGATCCCGCGAACGGACGGCAGGCAACCCGGACCGGTGTCCTGTTGAACCATGAGATCCCGTCTCTCCGACGTACCCGGCCGCCCCGTCCGGGACGCCGCCGCGGTGCCGCGCCCGCCGCCGCACGGTCCGGGCGGACACCGCACGGCCAGCCTGCGTTCGCGGACGGACGTCCACCACCCGTCGGCGCCACTCGGAGCAGCCCGGTCTCACCCCCGGCGCGGGCAGTGGGGTTCTGGTCGGCCGGAGGGGGCGGAACGGCCGCTATGCTGTCCGGCGATCTTCGGGCTGCATGACGGGATATCGGGGGAGATTCTCATGGGCGACCCCGTGAGGACGCGGTGGCGCCGAGTCCTGCTGACGGAGGCCGTGGTCCTGGCTGCCGCGGCCACTCTAGGCGCCGTGGCCATCCACCGGACGACCACCGGCAGACTCGACCACGGCACCGTATTCACCCAGGGCTCGGGACAACTCGCCGTCAAGCCCGACGAGTTGTTCTCGATCGAGGTATTCGCCTACCAGGGCGCGGGCGACATCTTGACCGGTCCCGGCAGGCCGGTGGCTATTCGCCGGTGACGCCGTCGGCGAGTTCTCGGACGATGTCCAGGTGGCCCGCGTGACGGGCGTACTCCTGCAGGACATGGAACAGGATCCAGCCCAGGGTGGGCCGCGCGGTGCCGTCGTCCGGGAAACGGCCGCCGGCCGCGGCGACGGTGGACAGCGGCGTACCCGACACGACGGCCCGGGTGTACTCGCCGCCCGAGTGCAGCGCGGCCATCAGGTCGGCGGCCGTCTCCTCCGGCGCGACGTACCAGCGGTCCGCCGGCCCGCGGTCGCCCCAGGGCGCCGCGACCTGCTCGCCCCGGAAGCCCCAGCGCAGCCAGCGCTGTTCCATGTGCACGAGGTGCTTCAGCAACTCGATCAGGGTCCACCCGGAAGGGAGCCGACTGACGCGCAGTTCCGCGTCGGACATGCCCTCGACCTTGGCGCCGACCACGGACCGGTAGTAGTCGAGATAGTCCAGCAGCAGCTCGCTGGGGTCGGAGAGTTGCTGGTCCGGCTCGGGCAGGGAGGAAGTCATGCCGCCGAGTCTGCCACGGCACGGACCGGCACCCGCAGGGCGGCCCGCTGACCGGTTCTCGCTGTTCTTCGAGGACCGGTCAGCAGCCGGTGACCCCACGGCACTTACGCAAGGTCACACTGACACGCCCCCGGCGGGGTCCGGCCGATCCCGTGGTGGTCAGCGGCCCGTCGGGGTCTCGCCGCAGAGCAGGGGTTGCAGGAGGGGGACGTACAGGTCGGCGACGTCGTCGGGGTCCAGTCGGGTGAGCCGGTCGGCTTGGACGGTCGCGTAGAGGGCGCCGAGGCCGAGCAGCACGCCGATGGCCATCTCCGCTCGCAGCGGGGCGTCCGGGCCGGGGAGGCGGGCGGCGAGGGCGTCGATGACCTGCGTGCGGAAGTTGGCTCGTGCCTGGCCGCCGAGCTCCAGGTGGTGGCGGGAGAAGGCGATGCGCAGGATCGGGTCGCGGGTCTGGCCGCGTTGGGTGGCGAGCAGGTGCAGGACCATGTGCCGGGCGAGGCGGTCCAGGGGGGCGTCGAAGAGGGCGGTGGCGTCGGCGTCGAAGGTGAAGACCTGGGTGAACAGGTGTTCCTTGGTGCCGTAGTACTTCATCACGAGCGCCGGGCTGACGCCCGCGTCGTCGGCGATGGCGGCGATGGTGGTGTCGGCATAGGCGTGGCGTGCGAAGGCGCGCCGGGCCGCGGCGAGGATGTCCGCGCGGCGGGCGTCGGCGTCACGCGGTCGTGCCGGCCGGTCCGGGGCGGGCGTCGGCGGCGGTGCCGGCGGGTTCTTGGAGGTCGTTCGCGGACGGGCGCTGCGCGGGGAGGCGGAGCTCGGGTCGGGCATCTTGTTCAGTCTCCTGGAGGGGGGACGGCGCGGGGCGCGGACGGCGCGGGATGAGGCAGGCGGCCGCGCAGGCCAGCAGCGCAACCGCGCCTGCCGCGGCGAACGCCAGGCGGTACCCGGACAGGGTCGGCGCCGCCACGGCCACGCCCGCCGTGTCGGCGAACAGGCGGGTGTGCTGGGCCAGCACGGTGGCGACCACCGCACTGCACAGGGCCTGCCCGATGGTGCGCATGAGGACGTTGAGGCCGTTCGCCGCGGCGGTCTGCTCCAGCGGCACCGCCCGCATGATCAGCATGGGCAGGGCGGAGTAGGCGAGCGCCGTGCCGACCGAGACCACGGCCGCGCCCGCGATGACCGCCCACAACTCCCGGCTGTCGGCGAAGCGCAGACCATAGCCGGCCGCGATGACCACCGTGCCCAGGGTGAGGGTGGCCTTGGCCCCGCGGGCGGCGGACAGGCGGGCGGACAGCGAAGCACACAGCACCATGATCACACCGCTGGGCAGCAGACATGCACCCGCCGCCATCACCGAGAGCCCCAGGCCGTATCCGGTGGCCCGGGGCGCCTGGACCAGTTGCGCGGTGACGAGGGAGTTGGCGTAGAAGGAGAACCCGGCCAGCAACGCGGCCAGGTGCGGCAGCAGAACCGCCGGACGCGTCGCGAGCCGCACGTCCACCAGTGGCCGCGACGCGCGGCGCTGCTGGACGGTCCAGCCCGTCAGGATCAGCAGCGCCGCCCCCGACAGACCCAGCATCCGCCGACTGCCCCAGCCCCACTCACCCGCCTTCGACAACGCCAGCAGCAGAAACACCAGCCCCGCGCTCAGCCCGCACGCCCCGAGCAGGTCGAAGCGCCCCGGTGACCGGACGGGCTCCTCCCGCAGCAGCCGCCACGCCAGGGCGAGCACTCCCGTCGAGAGCAGGGTCATGGCCCAGAACATCGCGTGCCAGTCCGCGTACTGCACCAGCAGCGCGGCCAGCGGCAGGCCGAGAGCCGCGCCGATGCCCACCGTCGAACTCATCAGCGCCACCGAGGAACCCGTCCGCTGCGGCGGCAGCACACCCCGCAGGAAACTGATCGACAGTGGCACCACCGCCGCGCCCACACCCTGCAGCGCCCGCCCCACCAACAGCCACGGGAGGGTGGAGGCGAACGCGCACACCAGCGACCCGGCGGCGAGCGCCCCGAGCGCGAGCAGCAGCATCCGTCGCTTGCCGTACATGTCCCCGGCACGCCCCAGCAGGGGGGTGGCGACCGCGCCGGTCAGCAGCGTGAGCGTGACCACCCACCCGACATCGACCGGCGCCGCGCCGGTCAGCCGGGGCAGCTGCGGCAGCAGCGGCACGACCGCGGTCTGCACCAGCGTGGTGACGATGCCGCCGGCTGCCAGAACGGCCATGACGCCACGGTCGGCGGTCGGAGACGTCGACGGACGCGAATCAGTGGGCACGGCAGGACTCCCTGGCAGGTGAATGGCGTTCACCACCCTAGGTGAACGCCATTCACCTCGCAAGAGAGGTCGGCCGTCGCTACCTGCCACAGCGGCCCGCAGGCACCGAGCCGGCCGTCGACTGCTGCGCCCGTCGCGCTTCCGACGACGACGTCGCCGCCAGGCCCGAGCCCGCCGGCCCCACCACAGACGCCGAGGTCGAATCCCCCGGAAGCGATGGCCGTTCCGACCCGGCGATCGCAGACCGTGTCCCAGTTCCGGAGGCCGCACACAGTGGCCGAACACAGCGGCCTGCTGTCGCAGTTCTGTACCAGGGACGACCCGTTCGGTCAGGCAGGGTGGATCCGGGCTACCTTCTGGTGGAACGCGCTGACCAGGGGGATTGCGTGAAGAGATCGATCTGGGTGCGAACAGCGCTCGGCACGTTGCTGTTCGCCTGCCGGGCGTTCGCGTGCCTCGGGATCGTCGGGGTTCTTCTCTGGTGCGCCGTCCGGGCACTGTTCGACTGGAGCGGCCCGCAGCCGGCGGACGCCGCCGGGTTCGACCTGTACGTCGATGTCGCGCTGGCCTGGGCGGTCGGCATGGCGGTCGCCGGCCTCGTCGGGCCGACCGTCCGGCCGGGTCGCGGGAAGGCCAACTCCCTCGTCTGGCTGGTCTGGTGCGATCTGGGCATGCTGCTCGCGTTCCTGTGGCCGCTCCAGGCGCTGATCGTCGCCTTCCGCTTCGCGGTGACGGCGCGCGGACGGGCGCGGTGGCAGCGCGGCGGCGCCGTACTCGCCGGGTCCGCCCTCCTGGCCGCCGGGGCGACCTGGGGCCTCGCCTGCTACCAGGCCGATCAGCGCTGGGCGCCGCCCGACCCCTCCGACCAGGCCCTCGTCGGGACGTGGAGCGGCGTCGGTGGCAGGGTGTTGGAGCTGCTACCGGACGGCCGGTACCGCACCAATTTCATCGGCGAAGCCCCCTACCGGATCTCGGAGACACGACCGCCCGTCTACCTGTCAGGGCACTGGACGCGCACCGGGACAGCGGGCCGTGGCCAGGAGCAGAGCATCGTCCTGAACGGCTCCGAGACGATGGACGTGTACGGGGCCTCGTCCCCGAGCATGCTGTGCGAGCCCGAGGAACAGGACCCCTGCTACCTGTCCATGCAGCGGAAGTAGTCGCAGCGACCTCACCGAGCAGCCGTCACCAGTCCCGTCTCGTCGGCGATGACCACCAGCCGGACCCGGTCACCGGCGCCGCGCCCGGCGCAGCGGCATGCTGCACCACACCGGGGGTCCGTCTGGCTGCGCAGCGCCCGCCTGGGGGCGCAGCGACTGCCTGGCTGTGCAGCTCCTGCCTGGTTTCCTCGGCCGACGGGCTGTTGCCGCCGAGGCGGGCCCGGTCGCAACCCGGGTTCGGCCGTACGGAGTATCCGGCGCCCCCGGTTGTGTGAGCGCCGAGGCGAATCCGATTGATAGGGAGTGTCTCCGGCCCGGTCGGCGGGACACTCCTTGAGGCCTTGAGGTTTCCCACCCGTAGCGACGTTCATCCAGGGGGACGTGTTGTCAGCTTGCCCGGCCGCAGTGGTCATCGGGACGGGATCGCACCTGCCGTCACGGGTCGTCCGCAACACCGATGCGCCGTTGTCCCGTCTGGAGACCAGCGACGAGTGGATCCGGTCGAGGACCGGGATCGAGACCCGCCGTTGGGCCGAGCCGGGGGAGAGCACGGGGGACCTGGCGGTGCGGGCCGGTCAGCGGGCGCTGCGCAGCGCGGGTGTGGAGCGGGTGGACCTGGTGGTGGTGTCCACGACCACCCCCGATCACCATTCCCCGGCGACGGCGCCGTGGGTCGCGGCGCAGCTGGGCCTCGGTACGGTGCCGGCGTTCGACATCGCGGCGGCCTGTTCGGGTTTCGTCTACGCCGTCGCGGCCGGTGACGCGTGGATCAGGGCGGGCGCCGCGGAGACCGTGCTGCTGATCGGCGCGGAGACCCTGTCGACGATCACGGACATGTCGGACCGGGGGACGGCCGTCGTGTTCGCCGACGGGGCGGGGGCTGTCGTCCTGCGTCGCGGTACCGCCGACGAGGCCGGTGCGGTGCTGGCCACGCAGTTGGGCAGCGACGGCACGCAGAAGGATCTGGCGGTGATCGCCGCCGGCGGCTCCCGCCGGCCGGATGCCGGACCGGATGCCCGGCCGGATGCAGGGCAGGCAGTGGTGCAGGCAGCGGGGCACGACGCGCGGTGTCTGCGGATGCAGGGCCCGCAGATGTTCGCGCATGCGACGCGGCGCATGACGGAGGTGTCCCGGTCCCTGCTGGGGGCGGTCGGCTGGGAAGCGGAGGACGTCGAGGCGTTCATCGGGCACCAGGCGAACCAGCGCATCCTCGACAAGGTGGCCGACCTCGTCGGGATCCGCCCGCCCGGCCGGCTGGGGAACATCCGCGAGGTGGGAAACACCTCCTCCGCCTCGATCCCGCTCGTCATGGACGACGTGGTGCGCGAGAAGGCCGTCGGGGCCGGGGCCCGCACGCTGCTGACCGCCTTCGGGGGCGGCGCGGTGTGGGGCGCGGTGGCGATGACCTGGCCCGACATCCAACCGGTGTTCTGACACGGAATCCGACACAGAATCTGGCACAGAAGGAGAAGAGAACCATGGACATGCTCGATCAGCGACCGCTGGACTTCATCACCTCCTACCTGGCGCAGGCCTTCGGTGTGCCGCAGCAGGAACTGACCCCCGAGGCCAGCTTCTCCTGCCTCGCCCTGGACTCCATCGCCCAGGTGGAACTGTTCGTCACCCTCTCCGACCACTACGGCGTCCACCTGGACGACGCTCACGCCACCGGCAGCCTGACGCTGCAGGAGACCGCCGACCTGGTCGAAGCCGCGATCGCCGACTCGGGAGCCGCGACCGAGCGGACGGCCGCGGTCCCCGGCCCGGGAGCCGCCACGGAGCGGATGGCCGCGCGCGGCTGACCGGCTCGGGCAGGGCCGTCGCGGCCAGCACCGGTTCGCGGCCAGCACCGGTTCGCGTCCATTGCCGGTCCGTGTCCTGCACCGGTTCGCGTCCGTCACCGGTTGGAGAAACCATGAGCGAAGTGACCATCCGCAGGCTCACCCACGAAGGGCTGTCGTTCTCGTACCAGTTACTGCGGGCCGCCGACCCGTCGATCGCTCCGGTCCTCGCGATCGGGGGCGTGCTGCAAGGCATGAACGGCTGGTCCGTCCTGCGGCAGCACGTCCTTCCCTTCGCCGACCTGGTCTCCGTGGACCTCCCCGGTGCCGGCGACTCGACCCCGCTGCGCCCGGAGCAGGGGATGGAGACGATGTGCGAGGTCGTGGAGGCCCTGCTCGACGACCTCGGAGTGGCCCGCGTCAACCTCCTCGGCTACTCCTTCGGCGCCGCGGTCGCCCACCGCTGCGCACAGCGTCGCCCGGACCGGGTCGTCAGGCTCGCACTCGGAGGGGTGCCCGTGCGCATCAGCGACGAACTGACCGCCCTGTGGCGGCGCGGCGCGGAGCGGATGGCCGCCGACGACGCCGAGGGCCTGGTGGACGTCCTCATGGAGATGTTCCTGTGCCCGCAGGGGCGGGCGCCCATCCGTCAGCGGGACATCGTCCACCGACTGGTGCGGCGGATGACGTTGCGGGCCGTGAACAGCACGGCCCACGGATTCGCCACGATGGAGCGGTCGGTGCTGGAGAACCTCGACCCGACGGGCAGGCTGGACGGCGTCTCCACCCTCGTCTTCTGCGGGGAGCACGACACCATCAGCTCCGCCGCCGAGCAGCGCGACTTCGCGGCCACCATCGGCGACTGCCGGTTCGCCGTCATCCCCGAGGCCGACCACTGGGTCTTCATGGAACGGCGGTGGGAAGCGTCGGATCTGGTGATGCGCCACTTCACCGGCCGTCCCACCACGGCGCTGCCCTACCTACTCGAAGACGCGGCCCCGCTGCCCGCCCCGCAGGAGCGCGTGGCGGCGACGGCCGGCTGACCGGCGGCTTGTGACGACAGCGGCCCCGGCCGCCCAAGAAGGCTCTCCAGGAGGGGACTTGACGCACACCGTGCTATGCGGACTCGGCAGCTGGCTCCCGCCGACGGTAGTGGACAACAGCCAGGTCATGGCACCGCAGACGGCCGCCTTCGTGCACCGGCGCATCGGCATCGCCCAGCGCCGCCGGGTCACTCCGGGCACCGCCACCGTCCACCTCGCGGCGCAGGCGGGCCGCCGTGCCCTCGACTCGGCCGGCACGTCCGAGGTCGACGCGCTGATCCTCGCGACCACCACACCCGACCGGCTCTGCCCCGCCGGCGCCCCCGAGGTGGCGAGCCTGCTCGGCATGACCGGCATCGCGGCGTTCGACCTCAACGCCGGCTGCTCCGGATTCCTGTACGCATGCGAACTCGCCCGGGGCCTGATCAGCTCGGCGACCGCGCGCAGCGTGCTCGTCATCGGCGCGGAGAGCGCCTCGGCCATGGTCGATCCCCACGACCTCAACACCGCACCGCTGTTCGGCGACGGTGCGGGAGCCGCCGTCCTGCGCGCCGCCCGACCGGGGGAGTCACCGACCTTCGGCCCGACGGTGTGGGGCAGCGACGGCACCTTGGCGGACATCATCGCCATCCCCGCGGGCGGTGCCCGGCAACGCCTCCCCCTCGACGCCGGCGGCGAGCTCTACCTGCGCATGAGCGGAAGCCATGTGCTGAAACAGGCCGTGCGCCGCATGAGCGACGCGGTCCGCGCGGCGACCGCGGCCGCCGGATGGACCCTGGACGACATCGACGTCCTCGTCGCCCACCAGGCGAACGCCACCATCACCCACGCGGTCGCCGCCGACCTCGGCCTCCCCGCCGAGCGGATGCCGACCAACATCGAGACGGTCGGCAACACCGCCGCCGCGTCGGTGCCCCTGCTGCTGGCCCACGCGGCCGAGCAGGGCACGCTGAAACCGGACCAGCGCACCGTCCTGGTGTCCTTCGGCAGCGGCCTGACCTGGGCCGCCACCACCGCCACCTGGCCCCAGAACCTCACTCTTCACCCATGACAGGCCACCATGACACGCCACCCGGAAGGGCCCGGTCCCATGCAGGACATGCTCACCACCGTCATCCACGTCCTCACCCACAAGGCCGCCCTGCCTCCGGGGCCCGTCACCCCCGAGGCGACCCTCGCCGACGCGGGCGTCGACTCCATGGCCGTCGCCATCCTCGCCATGGTCCTGGAGGAGGACCACGGCCTGGTCATCACCGAATCCGACCTGTCCGCCACCTCCACCATCACCGAGCTGGCCGACTTCGTCGAACGCCACCAGAGGGCCACCGCATGACAGCCCCGCCCCGCACCGTCACCGTGCAGGACCATGCCATCGCGTGGCGCGGCACGACCTACCCCTGCCGGCTCGTCACCCCCTGCACCGCCGACCACGCGGTCCCGGTGCTGGTTCTCGGCGGCGGCCTTCAGGACCGTCACTCATGGGCCCGCCTGGAACGCCACCTCGCCGACCGCCACCCCCTGCTCATCCCCGACCTGCCGTCCGCCGGTCCGCCCGGCGGTGGGGCCGTCGGCCCGGACGGACGGCGCCACCCCGACCTCAGCTGGGACGACCTGACCGACGCCGCCCTCCGAGCCCCGGACCACCTCGGGATCGAGCGCTTCGCCACCCTCGGCGTCTCCTCCGGCTACCCCATCGCCTACCGACTCGCCCAGGACCACCCGGCCCGCGTCACCCACCTGATGATCTTCGGGGCCGCCCCGCGCCCCGGAGCCCGCCTCACCGCCCTGATCCACGAAGGCCTGCGCCGGGAAGCCGACTCCCGCCAAGGCCACCGCGACCGACACGTCGACCGACACGGCGACCAAGCGGCGCTGCAAGGCCCGTGCGCCGGCCGGACGGCCCACCCCCGGACCCTCGCGGCCCCCGCCTCCCACCGGGAAGCCGCCGAACAACTGGTCGGCCTCCTGACGAACCCCCGGGCCGGTCGCCGCGTCCTCATGATCCGCGCGGCCGCCCGGGTCCTGCTCAACCAGCTGACCTCGTCCGCGCAGGACCCCCTCGTCCGCTACGTCCGCGACCGCGGCCACCTCCTCCTCGACGGCCTGCTCCCGCCCGGCGGAATCCGGCGCACACCCGCGCTGGTCGGCGTCGGCGAACACGACACCATCACCACCGTCGCGGACAACCGCGCCGTCGCCGGCACCATCACGGACGTGACCTTCGCCGTCATGGAGGACGCCGACCACCTCCTCCACATGGAACGCGACCGTGACTTCGCCGACCTCATCGGCCGGTTCCTCCACCAGCAGCCGCTCACCACCCCGGGCACCACCACCCTGCGCCTGTGACCACCCGCCCTACCGCCCCGCCCGCCTACCCCGTCCCGCCCGCCCCGCCTCCCGGAAGCACCAAGCCACCTTGAACCCCGCACCGGACAGCGCGACGCGCGTCCTCCTCGCCACCTGGGGCACGACCGGCGACATCGCCCCCTACACCGGCCTGGCCCTCGGGCTCAGGGACGCCGGCCACCACGTCACCGTCGCCACCTCCCGCCGCCACGCGCCCCGCTTCGCCGACCACGGCCTGCCCGTCCACACCATGCCGCTGGACCGTCAAGAAGCGCTGACGGCCCAGCGCAAGCCGTGGCGCGAACGGCTGCGCAACGGCCAGGACATCGCCACCACGGCGGCACGCACACTGCTGGAAGCCGCCGACAACGGGACCGACGTCCTCCTGGCGCACCCGCTGATGCACCCCCTGTGCGCGGTCATCGCCGACGCACTGCGGCTGCCGTGCCTCGGCGTCTACACCGTCTCGCACGCCATGATCCTTCCGCGACTGATGACCGCCCTGCCCTGGAGGCAGCACGCCGTCGCCGACACCGCCGTGAAGACGCTGCTCCACCCCATGTACGCGCCCGCCCTCACCCACCTGGCCGGCAGCCTCGGGACCCCGCCACGGCAGGCGACGGGCGTCCTGCGAACCCTGCGCCACCGGCCGGTCCTCTACGGGATCAGCGACGCCCTCCTGCCGCGGGGCTTCCGCCTGCCCCCGGGGCACGCCACCACCGGATACTGGCCGGCGGCACGCCCGCCCGGCTGGCAGCCCGACGCCCGGCTCCAGGACTTCCTCGACAGCGGGCCGGCCCCCGTCTACTTCGGCTTCGGCAGCATGAGCCGGATCGACAGCGAGCACCTCAGCCGCACCATCGTCAGCGCCACCAAGCGGCTGCGGATCCGTGCCGTCATCCAGTCCGGCTGGGCAGGGCTTCACGGAGACACGGACGATGTCCTCACCATCGGCGAATGCCCGCACGACTGGCTCTTCCCCCGGGTGCGCGCCGCCGTCCACCACGCCGGCCCCGGAACCACCCACGCCTCGCTCAACGCGGGCACCCTCACCCTGCCCGTCCCCGTCGGGCTGGACCAGCCCTACTGGGCCGCGCGCCTGACCGCCCTCGGCGCGGCACCCGCCGCCCTCCCCCTGCGCCACCTCACTACCGACCGCCTCACCGGGCTCCTGCAGCGATCCCTCCACCACCCGGGGTACCGCCACGCCACCGACCGGCTCGCGACCGGGATCCGACGTCACGACGGCATCCACAATGCGGTGACACACCTCGGGACGATCAGGTGATGGCCATGACACGCCACCGCCGCTAAACGCTCAACCGCCGCCAGAGCGGCAGCTCCAGGACACCCAGGTCATCCCAGACGCAGACCTCGAGGGTCGAAAGGTACCCACCGAACGCGAAGACCATCGCCTCCCCGAGGTAGCCACCGTCGACGGTCCGGATACTTCCGTCAGCAATGACCGGACTCTGCTCCGCCACCGGCCCGGCCGCCACGGCGTCCTCGTCCACGTGCAGATCCACCGTCGGACACCCGCACGTACATCCGGGCCTCATCCGCACGTGGGGTAGCTGTGCCCGGTACGCCCGGGCCACCTCGGTGTCCCCAGCCAACAGCAGGTCCAGGCTCCGACGCACATCCTCGCTGAGCGGTCCCCACACCTCTGGTGCCTCTTCTCCTGGCCGCCGGCCATCGGCCTTGCGGTGCCCCGTGGTTCCCCGCAGTCCCCCGTGGTCCCCCTGCCCCGTGGTCCCCCTGCCCCGTGGTCCCCCGCGTGCTGCGCGGGCCCGGTCCGTCCTGCGAACCGGGCCCGGCGGGTGCTACGCGGTGGGGGAGACGCGCCTGGGCGCCCGACGGCGGCCGGCGGAGCCCTGGCTGTCGCGGCCGGAGGCGGCCCGGGTGTCGCCGCTCGTGTGGGCGGGGCGGCCGCGGCGGCCGCGGCTCGCGGACGCGCTGCGGCGCGGCCGCTCGACGACAGGGTCGGCGATCACGGTGGGGATGCCGGTGGGCACGCGGGCGCCGGTGATGCGGGCCAGCTCCTCGTCGCCGGCGCTGACCCTGGTGGTGACGGGGGTGATGGCGGCCGTCGTCATCATGCGGGTCATCGCGCGGCGCTGGTTGGGCAGCACCAGGGTGACGACGGTGCCGGACTCGCCCGCCCGGGCGGTGCGGCCGCCCCGGTGGAGGTAGTCCTTGTGGTCGCTCGGCGGGTCCAGGTTGACGACCAGGTCGAGCCCGTCGACGTGGATGCCCCGGGCGGCGACGTTGGTCGCGATCAGAGCCGTGACCTGGCCGCTGTGGAACTGCTCCAGGGTGCGGGTGCGCTGGGGCTGGGACTTGCCGCCGTGCAGGGCCGCGGCCTTCACCCCGTTCGCGAGCAGGTCGTGCACCAGGCGGTCCGCGCCGTCCTTGGTGTCGGTGAACATGATCACCCGGCCGTCGCGGGACGCGATGTGGGCGATGGTGGCGTTCTTGTCGAAGTTCTGCACGTGGAGCACGTGGTGCTCCATGGTGCTGACCGCTCCCGCGGACGGGTCCACCGAGTGCGTGACCGGGTCCTTGAGGAAGCGCCGCACCAGGCGGTCGACGTTGCGGTCCAGGGTGGCCGAGAACAGCATCGTCTGGCAGCCTTCGGCGACCTGCTCGAGGAGCTCGGTGACCTGCGGCAGGAAGCCCATGTCGGCCATCTGGTCGGCCTCGTCGAGCACCGTGATGCCGACCCCGTCCAGCTGGCAGTCGCCGCGCTGGATCAGGTCCTTGAGCCGACCGGGGGTGGCCACCACGACCTCCGCCCCGCGGTTCAGCGCCTGTGCCTGGCGTCCGATGGACATCCCGCCGACCACGGTCGTCATCCGCAGGCGCACCGCGTGGGCGAAGGGGGTGAGGGCGGTGGTGACCTGCTGCGCGAGCTCGCGGGTGGGGACCAGCACCAGGGCCAGCGGGCGGCGCGGCTCGGCCTTCTGCCCGGCGGTGCGGGCCAGTACGGCGAGGCCGAACGCGATGGTCTTACCGGAGCCGGTCCGGCCCCGTCCGAGGACGTCGCGGCCGGACAGCGAGTTCGGCAGCGTCGCGGCCTGGATCGGGAACGGCGTGGTGACGCCCTGACGGGTCAGCACCGACAGCAGCGCCTTCGGCATGTCCAGTTCCTCGAAGGACTCGACGGCCGGCAGTGCCGGGGTGGTGCTCACCGGCATCTCGAACTCGCCCTGCAGGGAAGAGTCCTGACGGGTGCCGCGACCGAAGGAGCGACGGCCGCCGGAAGGCCGGTCGCCGTAGAACGAGCTGCCGCCGGAGCGGGAGCCCGAGGAGAAGCGGGAGCCGGCGCCGGAGCGGGAGTCGGCGTTCCGGTACGGGGAGCGACTGGAGCGATTCATGCGGGAAACCTTCCTCGGGGCGGCACGTCACGAGGAAGGCTCTGCGGCGCGGGGCGCCGGCGGAGACCGCAAGGGAACGGGCCGGAAATGTGACGGTCGGAGCGTGGACGGCAGAACCGTGCGGCACGTCACCTACGGTCGGCGCTCACCGCGGAGGGCGGGAGCAAGGGACCTCGAACCGTGAGATGTCACGGCAGGGCGCCGATCCGGACGCGGCGCTGTGCGTCTCGCGTGGGGATGGCCGCCGGTGGCGAAGCCAGAGTGGCCTGAGCGGCCGGGGAATGCGCCGTGGCGCCATGCCGAGGGGCCCGCACCGGGCATTGCGCGGTGCGGGCCCCTCGCTGCTAGGCGGGTGCCATGGCAGAAAAATTACAGCGGACGAATGTTCTCCGCCTGCGGGCCCTTCTGGCCCTGCGTGACGTCGAACTCGACCTTCTGGCCCTCGAGCAGCTCACGGAAGCCATTGGCGTTGATGTTCGAGTAGTGGGCGAAGACGTCCGGGCCGCCACCCTCCTGCTCGATGAAGCCGAAGCCCTTTTCCGAGTTGAACCACTTCACGGTGCCATTAGCCATTAAAAATTCTCCTTCAGAGGCTGTCCGAAGCACGCACAGTGCGAACCTCGAGTCGCCGCGATGAGCACCCACCCGGCAAAAGCCGGGAAAGAAAAATGCGCCTGCAATATCAGCAGGCGCACACAAAGTTCATGGGAACCACTACTGCAACTGATTCGACTCTAGCAGGCCGCGGCCCGCCGTGGCGGACTATTTCATCCCTGGTTTCGCGGGGGCCGCCCCCGGGGTGCCGGCCCCGCGTCAGCGGGATCGCCAACAAGCCTGAAGGGCAAGCCAGTTGAGCGTCAAGACGCACCCCGTAGGCGCCGCCGGCTCCCGGGTAGTTCCCGCAGGCCCGCAGCGCCCGCCCGCCCGCGCGAGCCCCCCGGAGGCGACGCACCACCCCCACCGGCGCCTCCCCGGGGCGTACCGGGCGGCGTACGCGGCGTTCCACCCCGACCCGAACGTCCGGTCCGCTCCGCCCCGATTTTTCCGGTCCCACTCGAACTCGTTATACGCCGGAGGGGCCCAGGCTCCGCCTTCCGGCGCATACTGGGGGCAATGTCGAAATCTGCAGCAGTCCGCCGCCCCCTGCCCACCAGCCCCTTCAAGCCCAAGGTGGAGGCACCGCGCAAGCACTTCGCCGTCGGCGACCGGGTCACCCACGACCGGCACGGCCTCGGCCGGGTCATCGCCGTCGAAGACGACAGCGACATCGCGGTACTCGTCGACTTCGGATCACGGCAGGAGCGCATCACCCCGCCGTACAGCGAGATGTTCAAGCTCTGAGCCCGGGCACCCCCGGGGCCGGAGGCCGCGGGGGTCCACCAAGAGTCGCCAGTGGCCGTCCCGGTTCAGCCCGGTGCCGCCCCGGGCCGGTGTGCCATGCGCGCCGGGGGCGGGAGCGCGGGGCCGGGCGGGCGCCGACCTGTCCGGTGCCGGCCGGAGCTGTCGGCGGTGCCGACCACACCACGCACCGTGGCGAACCGGACGCGTGCGGTCAGCTGTGGTCGACGATGACGAAGATCCCCCAGCCGATCGCGGCGAGGACCACCGCGAAGCACACCGCGGCGACGGCGTAGCCCAGCGCCCCGGACGCGGGGCGTGACGCGCCGGCCTCGTCGGCCCCGACCGGCGGGCTGAGAGCGCGCACACCGATGGCGAACAGCGCGGGCAGGCCGGCGCCGGCGAGCAGCCCCACCACGATGATCTTCCACAGCGCGTCCAGGTCGATCCAGGAGTTCACCGGGTCACCTCGTCGACGGGAGGCTCCGGGACGACCGAGCCGGTCCACGCGGCGTTGACGTTCTCCGGAGTGACGGCCGGGTGGCGGGAGACGATGAAGAAGGCGACCGAGGCCAGCACCAGAACGGCGAAGACGACCACGACACCGCCGGTACCGCCGATCCCGTGGGCGACCCAGTAGGCCAGCGCCCCGACCAGTGCCGCGGCCGGGAGGGTGAGCAGCCAGGCCGCCACCATGCGGTGGGCGATGTTCCACCGCACCGCCGCGCCCGTCCTGCCGACCCCCGATCCGAGGATCGACCCGGTGGCGACGTGGTGGTGGAGAGCGAGTACCCGAAGTCGGTGGAGGAGAGGATGACCGCGGCCGAGGCCGACTCGCTGACCATCCCCTGCGGTGGTTCGATCTCCACCGGACCCTTGCCCAGCGCCCTGATGACCCGCCAGCCCCCGACGTACGTGCCCAGGGCGATGGCCGTGGCGCAGGAGGCGATCACCCACGTCGGGGACTTCGCCCCGGCGCCCAGCGTTCCGTTGGCGATCAGGGCCAGGGTGATGACGCCCATGGTCTTCTGCGCGTCGTTGGTGCCGTGGGCGAGCGAGACCATGCAGGCCGAGCCGATCTGACCGGTCCTGAAGCCCCGCGTGCGCGGGCCTTCGGCGACATCGCGGGTGAGGCGGTAGACCAGGTAGGTGCCGAGCGCGGCGACCGAGCCGGCGATCACCGGTGACAGGGCGGCCGGCGTACGGCATGTACCGCGAGGGCGAGCCGATCGGTCCGGCCTCGCACTCATCCTTGTCCACCAGGCGGACCTGCGGCGTGCACCGCGTCCACCTGATCCGGGAACAGGCCGGCAACGCCAACCACGGCGTGACGCCCGCCCGCAGGCGCGGGATGCCGTCCGACGGGGCCGGGCGCGCCGGGGCGCCCGGCGGGGTGGAGGATGGCGATGTGCGCACCACTCGTTCCGAGGGAGCCGGCGGCTTCGACCGGACCGGTGCTCCGTACGCCGGCCGCGACCTGTACGGCACGAAGGCCCCGTACGTGCCGCAGGAGAAGGCGGGCCGGTACCAGGAGCCGCCCAGGGGCTTCCGCCCGGTGTTCACCGAGAACGTCGCCCGGCACGGCTCCCGGGCCATGACGGACGGCACGGACGGCGAGGCGGTGCTCGCCCTGCTGCGGAGGGCGGGGCAACGGGGCGCCCTCTCCGGTCTCGGCGCGGAACTGGGCCCGCAGGTGCGCTCACTCCTCGATGCCGCCACGGCCCTCGGCTACGGCAACCTCTCCGCGTGCGGGGCGCAGGAGCACCGCCGGACCGCGCAGCGCATGGAGCAGCGCCTGCCGGCACTGTTCGAGAGGATCGCCGCCGAGCGCGAGCCCATCGTCGTCGAGACGTCGGGCGTGGCACGCGCCGTGGCCAGTGCCCAGGCCTTCGCCGGCGGTCTGGCCTCCGGTGCTCCGGCGCTGGCGGGCCTGATCGGGGCCCCGGTCACCGCCAAGGACCTGCTGTACTTCCACCGGCAGCCGCAGAACGCCGACTACCAGGCCTACTTGGCGGGCGACCCGGACCTGGCCGCGGTCCTCGCGCGGATCGACGCCGACCCGCGCACCGCCGAAGCGGCCCACCACGTCGTCGCGTGCCTGTTCCGCGCCGACTTCACAGCCGCGCTGCCGGCCGCCGCGCAGGTCTCCTTCGCCCGCTCGCTGTACCAGCTCTACGCCACGGCGCCCGACCTGAGCGTCGAGGCGCCGGACGTCGACCTCGCCCGGTTCCTCACCCCGCGCGACGCCCGGTGGTTCGCCTATCTGGACGACGCCGAAGAGTTCTACCGGAAGGGCCCGGCCTTCCGCGGCCGCGCGATCACCTACACGATGGCCGGCGTCCTCCTCGACGACCTCCTCGCCCAGGCCGGGGCGAAGGCGGACGGCTCCAGCGACAAGGGCGCCGCCCTGCGCTTCACCCACGCCGAGGAGATCGAGCCCCTCGCCGTCCTCCTGGGCCTGCCCGGCAGCACCTGTCCCGCCGGGCCCGGGGAGCCGTACTCCTACCGGGACAACCCGTGGCGCGGCGCCCGGGTCGCGCCGATGGCCGCGAACATCCAGTGGGACCTGTACGCGAACGCGCCCTCCGACGGCGGGCGGGCCACCCACCTCGTCCGGATGCTCTACAACGAGCAGGAGACCGCCTTCAAACCCACTTGCAGGCCCGTCAGCCGGGGCAGCCACTTCTACGACCTCGACGAGCTCGAGCGCCGCCTCGGCCACGGCTGACCGCGCTGCGGCGCACCGGTCGCGAGGCGCTGCGCGTCAGGCCTGGTCCAGCTTGGACAGGGCGTCGGCGATCAGCTGGGTGGCGAAGGTGTGGTCGTCCTTGCCGGAGATCCGGTTGATGTGCTCCGCGAGCAGGACGGTCACGGCTTCGAGGGGGTTCATCTCGGCAGCGGTCCACGGGCCGTACTGGGCGCGCCACAGGTTGGGGCTCAGGCCGGTGCCCGCGGCGAGGAGCAGCCCGGCCATGGTGGGGATGACCTCGGGGCGGAAGGTCCTGGGCATCATGCGCATCGTGGCCACCAGGGTGGGCACCGTGTACTCGACGATGTCCTCGTCGTGGTTCTCGAGGCTCCCCCGCAGCCAGTTCATGAACAGGTAGATGAGGGTGCACGTGCCGTCGAGGAGCTCGTTGAGCCCATCGGGGCCGAAGGACGCGGCGAACTGGTCGATCATCCGCTCCTGTTCGGCATCCGTCCCGGCCTTGCCGTCGTGGACGGCCTTGAGCCGGGAGTCGATCACCATGAGCGCGGCGCTCACGTCGCCGACGGAGGCGTATCGGGGGTCACAGGTCGAGGGCATGGGACTCCTTCTGGTGCGGCTACGGTACGTAGCGTGGCGCGTTCGCAGGGTAGTCCTTCGAGCCGTCCGGGATCCGGCGAATCCTGAGAGCGGGTGATCCGGCGCCTGCGCTGGCAGTTCCCCATGGGGGCGGCCCGCAATCGGTACCGCCCGGGAGTTCAGGTTTCGAGGGTGTGTCCGGTCGTCGCGTCCACGTGGGCGGGGATCTCGTCGTGGCGGTCGCCCACGGTCGGTGTGCCGGTCGGCTCGAACATGAGGATCGCGGCGCCGGACGGGGCGGACGGCTTGTGCTCCGTACCTCGGGGGACGGTGAAGACCGCCCCCTGCGGCAGCACGACCGTGCGCTCGCCGTCGGGCTCACGCAAGGCGATGTGCAGTTCTCCGTCGAGGACCAGGAAGAACTCGTCGGTGGCGTCGTGGGCGTGCCAGACGTGCTCGCCTTCGACCTTGGCGATCCGGACGTCGTAGTCGTTGACGCGCGTGACGATGCGAGGGCTCCACAGAGCGTCGAAGGAGGCCAGGGCCGTGTGCAGGGGGATGGGCTGGTTGCTCATGGGCCCATCCTGGGCCACTCCGCCCGAGCGCCGTGAGTGCTAGGAATTGCACATGGCGAAAGAATCCTCGCATCGCGAACCCTCGCATCGCGAACCCTCGCGTCGCGCTCACACGACGGGCGTCCACCGGGTGGTCGTGATCGTGGACGAGAACTCCAACCCCTTCGAACTCGGGTGCGCGACCGAGGTCTTCGGCCTGCGCCGACCGGAGATCGGGCGCGACCTGTACGACTTCAGGCTGTGCTCCCCCGAGCCCCGCACCCTGATGCGCGACGGGTTCTTCACCCTCACGGGAGTCGCGGGACTGGAAGCGGCCGATAGCGCGGACACCCTGATCGTCCCCAACCGTCCCGACCCCGAAGTGCCCCGCCGCCACGCGGTGCTGGAGGCCGTCCGACGGGCGCACGCACGCGGCGCCCGCCTGCTCGGCTTCTGCAGCGGGGCCTTCACCCTGGCCGAGGCCGGAGTCCTCGACGGGCGCCGGGCCACCGCGCACTGGCAGTGGGCGGACTCCTTCCGGGCCCGATTCCCTTCCGTCCACCTCGAAACCGACGTGCTGTTCGTGGACGACGGCGACATCCTCACCGCCGCGGGGAGCGCGGCCGCACTCGACCTCGGGCTGCACGTGGTCCGCCGCGACCACGGCGCGGAAGTCGCCAACTCCGTGAGCCGGCGGCTGGTCTTCGCGGCCCACCGGGACGGCGGACAGCGGCAGTTCGTGGAGCGGCCGATGCCCGACCTGCCGGACGAATCCCTCGCACCCGTCCTGGCCTGGGCGCAGGAAAGGCTGGACGCGCCCCTCACGGTGTCGGACCTGGCGGGTCGCGCGGCCGTCAGCCCGGCGACCCTGCACCGCCGCTTCCGGGCACAGCTGGGAACGACCCCGTTGACCTGGCTCACCGGGGAACGGCTCACCCTGGCATGCCGGCTGATCGAACAGGGCGAGAACCGCTTCGAGATCGTCGCCCGGCGCAGCGGCCTCGGCACCGCCGCCAACCTGCGCGCGCTGATGCGCCGCGAGACGGGCATCACCCCGTCGGCGTACAAGCGCCGGTTCGGGCCCGAGGCCGATTGACGGCCGGCCGGCGGCGTCGGCGGCGTCGGCTCCGGTCACCGGGCTGGCCTCGGCCCGCTCCAGGTCGAGACCGACGGGCCCGCAGAGGTCGGCGTGCAGGGACATCGGGAAGTGGGTGTCCAGCACCACCCTGGCCGTCCGGCCCAGACTACGGTGGTGCTACGTTCGCCCACGCAGTCGCAGTCGCAGTCGCAGTCGCAGGTCGCAGGTCGCAGTCGACAGGTCGGCGGGGGTGGACGCCCCGACCACGCCGACGAGGGGGCAGCGTGACCGAATCGCCCTTCAATCAGCCGGGCCGCTTCTGGCGCGGAAATCTGCATGCGCATTCCGACAAGTCCGATGGCGCCCTGTCACCCGAGAAGACGGTGGCCCACTACCGCGAAGTCGGCTACGACTTTCTGGCGATCACCGACCACTTCCGCGCCAAGTACGGGTTTCCGCTGACAGACACCCGACCGCTACGAACCCCCGAGTTCACCACGCTGCTCGGCGCTGAGTTGCACGGCCCGAGCACTGAGTTCTCCTCGGAGTGGCATATTCTCGCGGTGGGGTTGCCGCTCGGCTTCCCTTCTCCGGGGCCCGGAGAGAGCGGCACGCAGCTGGCGCGCCGTGCACGAACCGCCGGCGCGTTCATCGGGATGGCACACCCTGCCGCATCGCTCCTCACTCTCTCCGACGCCGAGAGCCTGGACGCGGCACACGCAGTCGAGGTCTACAACGCGCTGTCCGCCTACGAGGACCGGGGCGACAGCTGGCACCTGACCGATGTGCTGCTCAGCCGCGGTCATAGACTGAGCGCCTACGCTGCGGACGACTCGCACTTCCAACCCGAGGATCCACCGGCCTGTGCAGCCTGGGTCCAGGTCCGCTCGGAGTCGCTCTGCCCGGAGGCACTCCTCACGGCACTCAAGGCAGGCCACTACTACTCGAGCACCGGGCCCGAGTTGTACGACATCCAGCTGAGCAACGACCAGATCGCCGTGGCATCTTCGCCGGTACGCAAGGTGCTGATCACCGGGAGCAAGCCTGGCAAGCAAGTTCTCGAAGGCACGGACCTCACGGACTGCTCGCTGCCTGTAGCGATGTTCGCGGGCGGGTACTGCCGGGTCACTGTCGAGGACGTGGCCGGGCGACGGGCCTGGAGCAACCCGATCCACCTGGGACCGCGAACGTAAAATCAGCACCCAGCTGGAGTTCAAAGGCGCCACGCGGATCAGCGACGACAAGGTGTCGCTGGACCTCGCGAGCACAGAGGGATAGCGACGATGCGCACCAAAGACGTGATAGCCGTAGCCTGCGTCAGCTTCATCGTCCCCGCCAGGCCGCACCGCTGACAGGCTGACACTCGGCTCCCGGACCCCGGACCCCGGACCCCGAGCCCCGGACAAGGAGACAACGACAGTGGGCACACGGACGGTTGCGATCTTCTCCCTGGGCGGCACCATCGCCATGACCATCGATCCGGCCACCGGCGGTGTCGTGCCGGCCCTGTCCGCCCATGACCTCCTCGCCGCCGTCCCCGCCCTGCGGGACCTCGACGTCGAACTGCGCGTCCACGACATCCGGAACGTGCCCGGCGCCTCCCTCGGCTTCGACGACCTGAGCGCGCTCTCGGACGCCCTCGCCGACACCTTCCGGACCGGCTGCGACGGCGCGGTGGTCACCCAGGGCACCGACACCATCGAGGAGACCGCCTTCCTCCTCGACCTGCTTCATCCCGGCGACCAGCCGATCGTCGTCACCGGGGCGATGCGCAACCCCACCCTGCCCGGGGCGGACGGCCCGGCGAACATCCACGCGGCCGTCATCGCCGCCGCTGCGCCGGAGTTGACGGGTGCGGGCGCGGTGGTCGTCCTCGGTGACGAGATCCACGCCGCCCGCCAGGTCTGCAAGTCCCACAGCACCAGCCCCGCCGCCTTCACCTCCCCGGCCACCGGCCCGCTCGGGCGGCTCTACGAAGGGCACGTCCACCTCCACGGCCCGCTCGCCCGCCGTACGACCTTCGCGGGCCCGTCGACCGGCGCCGCGGCCCGCGTCGGCCTGTACACCGCGACGCTCGGCGACGACGGCACCCTCCTCGCCGCGATGGCGAAGGCGTGCGACGGGCTCGTCGTCGCCGCGTTCGGAGTCGGTCACGTCCCCGAGAACTTCGTGGGCATCCTCGAGCAGGCCGCGTCGCGGATCCCGGTCGTCCTCGCCAGCCGCATCGGCAACGGGCCCGTCCTGCAGGGCACATACGGCTTCCCCGGCTCGGAGAAGGACCTGCTGGCCCGCGGACTGATCCGAGCCGGCCACCTCGACGCCTACAAGGCCCGCCTGCTCCTGCACATCCTGCTCAGCCAGGGCCGCAACCTCGCCGACATCACGGCCGCCTTCGCCGCCGCGGCCCCCTGACTCGTCGGTCGCGGAGCCCGTCGGCCGTCACCGCCGAGGTGTCAGGAGCGGCTGTGCGGGCTCCCCGTGTGGTCCGCGTTTCGGCCGAGGCCGAGGCCGGGGCCGGGGCCGGGGCCGGGGCCGGGGCCGGGGACGCGGACCACACGGGAGCGTGCGTGGCGGTCAGGCCGGCGGGGTGCCGTTCGGCCAGACACAGGGGGAGCTGACGCGCAGGGAGAGGTTGTGGCTCGCGTCGGAAACGCCGTCCAGGACGGCGAGGAAGTCGTCCTTGGGGTTCTTCAGCTTGATCCAGTCGGGGCCGGTGGCGTCCGAGGTCGGCTGGAAGCCCCGGTCGGTCAGGAAGGCGCGGAAGGCGGCGGCGGTCTCGGCCTTGGGCGCGGACGGTACGTCCCCGAAGTCGTACCCCCGGGCGGTCTGCTTCCTGCCGTGCGGGCCGACGTCGTCGTGGTCGCACTCCAGGTCGCTGAAGTCGCCCGAGCCGGCGGTCGGTTTGACCGGCAGCTTGGCCAGGATGTCCGCGAGGTAGCCGTCGACCTGCTTCTTCGCCTGGTCGAGTGTGACGGTGGGCTTCGACCGCTCCGGCACGGTGTTCGCGCCGCAGGCGGCGAGCAGCAGCGTCGCCGCCGCCAGCGCGGCCGCGGCGGCGGACCGCCGGGCGTGGCGGGTGTTGCGCGTGTTGCGGGTGTTGCGGGTTTCGCTCATGAGATCGGCTTTCCGGCGATGGCCTCGCCCATCGCGCGCAGGGAGGCGGAGCCGTTGTTCCAGTAGTCGGAGTGGCCCGTTCCCGGGCTGGTGGGGAGGATGTGGGCGCCGAACTGGTCGACGCTCGGGTCGCGCCCGAAGGCCACGTGGTGGTCGGGGTTGTCGTTGAAGCCGGTCCAGGCGCCGATGTTGTTCTCGACGTTGCTCCACGCCCCGCCGAGGTCCTCGGGCGCCGCGTACTTGATGATGTCGTCGTCGCCCTGTGCCGCGAAGACGTGGGACGGGTCGACGCCGAGTTCCTTGGCGTGTTCGACGCCGGCGCCCGGGCTGGCGATGAGGACGACGTTGTCGACGGGCAGGCCCTTGTCGCGCAGGGTGTAGCCGACGGTCGTGGTGCCGTAGCTGTGGCCGAGGATGGTGTTGTTGGAGGGCTTGCCCTCGTGCGTGGCGCGCAGGCCGGTCTCGAAGCTGTGCAGCTTGTCCTCGGCGTTCTTGGCGTACGTGTCGTCCGCCGCCTCGGGGATGATCGACTGCGGCGCGTCGTAGCCGATCCAGGTGATCGAGGACGTGGTGGCGGGATCGCCGGCCTTCTTGTTGGCCGCGTTCGCGGAGGCGACCATGAGGTCCGACCGGTCGATGTCGCCGCCGACGCCGCCGAGCCGCGCGCCGGTGCCGGGGACGTACGTCGAGACGTTGTCCGCGGTGTCCGGGTTGTTGACGGCGACGATGGCGTGGCCCTTGCCGTTGGTGTCGAAGCCGAGCAGGTACGTGGGCGGGTGGCTGGCGTCGACCGGCTTGTTGAGCCGGTCCTCGATGGCCTTGACGCCCTTCATCTTGTCTTCGAGGTCGTCGTGCTGGCGCTTCCACTCGTCGTACTTGGGGTTGGGGATCGGCTCGCCCTTGACGTAGCCGAGGAACTGCTTGGGCTCGGGGCCGAGGCCGTCGAGCTGGCGCTGCAGGTCCTGCTTGCCGCGCTGCAGGTTGATCCGGTTGGCCTGGTCGCGGGCGGCGGCGGGGACGCCGTCGAGGCCGCCGACCTGGTCGGGGTGGTTGAGGATCATCCGCTGCTGCTCGGCGTCGGTGAGGCTGTTCCACCATCCCTTGACGCTGTTGGGGTCGGTGCCGGCGGCGGGAACCTGCTGGAGCGCGTTCGCCGCGTCGGTGTCGGCCTTCGCGGTGGCGGAGTCGAGGCCGGTGCCGTTGCTCGCGTTGGTGGCGAGGTGGCCGAGGCGGGCACTGATGGTCTGGTCGGCGTGGTCGGCCTCGGTGAGCGCGGCGGTGATCCGCTTGCTGATCAGCTGGGCCTGCGCCTCGGCGTCGGTGCCGGCGAAGTTGGCCGATTTGGGGTCGTTGTCCCAGGTGATGCCGCCGTCGGGGGCGACGGTCATCTTCTTGGCCTTCGCGTCGTCGAGGGCGCTGATCAGGTGTGCCTGGGCGGCCGCGAAGCCCTCGGAGGCTTCGTGCAGGGCGGTACCGACGAGGGTGAGTTCCTGCTTGGCGGCCTGGAGTTCGTTGTCCAGGAGCTGGATCCGGGCCTTGGCGTGGTCGGACGCGGTCCCGGTCCACTGCGAGTTGTTCAGCCGGTTGATGACTTCCTGCTGCCACGACTCGTGGTGCTGGCCGAAGGCGGTGGTCAGGGTGTCGAAGGCGGTCTTCGCGGTGATGAGGTTGATGAAGTCGGCGTCGTAGAGGGTCTTGATGTCCATGGGTTACTCGGCTGCCTTCGCGCTGGAGGGCTTCACGGGGCCCGGGACGAAGGTCGTGCCGAACGGGTCGGGCTCGGCCGGGACCGGCGCGTTCGGGTTCCGCATGCTCTCGTGGATGTCCTTCTCGACCTGGCGGTAGTACGTGGCCGACGCGGCGAGCTTGGTGCCGACGTCCCCCATGTCACCGCCGAGCTTGTCCAGCAGCGTCTTCCAGTTCGTCCCGCAGTTCTGGATGGCGGTGGCCGTCTGCCAGCCCTTCAGGCCGCCGGCGGCCTGGTTGCACGGCTCGGTGACCTTCGAGGTCTCGCCCGGTATGAGGCCACCGATGTGCTGTGCGCTCTGCCCGCAGCCGTCCAGCTCGGCCGGGTTGACCTTGAACTCCAAGCCCGCATCGGGATCAGCCATGTCTTTCCCCCGTAGTTCGTCCGGCCCCTGGGCGTTCCCGCGGCCGTGTTTCGTCAGACAGGATCGCTGGGGGATCGTAATCGGTTGCAGGTCGGCCGTGATCCGCGGGCACCGGCTCGGGCACGGGCACAGGCTCGGGTGCGGTATCGGGTGCGACTCCGTGGCGGCCGCGCCGACACCAGCGGACTGTGCCTGGGGTGCGCGGGCCGGATGGTGAACTGCCGTGTGGAATACCTCATTTGAGTGAAGGTTTGTCCACGGATCGTCGGAACGGCGGCGGCTCGCCGTAGCCTCGGTGGCGACCCGTGGCCACCGAGGGTGCGCGATCCACTCGAAGCCACAGCAATCCACTGGAAGCCGGCAGGAATCCGTTCGGAGCCGCAGGAATCCGTCGACTCGGAAAGGCCATCGACAGCATGACAGACCCATCGGGCGGGAACGACGCGACGACCGGCGGGCCCTCCCGCCGCAAGCTCCTCAAGATCGGCATCGGCGTCGCCGTGGGGGCGGGGGCCATCGGTTCGGGTGCTCCCGCGGCGATCGCCAACGGCCCGTACGACCCGACCGGTCCGACGATCGCGACCAAGGTGAGGAACCTCAGCGGCCCGGTCGAGACCGGGCCGTTCGCCTCGCCGTGGACCGACCTCGGCATCCCCGTCCTGTGCCCGGACGGCACCATGCTGTTCGTCTGCGGCGACACCTTCGACGGGGACCAGGTGGGCGCCGCCGACTGGCGCGCCCCGGTCGGTCTGCGCTCCGGCAGCGCGGACCTGAACAACCTGCGCATCGACGGCAGCGTCGGCGGCGGCCACGCCAACAGCCTCGTCGACGAGCCGCACAACCCGGTCGGCGACAGGTTCACGACGGCGATCCCGTCCGACGTGTTCGTCGTCGACGGCGTGATGTACATGCACCTCATGCGGGGCGTCATCTACGACACCCACCACACCGACTTCTGGCGCTCCACCGACAACGGTGCGACCTGGGAGTACCTGTGCCAGTGGGCGGGCGACCTGCACGGCGGCCAGTTCCAGCAGAAGACGTACGCCGTGGCCGACGACGGCTACTGCTACGTCCTGTCGACGGTCTTCAACCGCGACGTGGAATCGGGAATGCTGCTGCACCGGGTCCGCAAGGACAGCCTCGGCAACCCGGACGCCTACGAGCCGTGGGGCTACGCGGACGGCGGCTGGCGGTGGAACGCGCCCGCCCCGACGACCGTCTTCGGCACCCGCAAGTGGGGCGAGATGTGCTTCCGCGCCATGGACGGCAAGTACGTCCTCACGTGGCTGAACATGGACCCGCTGTCGATCAGGGCGATGGTCTTCCCCCTCCCGACCTCGGACCTGACCAGGACCCTGGAACAGGCCATGATCCTTCCCGGCACCCCGGGGCAGGAAGTCGGCAATCTCGTCGCCAGCCCGTACGGCGGCTTCGTCATCCCCGGCTCGACGTTCGGCAACTTCCACATCGTCGTCAGCCAGTGGTACGACCCGATGAACTACCGGATCATGCAGTACCGGATCAACATGCTGTCCTGACGGCGCACCTGCACCGGCACCGCGCACCGGCACCGGCACCTGCACCCTCGAGGAGGCGCTCCTCGTCGTCGGCGCACGTGTGACAGCGGCGGTCGTCGAGGCGGGCTCGGGCCCGGACCACCCGTACGGCCAGGCCAGCCCGGACCACCCGTACGGCCAGGCCAGCCCGGCCGTCGGACGGCGGCTCTGCTGTGGCGCCGAGCACGTGCCTCGCCGACTGTGGGGTTGCCGAGGCCACCGCCTCGACGCAGCCGGCAGAAGGGTTCTCCCATGGCCATCACCACGACCGACCACGCAGTCCCTCACACCTCGACCGTCCCCGCAACGGCGGGCCAGAAGGTCGAACTCTTCGTGCGGGAGCATGACGGCACGCCGTCCGGTCCCCCCGCGAACCGCAAGGCCGTCCTCATGCTGCACGGCAGGAGCATTCCGGTGCTGGCGGGCTACGACCTCCAGCACACCTCGTACGGGTGGGCCAAGGCCCTCGCCCAGGCCGGGTACGACGTCTTCATGATGGACCTCCAGGGGTCGGGCGGGTCGCCGCGTCCCCGGATGGAGGACCCGTGCAACGTCAACCCCGGTCAGCAGTCCGCTGTCACGCCCCCGCTGATGGGCTCGCGCACCGCGAGCTACCCCTTCGTCCTGACCAACTCCCAGAGCGACCAGGACGAGGTCGCCACCGTCGTCGACTACATCCGCAGCACCCGCGGCGTCTCGAAGGTCGCCTTCATCGGCTGGTCGGCGGCCGCGTTCGCGATGGGGCCGTACGCGATCAAGAACCCGGGGAAGGTGGAGAGCCTGTTCCTCCTCGCCCCGATCTTCCCGCCGCTCGGTCCGCCGAACCCGCCGACCCTGCCGGCGCCGGGCTTCCCCACCCACGTGCTCACCAGGAAGGGCTTCGAACAGGCCTGGACCAACGAGGTGCACTGCACGGACCAGCGTGAGTCCGACATGGTCGACGTCGTGTGGAGCGCCCTGATGGACATCGATCCGATCGGCCGCACCTGGGGACCGGTCGACCCGTCGACCGGGAAGCCCGCGGGCGCCAGCCGGTACCGGAACTTCGTGACGTGGGGCTGGAACAACACGACCGCGGGGCAGGGAGGCGTCCTCGGCGGAAGCGTGCCCGTGCTGATCGTGCACGGCGAGTTCGACAGGACAGCCAACACGACACCGTCCAACCCCAACCCGGCGCTCGACTTCCACGTCCCCGCGCTCTACGACGCCATCACGGGACCGCACAAGATCCTGGTCACGGTGCAGTGCGCCAGTCACTCGATGCCCTGGGAGGTCCAGCACAAGAACCTGCACAACCTGTCCAAACACTGGCTCGACCAGACCAAGGTCGACGGCAAGACCGAGGGCCGCTTCGAGATGGACGACAACGGCAACATCAGCCCGGCCCCGTAGGCCGGCCGGCGGCTGTGACCGGCCACCACGACCTCGGCGACACCTGGCACGAAGCCCTCGCCGCCGCCCTGGCCGCACCCGTGCTCACCGACGCCCTGCACGCGGCACGGGACCGGACCGCGCGGCAGCCGGGGACGGGCCGATCGCGGGCTACCGCCGTGCGTCGACCTGGACGACCGCGTGCCGGCCGTTGGTGCGCCAGGGCGCGCCGCTGCTGTCGAGCCGGTCGACGGTGGCGGCGTCGACGCCGACGATGACGTCCGACTTCAGCGTCCGCAGGGCCGCGACGGCTGACGGGAAGTGCCCCGTCGCCTCGGTGAACGGGGTGGTCGGCGGCCAGAGCCGGTCGCCGACCAGGCGGCGGTAGTTGAGGTCGCCCTTGACGACGGTCAGTGCCGCGCCCGCGAACTCGGCCCGGAGGCCGGCGGGCATGTCGTGGAACGGCAGCGGCGCACAGAAGAACGGGTGGGTACGGACCACGAGCGCGCCGCTGCCCATCGCCTGCCACAGCCGCTCGCCGACCGCCCCGGCGGCCGGCGACGGCGCGCTGCGCAGGCGTTCGACTGCGGCGAGGACGTCGGTCATCGCCGCGTCCGACACGTAGTACGGCTGGGGCTTCACGTACAGGGCGACCTGCGCCGCCGAGCCGCAGGCCAGCAGGTGGTCGATCAGTACGAGGTCCGGCAGCAGCTCCCGGCCCGCGTTGTCCGCGACGACGCAGACCCGCCCGCCGCCCCCGGCCCGCTCCAGTACGGCCCGCAGCAGCGCGCTGTCGTCGGCGACCAGGTCGGACGCGGCCGGCCCGCCGGGCTCCGCGGTGATCCGGAAGCTGAGGTCCGCGCGGTTGCCCCACAGCGCGGACGACAGCAGTGCGTCTGCCCGCCGGGCCTGCGGCAGAGCGTCGAGCCCGTCCAGCGCCGCCAACTCCTCGTCCACCGCCGCCCCGCCCAACTCGGCGGCCTTGAACGGCGCGAACGGGTCGACGCCTTGCCACGCACCGGGACGGAAGTAGCCGGTGGCGTCGAGGAGTCGGCGGTAGAAGTAGCTCTCCGCCCACAGGAACGGCGCCTCGCCCCACGGCCTGCCCCACAGGCCCTCACCCCACGCCAGCCACTGGGCCGCGTCCGGAGCATCCGGGTGCGGCGGCTCCAGGACGCCGGTGGTGCTCTCCACGAGCAGCCGCTCGACCGCCGCCCGCTCGGCGGGGCCGTACGGCAGGGCGTCGAGGACCTGCCGGACGAGCTTCGGATGGCGTTCGTGGAAGACGCCCCAGGCGAAGGACCCGGGAACGTCGCTGCGGATCACGGGCGCGTTCGACACGGTGGGGCTCGTCTCTCTCGTCGGCATCGGGCGGGCGGGCGGGTCGGCGTTGGGCAGGGGCGGGCGGGTCGGCGTCGGGCCGGGTCAGCGTGGCCGCAGCCCGGCGAAGACCACGTCGAAGATCCGTTCGCGGGCCGCCGGATCGGCCGCGAGCTGCTCCGCCGCCGTACCGACGCCGACGAGCAGCGCGATCAGCTCCGGCAGGCCCACCTCGGGGCGCACGGCCCCCACCCGCTGCGCGCCGTCCAGGAGTTCGGACAGCTGGGCGCGCATCAGCTCGCTGGACTCCCGCAGGGAGGCGTGCACGTCGATGCCGGCTTCGGTGAGGGCATGGGTGAACTCCTGTTTGCCGGCGGACTGTTCGACGACCAGGCGGAAGCAGGCGAAGAAGGCCTCGGCGGGTTCGGCCTCGGCGGCGAGCCGGGCGGCGCGGTCGGTGATCGTCTGCAGCCGGCGGACCATGACGGCTTCCAGCAGTGCTTCCTTGGTGGGGAAGTGGCGGAAGAGGGTGCCGACGCCGACGCCGGCGGCGCGGGCGATCTCCTCGGTGGGCACGCCGATGCCGCGGGTGGTGAACACCTCGGTGGCGGCGTCGAGGAGCCTGGCCCGGTTGCGGGCGGCGTCCGCGCGCAGGGGCCGTTCCGAACCGCTGCTCATCCCGCTCGTCTCCCTCCTCTCCGCGGCGATCGCGGATGTACCCGTGGACCACCGGAGTGGGCAGTCCGTGTCGTTCCAAGTGGAGTCGCTGGTCCGATTCTAGCGGCGCGATCCCGGGGGTTGATCATGTCCGAAACACCGTCGCCGCGCGAGGTCTCCGTCGAGCTGCTGGACGGCAGGGAGCGGTCGACCCGTCAGAAAAGCCGACCCCGCCGAGTCACCGTTACGGCCTTCGCCCCCGAGTCGGCCCCTGTGCTGGCTGGCGGCACGTCGAGGGTCATCCGGTTCGGCAGCACCTCCACCGGCAACGGCATGGGGCAAGTCTTCCCACCGGTGGTGATGATCATTAAGGTGTGGAAGCTGTGAGCATGCGTGAATCCGGTGACGAACTGTGGGAAGAGTTCGTCAAGGAGTTTGAGAAGAACAACGCGGTGCGGGAGCCGAGTGCCGCCGAACGGGCGCGCCGGCCCGTGCGACGAAACGCGCGGCGTCGGCTGCTGCTTCCCGTGGCCGCTGCGCTGCTGGTAGCCGCAGGCGCGGCGGCGTCTCTACTCCGACCGTCGGATCCGGACCCGGCGCCGGCCGCCGCAGCCCCGCCTGCGCCGACCGCCGCGGCTGTGCCGTCGTCGTCCGCTCCCTCGCCGCACGCAGCGACGCCGTCGATCGGTGCCCCGTCGGCGGCGTCCGACGGTCCGACCTCGGCGATCCCGCTGTCCGTCTTTCCGGCGCAGGTGCAGGGGTACACGCTGGTGGCGGACGTGGCGCACCCGAGCTGCACCGGCCCGGACACCGTGGCGCCGACCCTCGCCGGGTTGATCACACAGGGCCACGGCTGTCTCGGCGTCGACCTGGCGCTGTACAAGGATGCCGAGGGCAACCAGTACAACCTGGCGCTGTTCACCATGAAGGACCCGGGCGACAGCGTGCACCTGGTGACCCTTCTGGGCTCCCACCCCGAGGCCTACGAGGTCGCCGTCCACATCCCGCCCACGGACTCGGGCCTGAGCCGGTTGCCGGCCGACAGCGGCCTCGTGCAGGGCTTCGCGTCCTACGGGCACGGCATGCTCATCGGTATGGCCCAGTGGTCCGATGGTCGGACCGCAGACTTCGACAAACTGTCGAAGCAGCTCTCGCCGCTGACCGAGGCCGTCATCAACAACGTTCCTGCCTGACGAAGCGCCGCGCCCGACTCGCTCCTCCTCGAAGGGCACGGCGCCCCACCGGACGTCGTACGGCGCCGAATCAACCTGTTGCACGCCCTGGGGCCCGCCTCTGACACGCCGCGGCATCTGGAAGCGCTCCTCGGCGGTGATCCGAAGGCCTTCGTCGACGACTCGGCGGCGACACGCGTCCCTGGCTCGGCAACCCGCACGTGGGCGTCCGGGGCTGCGCAGCCCCGGCGCCCGAACTGGCCGGCGACGATGCAGCGGCCCGGATTCTGCCGGGACTGGCACAGTCGCCGCACGCGTTCGGCGCGTCATTCGGCGCTCCGCCGCTGCAGTTCCAGTCCAAGCCGTACAAGGACCTGCTCACGGCAGCGCTCCTCTGGCGGGTCGATAGCGCCGAGATGACCGCGCCGAGATGACGGCGCCGAGCTGACGGCTTCGTCGAGCTCCTGATCCGGACTCTCCGACCTGTCACCAAGCGAGGGCCGCCCGGCGGGGTCCGGACCTACCCTGAGGACTTGACCGCCGCACGGAGGCGAGCTGCGTGGGCGGTGGTCTGGCGACCCGTTCGGTAGCGGCCCGGGGTCGTTCCGATGAGGTCGGTGAACGCTGCGATGAAGCTGCTGGGGTTGGCCCATCCGCAGGCGTGGGCGGTCTGGGTGGTGTCGTGGCCGTCGGCGAGGAGTACGAGCGCGTGGTAGAGGCGCAGTTGTGTGCGCCACTCGTAGAAGGTCATGCCGAGTTCGTTGCGGAACAGTCGGCTGAGGGTGCGGCTGCCGGCTCCGATCGCCTTCCCGAGTTCGGCCAGCGTGGCGTTGTCGGCCGGTGTCTCGTACAGCATCCGGGCGACGGCTTGCAGTCGGTCGTCCTGTGGCTCCGGCAGGTGCAGTGGCTGTTCGTGTGCTTCGCCGAGTTCGTCGACGAGGACTCGAAGGAGGCGAGCGCGCGCAGGGCGGCTGTAGCCAGGCGTGGCGTCGTCGGTGTCGCGGGGACCGGTCAGGGCGAGCAGGACCTCGCGGGCGAGGGCGGAGGCCAGGAACACGGCGGGATGGTCCGGTAGGAGCCGGGCGAGGGACGGTGCGAGGAAGACGATCCGCATATCGGTGTCGCCGTGGGCGCGGTGAGAGTGCGTGGACCCGGCCGGGGTCCAGGCGACCCGGTTGGCGGGAACGACGGACGTGCCGCGCTCGGTGTGAACTGCCAGGACGCCGCCGGCCGCGTAGACCAGGTGTCCCCGGGTGTGCGACTGCTCCGCGCTTGTTCCGCCGGACGGCCAGAGGTGGCGCCCGCCGGACGGCCACACATGTGACGTCACACCGGTGTTCGGGCGGGGTGGGCGGTGAACAGGCATCGGTTGGCACTCTAGCGGTGGCAAGCCACCCACCCACCCACCCACCCACACCCGACCCCGGTCGACGTCCCACGTCCCGCAGCCGACAGGGCCGCTTCCTGTACCGGCCGGAGGACGTCACCGCGGGTGACGGATCGCGCCACCGCGGATGACAGGGCGTCATCCGCGGGAGGGCGCCCACCAGGGCCGACGGGCAGTCGCGCGGGAGGCGCGTGCCGGTCAGCCCGTGGGCATGCCGATCTGGTCGCGTTCGAGTGCGGAGCGAAGTTCGGACAGGAGCTGGACGGCGGCCGGTCCCGAGGGGCCGGCGAGGGCGCCTGCGGTCAGCTCGGCCAGTGCCTCGGTGAAGGTCGCCGCCGCGGCCTCGACGAGTTGCAGGCCGTCGTCTGTCAGGTCCAGCAGTGATGAGCGGCGATCCGACGGGTTGGGTTGCCGCATGACCCATGCCTGTTTCTCCAGGCGGTCGATGCCCTTGCTGGTCGCGCCGATGCCGATGGCGAACTCGGCGGCGAGGTCGGCCACCCGGGACCCGGGGTGGTCGCGCAGGAAGCGCAGGAACTCGAACTGCGAGGTGACGATCTCGTGCCGTTCGCGGAGACGGTCGTTCAGCGCGTTGTAGAGGCGCGTCTCGCAGCGGACGAGATCGGCGAAGAAGCCCGGGAGGTCGACCCGGTCACCGCTTGACGTAGATGCCATGGCATATATTCTAATCTAAATGCCTGGGCATATAGTTCCCTGGAATGCACTTGAGATGGAGACGGCGACGATGAGCAGGCAACAGCGCGCGGAGATCGACGCGATGGTCCGGCAGCCCCGGCCCGAGGGCCCTCGGGCGGTGGAGGAACTCCGTGCCGGGTTCAGGGCGATGATGGCCGAAATGATCGTCCCGGCCGGGATCCGCACCCGGACCGCGACGCTCGGCGACCGGCCCGCGGTGCTCGTCGAGCCGGCCGGCGCCCCGAAGGCCGGGACGATCCTGTACTTCCACGGCGGCTCCTACGTGGTCGGCTCACCGCAGACGGCCATGTCGCTGACGGGGAACCTGGTGACCAGAACCGGATTCAGGGCGTTCTCGCTGGACTACCGGCTCGCCCCCGAGGACCCGTTCCCGGCCGCGATCGAGGACGGGGTGAGCGCCTACCGCGCACTGCTCGACAGCGGCGAGGACCCTTCGGCGATCGCGTTCGCCGGGGACTCCGCCGGCGGCGGTCTCACCGTCGCCACCTGCCTCGCCGCCCGCGACGCGGGCCTGCCCGTGCCCGCCGCGATCGTCGCGTTCTCCCCGGGGCTCGACATGACCCGGACGGGCGCGAGCATGGACACCAAGGCGGGCATCGATCCGTTCTTCACGCGTGCGGCCATGGAACACACCGGGGCCATGTACCTCGCGGGGCAGGACCCGCACCAGCCCTTGCTCAGCCCCGCCACCCTCGCCGACCTGACCGGTTTCCCCCCGATGCTCCTCCAGGCGGGCACCAACGAGATGCTCCTGGACGACTCCACGCGCATGGCCGCTCGCGCGAGGGACGCCGGAGTGGACGTCATCCTGGACATCACCGCCGACGTCCCGCACGTCTTCCAGGCGTTCGCCGGTGTCCTGGACGAGGCCGACGAGGCACTGGACCGCGCCGCCCTCTTCCTCGGCCAGCGCATCCGCGCAAAGGGCACCGCGCGCACGCCGGGCGTTCGGCTGCGGTAGTGGCAACGGGTGCCGTCGGAGCCGCTGTCCCGCGGCGGGGCATCCCTCAGGGCTGTCCCGTTACCGCGGTGCGCGTGGGACGGTCCGTTCGTAGATGGCCCCTCCTGGCGTGTACCAGCCCGCCTTCTTCCGGACAGCCGGGCTCGGGTCCTGGGCGTGGGCCGCCTCCAGAGCGGCGACGGCGCGGGCATCGGTATGGACGAACTTGCCGACGAGTTCAGCGGCCCTCGACCGGACCTGCGCGTCGGGGTCGGAGGCCAGGTGCTGCAGTGCGGGTTCGAGGACCCGGTCCGGGCCCGGTGCGCAGGTGTCGCCCTTGCACCGGTCGCAGGCCAGGGCGTGGAACGCGGCGATCCTGACCCGGGCGTCGGGATCGTCGGTCATGGTGATGAGCCGACCCATGGACGCGGTGTCGACCAGGTGGTCCAGAAGGCGGCAACAGCCCTCACGGACAGCCGCGTTCTCGTGGGACAGGCCGGCGCGGATGGCGCCCACCGAGTCCTCCTTGCGTCGCAGCAGCTCCTGGTAGGCCGCCACGGCGCGCTGTGGGTCGCCCAAGCACGAGACGAGGGCTTCGTTGTCGGTCCTGACGAATCCGAGCATGGACCCAGTCTCGGGTCACGCGGCAACGGCTGGCAAAGGGATTTCACCTCAGCCGTGGGAAGGAGGACCGACGCCACCTTCCGGCCTCCCACGGGCACAACGAGGAACTGCATGCCCTGAGGCTGGACGGGAGCCGGATCCGCGACACTGATAGGCACGGGTGCGGGTGATCATGCCGGACGGTCCTGGACTGCTGGGGTGATCCGACTCGGATCGAACCGCCGGTCACCCGCCCGCCCTGAGCCAGAGGACCAACCGGGCATCCGGCTCCGCACTCGAAAGGCTCCGACCCCGTGACCTTCCAGGACCATCTCCGAACCCTCGCCACGCGAGCGATCAGCTCGATCCCGGCTGCCGAGGCAGCGGACATCTACGTCCTCTCGTTCTTCGTCGACAACGAGCGGGACGACCCGCGACAGCCCACGCTGACCATCGGATTCAACACCGAAGCTCAGTTCCGACGCAGCATCGCGAACGCCTCCGACGAGGCAGAAGCCCGCTGGAACTACGCCTTCTGGCTCCAGAACGAGCTCACTGTCATCGGCGACCTCACCCGAGACCCCGACGGAGCCGCAGCCCGCCACCGGTGGATCGCCGACCTCGGACTCTGGTACGACGACCCCGCCCACCCCGACGACTGGATGACCACCGTCGGGCCGACTGCCGCACTGATCGAGGCCAACTTCAACCAGACGTGCGTGCAGCTCGCTCGCGACCTCCACGACGAGGGCGTCATCGAGAACACCATCGGCAGGCCGGTGCCCGTGATCCTCCACGAGCTGGAGTACTACGAGGCCATCGCCCGCCGGACCGAGGCGGCCAACCCGCCCGGACTCGCTGACGACTTCACTGCCTGGGTCCGCACCGGGTGAGGCGTTTCAGGCACGTCCACGGCACCGGGCAGTGCCGAGTGCCGCTGGGCCCGTGACCGTCGTTCAGTCGGCGAGTACCAAGTCGTGGACCAGAAAGTGGAGTTGTACGTCATCCAGGGACTCCGCCCACAGGCCCTCGGCGTCGAGCACGGATGCCGCGACCATCCGGGCCTCGGCGACGAGCTCGGGGTGGTAGTCGAAGCCCGGCCACGGCAGGACGGGGTAGTCGTTCGCCTCGCCGAACTGCCGGACCCGCTCGATGTCGCCCAGGACGGCCTGCGGCAGTGACCCGTTCGCCCAGGACCACAGCCAGGACTGCTGGGCGAGGCTGACGCTGCCGATCATCGTGAGTCGGCCGGTGAGGAACACCTTCCCGGCGCGGGACCACGCGATCTGCGCATCGTCCATCGACCAGTGGTACTGCACATCACCCGAGAGCCCGAACCGCTCGACCATGTGGGCCTGCCGCGAGCGGGCACGCTCGCGGGCCGCGAGCACGACCTCCTCCCATCCGGAGTGGTCATGCTTCGAGCGGTCGTCCGCCGTGTGCCTCCTCGCGCAGAAATGTCGGCAGGATCCTCTCACGAGGCGGCCGGGGCTGGGCCGGATGACGAATGCGGCCGGCCCCTGCGGGCGCGGGGAGGACTGGCATCGTGTCATGGGTCCGGCGCCGTGGCTCGGGATGGCCCGCCCAGTCCCGAGAGGCATGCGATGGAGGCGCCGGTCGGAATGCCCCGCCGGGGCCTCAAAGAGACGTGGTGTCCCGCCTCACCCGATGGGCAAGGCGGGACACCACGCACGTGTCAGCTGCTGGTCGTCAGCAGACGGTTGGCCAGGGCGTCGGCGAGGCGGTAGGCCTCGTCGGCCGAGAGGGTGCGGCAGATGGCGTCTGCCAGTTCCTCGACGTCGTGCCAGTCGACGTTGCCGAGTTCCGTCGACGGAGTGGCGGCCGACGGCGCTTCGTCCGACGACGGGACGACGGCCCGCTGCTCCGGCATCGGGAGCGGCTCGGAATTTTCCGCGGAAAATCGGTCGGTGTCCGTGGCGGGCTCGGCGTCCGGCAGCGGACTGCGCGGAGCAGGCTCCGGCCGAGGTGCGGCGGGGGCCGCGGGCTCCGCCGCAGCCGGTGCCGCCGCCGACGGTGCCGCCTCCGCCACCGGCCGGGCGGCCGGCTGAGCGGTCGGCTGGGCGGCCGGTGCAGATGTGACCACCGGCTGCGGAGCCTGCGCGACGGCAGGAGTGGCCTTGGGCGCGGCCTTCGCCTCCAGCCTCGCCGCCCGCTTGGCCGCCACCGCGTCGGCGTCGGCCTGGAGCAGTTGCTCCAGCTCCGACGTCTGCTGGGCCAGGGACATCTCCTCGATGCCCTTCACCGACCCCAGCCGGCGCGCGACGTTGATGGAGACGCCCTCCTCGCCGCGCGCCTTGGCCCGCACCTGGCGCTGCAGCTCGGGGTGGAGCTTCAGCAGGTTCTTGCGGTGCGAGATCCAGCTCTGGGACCAGCCCTCGGCCTCGGCGGCCTCCTTGGCGGTGGGGTACTGCGCCACGATGAGCAGGACCGCGTTGGCCTCCTCGATCGGGTCGAAGTCCTTGCGCGCCATGTTCTCGTCGAGCGCGGCGCGCAGCAGGGTCGCCTTGGACTCCGCCACCGTGTCGTCGACGACGACGAGCAGCTGCTCGCGCCCGTACAGCTGCGCGGCGGCGCGGCGGCGGTTGCCGTTGACGACGACCACGTCCTGCGGGCCCGCGCCGAGTGCCTGCCGGTCCTCCGGCCACAGCCGCAGGTAGGCGGCCGGGGTGACGGCGAGGCAGCTCTGCAGCTGGCGGTCCTTGATGCTCGCCAGGTCGGAGAGGTCGCCCAGTTCGTCGCGGGGGTTGCGCGGGTTGGGGAGGCAGTTGGCGGTGGGGATCCACCGGGCCGGGGTGTTGTTGGCCGCGGAGTTGGCGCTGTCGACGCCGGGGGCGTCGACGACCGGGTCGGTGGCCATCGAGGCGAAGGAGACGCGACGGCCTGCCATCAGCGGCCTCCGTACCCGAGCTCGAGGGACAGCCGGAAGAAGTCCTCGCGGGCCCGGTAGGCGGTGCCGCTCTCCTTGTACTGGGTGACGACGGTGCCTTCGGCGACCGCCCGCGAGTGGATCTTGTAGCGGCGCAGGACGGTCTTGGCACGCGGCCAGCCCTTCGCCGCGATGTACGCCTCGGTGTCCTCGAGGTCGGCGCGGCCGTCCCGGGGGTCCCAGTTGTTGATGACGATCCGGAAGGGGATGTTCATCGGCTCGATGACCTTCTGGATGGTCCGGGCCGTCGGGTCGAAGCACAGCGGCTCGGTGATCATCGGGACCAGGACGTCATCCGCTATCTCCAGGGCCCGGCGCAGGATCTCCTCGTCGGCCAGGGTGCCCGGCGTGTCGATGAAGATGTGCTCGTACTCGTCCTTCTCGCCGAGGACGTCGAACGTGCACGCCGCGAGGTTGACCGTGGTGGTGGTCTTGCCCACGCCGCCCTTCTGGTTGGCGATGACGTGGATCTTCGCGCCGGTGTTCTTGAGGTGGATCAGCTGTTCGGCATGGTCGTGCGCCGCCATGAAGTCGAAGGGCAGGTTGTCGCCCACTCTCTCCGCCCAGACGACGGCGGACCCCTGGGGGTCGGTGGACACGACAAGCACGGATGGCTTCATGATGTTCCGTTCTCTCCGTGGGCTTCCCGGGCGGACTACCCGGTACTGCGGACGCCCGCCGTTCGAAGTCGTGAACGGCGGACAGGAACAGCATCTCAGAAGATCAACTGGGAGTCTGACGCGACCCGCCTGTGTTTGCGCACAATGGTCGGCTCCCGGGCCTGATTCCGTATCGGATTCCGTACGAGATTCCCTGCCGGAAACCGGTCGTCCCCTCGTGGGAACGACGGTTCGCCCCGGCGATCCGTGTTCGGGGAGCGACCTGCGGGGGAGGGGGGAGTGAACAGGAATCGGTCGCGGCACTCGCCGAATCGCGCACCCGGATAATCAGCAGGAAGTGACGTTCCGGGATTGTGACGGACCGGCAGATCGGAAGCCGCCGGAATTCCCCCGCCGCCGACGACGCGCCGCTGGGGCCGCACAGGCCGCCGGGGATGCGGCGGCCCGGCGGCCCGTCGTGTCCTCAGCCGTCCGCGATGCCCAGCGCCGTGCGGATCTCGGCGGCCAGTCGGGCGTCCAGGCCGCCGGTGGTCATCCGGTTCTTGACGAGGGCGAAGGAGAACCGGTGCGCCGGGTCGGCGAACGCCGTGCTGCCGCCCGACCCGCTGTGGCCGAAGCCGCCCGCCGGACGCACCGGCGGCGAGGAGGCGTCCCCGATCAGGAAGCCGTAGCCCATCGTCCACGGGATGCCCAGCATCCGGTCCACGCCGCTCGCGCGGACCGTGGTCGCCTCCCGCAGGGCCGGTCCCGAGAGCAGCCGCATCCCGTCCAGCTCACCGCCGCCCGCCAGCGCCGCGTACAGCCGGGCGACCGCACGCGCGGTCATCACACCGTTGGCCGGCAGCGGCGTGCGCCGGAAGTCGGCGCGGTTGGCCAGCCCGGCCACGGGGAGCACGGCGCGCGGGGCGCAGACGAAGAACGGAGCTCCGGCCGGGATCCCCTCCAGCCGAGCCGCCCAGCCGCCGTCGTCACAGGTGGCCACCCGCGGCAGCAGGTGCTCTGGGGCGTGGAAGAGCAGGTCGTCGGCGATCCCGAGGGGCCCGGCCAGTTCCTCGCGCAGCAGCTCGTCGCAGCCCCGGCCGGTGGCGCGGCGCAGGATCTCGGCCACCAGCACCCCGTACGTCCAGGCGTGGTAGCCGACCGCGCTGCCCGGCTTCCACAGCGGCTCCTGCCCGGCGAGCCAGGCGGCCGTGGCCGGAAGGTCCAGCAGCCGTTCGGGCGTCACGTCCGCCGGCAGCTGCGGCAGCCCGGCCACGTGGGAGAGCACCTGGCCCAGCGTGATCCGCTCCTTGCCGGCCGCACCGAACTCCGGCCAGTACCGCGCCACCGGGTCCCCGTACGCCAGCACGCCCCGGTCCACCAGCACCGCCACCAGGGCGGCCGCCACCCCCTTCCCGATCGACCAGGCCGGCACCAGCGTGTCCGGCCCCATCGGCCGGTCCCCGGCCCGGTCGGCCGCGCCCGCCCAGGCGTCCACCACCAGCTCACCGTCCAGCCACGCGGCCACCTGCACGCCGAGCTCCGCACCGGAGCCGGTGACCTCCTCCAGGACCGCCTCGACCCGCCGCTGCGCCGCGTTGTCCGGCGCCGTTCCGCTCCCCATCCCGCCCTCGTCCCCCTTCGTCCGCTGCCCGGGCCCCGCGGCTGCGGGGCCGGCTCACGAACTCCAACTCGGCTGACGGCCGGAAGGATCCCGCGCGCAGGCGAGGAAAGGGGTGTACTCGACGACGTAGCGGTGGCCCTGCTGGGAGATCTCCATCACCCGGCCCTTCCAGAGCTTCAGGCTCACCTGCGAGCCGGTCGCCACGGCGTCGTAGAACGCCTGGTCGACCGTGGAGGTGTCGGCGTGGGCCCAATCGCGGGCGATGGTCAGGTCGAAGTCGGTGCCGGTGCCGTCCTTCGTCTGCTTGTCCGTCACCTTCCCGGTCGTCTGCTGGAGACAGTCGCTGCCGGCCACGGCGGCCGGCGTGCAGCAGGTCGTCCCGGGTCCCCTTGGCGAGCCGTCGCAGGACCGGCACCTGCGAAGCCGGGTTGGCCGGGTCCGGGATGGCGGTGATGTGCCGATCAGGATGGCCCGGGAGTCGGCGAACGCGGGTGGTTCGGGCGGCTCACTCATCGTCGTCACCTCGGCCGTCACGTCCGAGCGCCGGGTCCGCAGCCAGACCTCCAGCGCCCTGGCCACCACCGCGCCCGCGCCGCCGGCGCCGAGGGCAACCTCCAGGACCTCATGGACCCCGCCCAACTCCCCGTCGGCGGGCGGGGTCGGGACGGCCCGGACCAGCCCCGCGAGCGCGCGTTCGCGCCGCAGCCAGTCCCACAGCTCCGCCGTCTCCCGCACCTCGTCGCCGCCGGTGATCCTGATCCGCGCGTCCATCGCGCCCCTCCATCGCCTCACGTCCCGGGCACAGGCCTGGGACTCAGCGGGATGATGGCAGGCAGCCGTCGGCCGAGTGGCCAACTTCTGCGGGCCGCCCGGTGACGCGAACGGTCCGGCCGAGCGGGCGAGCGGGATCCGCCGTGCGTTGTCCAGGATCGACGCCTCGCCGCACAATCGTTCGGTAGCCAGGCGCTTTCGGACAGTAGTCGATCGTGTTCCGGACAGACCGTCCGATCTTCGGGAAAGGCGCTCGGCCGGACCGCCACCCTGAGTGCGCCGCGGCCGAGGGAAGGCCCGCGATACCCGGGAGAGCCAGTGCCCGTAACGAAGACCGGCCGGAACGTCGAATCGCTGGTCACCGAGTTGTCCGAAGTCCGCACGCAACTGGACGGGCTCCCCGCCCGGTACCAGGAGATGATCAGCGGACTGCTCGCCTCCGTTCGGGCCGAACTGACCGAGCACCGCGACCGGTTCATCGGAGTCCTGCGCGCCGAGCAGACCGAGGCCGCCAAGCTCCGCAAGGACAACTCCGCGCAGCAGCACCGCATCGAGGAACTCCTCGCCGACCTCGCCCAGGCCCGCCTCGACCTCGCCCAGGCCGGTCACCCCGGCCACCCCGATCGCCTCGGCGCACCAGCCGCGCAGCAGCAGCTGGTGGAACCCGACGCCACCGCGGCGCAACCCGGCCCCGGTGCCTTCGACGAGCAGGACCTCGTCCCCGCCCGCCTCGAGGCCGACGACTCCGTTCCGGGCCCCGCCCCGGACCCGACCACCATCACCACCAGCACGGAGGAACCAGCCATGACCGAGCCCACCCCCCGGCCCGGCGCCGAAGACGTCCCCCCGGCCGTACGCGACTACATCCGGCAGGTTCTGGCCGAGCAACTCCACGCTTCCCCCGCGCCCCAGGAACCGGCCGCCGACACGTCGGCCGCGCCGGAGCAGGCCCGCACCACCACGGCCGGGGCTCCGCTGCGGCCGCCGGCGGGTGGCACCAGCGACCTCATCCCGCCCACGATGGCCTGGCCCGCCCACGTCGCCACCCTGCGCAAGGCCTCGGCCGTCCACAAGCTCGTCATCGCCTGCCACCCGCACACCTGGGACTTCCTCGCCGGTCAGGTCCGCACCGCAGGCACCGACGACCGAAACCCGCACTTCACCGACCCGGCCGGCACCGACCGCGACCAGCGCCGCGACTGGGAACGAGGCGGCACCGACCTCGACAAGCACCCCGACACCGTCCTGTCCGGCCGCAGTGCGGTCGCGCTGCTCAACGCCCTGCACACGACGGTGCACCGGGGCCTGGACGCCGAGCGCAGCATCGAGACGTGGTCGCTGGCCGTGACCGCGTACGAGCGGATCGCCGAGGTCGTCAATGCGACCCGGCCGGGAACGGGCACGCCGGACGGCCCGGACAATCGGCCCCGGGTGGTGCTGGACGACCGCAGCCCCGGCGCGGGCCACTGACGCTGCCGCGCACGCTTCCCGGGCCGGGCCGGGCCGGCGCCCTGCCGCTGCCCGCCCCACAACACGCAGGGGTGTCCTCGAAGCCGTCGGACGGCTTCGAGGACACCCCTGTGCCTTGTGCACGGGCCCTGACCAGGCATTCCGGCCCGGTCGAAGATCCCTAGCTGATACGGGTGACGTTCTCCGCCTGTGGTCCCTTGGGACCCTGCACGAGGCCGTACTCGACGGCCTCGCCCTCGACCAGTTCCTTGAAGCCCGACCCCTGGATCGCGGAGAAGTGGACGAACACGTCCGGGCCGCCATCGTCCTGCTGGATGAAGCCGAAGCCCTTCTCCGCGTTGAACCACTTCACAACGCCTGTTGCCATCGGTGCTGTCCCTCGTCTCAATCCACGGCATGAGAGCCACGCCGACCGCAGCCTCAGCTCGGCTCCGGCACCTGATCATTCTCCTCCCGACGCGGTCTCGAACCAAGCGGGACCGCCGGTGTCGGCGGCCGGGTTGGTGCGGGCGGAGCAGTCGTCGACCTCCGGGCCCGTGCCGCCCGGCACCGGGACGCCGATCCCGCACCGTCGATCCGTGGCTCTCGGGTTCGAATGCCGTCCGCCGTCGGTGTGAACACCACCTCCGGAACTCGGTCGCTTCAGTAGCTGAAAGGCTCATCCACTCCACCCTGCCGGAAAGCAATAGCGGCCCGCGGGCCGTCACCGGGTTCAGGGGACCATGGCCAGCCCCGACGTGGCGGCGCCCCGGCTGAGCACCGCCGAGCGGATGTGCTCCAGGGCCCGGGCGTAGTCGGCGCGGCCGGGGTTGCGGCGGGCGGCCTGGCGTAGGTCGAGGACGCGGTAGGGCGGCCCTAGGTCCGTCACCTGGGGGATGAACTCGGCCTTGGCGACCGTCCACCGCTGCCCCTGCGCGCCCGGCGGGGTGAGGGTGAACCGGGCGATGGAGCTCCAGTTGCCGCGTGGATCCTCGGCGCCGTCGTAGGTGAACATGTGCCCGGCGAGCTGGTCGCCGAGGCCGTACACCGTCCAGGTGTCGTTGATCTTCTCGTAGGCCTGCGGGATGTGGGCGTGGGTGCCGAGGATCAGGTCGATGTCGGGCCGGCCCGCGCCCTGCCCGGCGGCCAGTTCGCGGGCCAGCGTGAGCTGCTGGTCGTTCGGCGCGTCCTGCCACTCGGTGCCCCAGTGGATGCTCACCACCACGAGGTCCGCACCGCTCGCCCGGGCGGCGCGCGCGTCGGCGAGCATCCGGTCCCGGTCGATCAGGTTCACCGCCCAGGGCCGGCCTGTGGGCAGCGGGATTCCGTTGGTGCCGTAGGTGTAGGCGAGGTGCGCGACGGTGGCGCCGCCGGCCCGGAGCAGCGCGGGCCTTCCGGCCTCGGCCTCGTCGCGGGCGGAGCCGGTGTGCGCCAGGCCCACGGCGTCCATGGCGTCGAGCGTGCGCCGGATGCCGTCCGGGCCGTCGTCGAGGGTGTGGTTGGAGGCGGTGTCACAGGCGGTGTAGCCGGCGTCCTTGAGGGCGGCAGCGACCTGCGGCGGAGATTTGAACGCCGGGTAGCCGGTGAACGGCCCGCCGTCGGCGCCGTAGACGGTCTCCATGTGGCAGATGGCGAGGTCCGCGCCGCTGATCAGCGGTTTGACGTCGGCGAACATCGGGCGGAAGTCGTATCCGTCCCCGCCGGCGTCCTCCTTGGCCTGCCGGATGATCTCGGTGTGCGGCAGCACGTCGCCGGTGGCGACCAGGGTGAACGCCCGCGGCCCGGTCGGGGACGGGGTGGCGGTGGCACCGGCGGGCGCAGCGACGGTGGGGCTCCGGCCGGCCGCCGACGGCGCCGTCGGGGAGCCGCAGCCTGCGGGGGCGAGGAGCAGCGCGACGGCCATGGTGACGGCCGGTCGGCGGGGCAGACGCATCATCGTCTCGTCTCATGATCGGAAGGTGTCATCGGCCTTCCGACTATGCGACGCCCCGGCCGCTCCCCCTCGACCCCACGCCGACGGACCCGTCGGGGCGCTGTCCCTTCGGCCCGATCAGCGGTCGAGGCGGGGGCAGCGGTAGTCGGCGAGGCCGTGGGCGGGGTGCCAGCCCTGGGCGTGGGCGCGGGTGAGGTCGAGGACGACGCCGCGGGTGAGGAGGTCGACGGTGTAGGGAGTGAGGCCGGGGACGCGGCCGGTGCGGGCGGCGATGCGGGCAAGAGGGGCGGGGAGGTGGGCGATGCGGGCGGGGAGGCGGTGGGCGGTGAGGACGTGGCGTAGGGCGTCGTCGCGGCGGTAGGGGGTGGCATCGGCGATGTTGTAGGCGCCGGGCGGCCAGGGCGGGGTGCCGGTGAGGCCGAGGGCGGCCAGGCAGGCGTCGGTGAGGTTGGCGACGGCGGTCAGGCTGAGCGGGATGTCGGGGCCGGGCAGTGGCAGCACGCCGTGCCGAGCGCGGGCGAGCAGTTGCGGGACGAGGTGGGGGTCGCCGTACCCGTAGACGGCGCGGGGGCGCAGGACGACGGCGCCGGCCGCGAGGGCGAGTCGTTCGGCGGCGGCCTTGGTGCGCCCGTAGGCGTTGAGGTGGCCGGCGGTGGTGGGGTGGTCCTCGGTGAGGGCGGGTGTTGTTCTCCCGGTGGTGCGCGGGTCGTAGACGCTGGCGCTGCTGACGTGGACGAGGGGGCGGCCGGCGGCGGCGCGCAGGACGCGCTCGGTGCCGGTGACGTTGACGGCGTGCTGGTGGGCTTCGGCGGGGTGACCCGGGGGCAGGTCGGCGACGGCGGCGGCACAGTGGACGACGAGGTCGGCGCCGGTGAAGTCGGGTTCGCCCGCGGTGGCGTCCCAGGGGGAGTGGCGGCCGACCGGGCCGGGGCGGCGGCCGTGGCAGGTGACGTCCAGGCCCAGGGCGGCAGCGGTGCGGGCGAGGTGGGCGCCGCAGAAGCCGGTCGCGCCGGTGATCGAGACGCGCATCAGGGCCTTCCCCGTCGGAGGGTGAGTTCGGCGTAGCCGGGCAGGGCGGATCGGCAGTCGACCCGGGCGCGGGTGACGACCGGCCGGTGAGGAGCCAACGCGAGGAGCACGTCGGCGAGTTGGGTGCGGGCCAGGCCCGCACCGGGGCAGGCGTGCGGTCCGGCGCCGAAGACGGCCTGGGCGGCGGCCGGGTCGGTGGCGTGGGCGGCGGGCTGGGCGGCTGGATCGGTGGCGTGGCCGGCGGACGGGTCGTAGGCAGGGGTGCGGAGGTGGGCCCCGGCGGCGTGCCGGGCGACCAGGATCAGCCGGTCGCCGGCCCGTACGGGGTGCCCGGCGAGCGTGGCGTCGGCGGCGGCGACCCGGGGCAGCAGCGGGGACGGCGCGGTCAGGCGCAGGAGTTCGGCGGCCAGGCGCGGCGCGGTCGCCTCGCTCACGGCCGGCCAGAGCCCGGCGTCGGCGCACCAGGCGACCGCCCGGGGCAGGGCGGCCACGGTGGTGTTCACGGCGGCGACGGCCACCATGGCGTCGCGCGCGTCGGGTAGCAGGGCGGTGAGCCGGGCCGCGGCGTCGGCCGTGCCCGGGCCGCCGCGGCGGAGGCGCAGGCGGAGACGGGGGCCGGGAAGGTGGTCGCGGGCGGCGTGGGCGGCGGCCTCGGCCGCGGCGTGGGCGAGCTGGTGCGGGCAGCCCGTCGCGCCGGTCAGGGCGGCGGTCGTGACACCGGCCAGTTCGCGGGCCAGGGCGACGAGTTCGAGCTCGCCGTCGGCCAGGTCCGGGATCCGTCTGGTGAGCAACGCCTGCCAGTGGGGGCGGATCCGCTGCTGCGCGGCGGCGTTGAGCCCGCCGGCCAGGGTGCGGCGGGCGACGCGGTGCTCGGCGCCGTCCTGGTCGAACAGGAGGCCGCCGTCGGTGAGTTCGGCCGCCGCGCCGCCGGTGGTGCCGGGTGCGGTGCGGTCCAGCGGCACCCGAGTGAGTGCCTCGCGGTAGGCCTCGCCGCCGTGCACGAGCACGGTTCGGCCGAGCCGGACCGCCGGGCGGCGGCGGGTGGCGGCGAGCAGGGCGAAGAGCACCGGGTGGCTGCGCAGGTAGACCCGGCGGTCGCGGCGGCGGGCCCGGCGGGCGGCGGCGGGTGGGGGCATCGGACGGGTTGGCTGGTCGGACGGCGGCTGGGTCGGCTGGTCGGTCGGCTGGTGGGTCGGCTGGTGGGTCGGCTGGTGGGTCACCGGGCCAGCTCCCGGGCGCAGTGCGCGGCGGCCGCCGCGCGGTCGGGCTTGCGGGAGCGGCCGGCGAGCGGGACCTCGCCGAACAGGACGGCGTCGGGCCGGGCCGCGCTCATCCGGTCGAGCGGCCGACGCAGGTCCTCGCGCAGCCGTCGCGGGTCGGTGCCCGGGGCCGGCTGGACCAGGGCGACCAGCCGCTCGTCGCCGTCCCCGGCCGGCACGCCGACCAGGACGGCGAGTTCGACACCCGGCAGGTGCAGCGCGGGTTCGTACAGGCCGGGGTAGATGTTCTCGGCGCGGCGCAGCACCATGTCCTTGAGGCGTCCGGCGAGCACGATGCGGCCGTCCGGGGTGAGGGCGGCGCGGTCGCCGGTGCGCACCCAGGGGTCGGGCTCCTCGCCGAGGTAGCGGTGCCGGGCGCCGGGGCCGGTGAGCAGCAGTTCACCGCCGGTGCCGGTGCCGGTGTTGGTGTCGATGCGGGCGCGGACGCCGGGCAGGGGTGCGCCGACCAGGTCGCCGTCCCCGCCGTGGGCACTCTTGTCCGCCTCCTCGACCGCGGCGGCGGGGAACAGTTCGGTCAACGCGTAGACGCTCCAGGCCTGGTGGGCGCCGGACTGCTTGACGCGGCGCAGCAGGCCGGCGTCGGCGGGGGCGGAGCCGGTCCAGACCCGGCCGGTGAAGCGGGCCCCGGCGGCGAGGGCGGCGCGCAGCTGCGGCGGGGTGAGATAGGTGTGGGCGGGGGCGAGCCGGGCGAGCTGGCGGCCGAGCGCGGCGGGGCGACGGGCGGGCAGGACGACGGCGGCGCCTGCGGCGAGTGCCGGGACGAGGACGAAGAAGGTCCCGCCGAGGACGACCGTCCCGGGGCGCGGGTCGACCAGGTCGGCGACGGTGCGCAGCCCGGCGGCCAGGCCGTCCCGGGTGTGCACGACGGCGCGCGGGCGGGCGGTGGTGCCGGAGGTGAAGACGATCACCGCGTCTCCGTTGCGGTCGTCGTCGTCGCCCGGCGGGGGAGCGGTGGGCGGGGCGGTACCGGCCGGGCGCAGGCGCGGTGCGCAGCCGGGCAGCCGGCGGCCCAGGGTGGCGACCGGCCCGAGCGCGGCGAGGCAGGGCAGCGCCAGGTCGGCGCGGCGGGCGAAGGGCCCGGCCCAGCCGGCCACGGCCTGGGCGGCCGCGTCGGCGAGGACGAGATCGGGGCGGGCCAGGGCGAGCCGGGCGGCGAGCACGTCGGGCCCGGCGGTCGGGTCGAGGACGGCGATGCGCAGGCCCAGCCGGTGTGCGGCGAGCATGACGGCGAGCGCGCGCGGCCCCGGGCGGACGGCGACGCCGACGGTCGCGCCGGGGCCCAGGCCGTGGGCGTGCAGCGCGGCGGCGTAGCCGTCGGCCAGGTCGGCGAGTTCGCCGCGGCGGATCACCGGTCGGATGGCGCCGGTTCGGGTGTGGCGCAGGACGGCGGGCCGGTCGGGGTGGTCGGTGCGCAGGACGTGGGCGAGGCGGTCGAGCACGGCAGGGGCTGCTTTCGGGGCGCGGGATCGGCAGGACGGACGTCGGGACGGCGTACGTCGGGGCGGCGGAAACCGCCGGTCACCAGCAGTCATCGGCTATCGCCGACTGTCACCGGCCGGTTCAGCGGACGTCGACGGGGCGCGGGCCGGCGCCGCGTTCCAGGTACCAGCGGGCGGTGCCCACCACGCCGTACGCGCGGATCCGCCGGGTGGAGTTCTGCACCACCATGTCGCGGCGGCGCACCACCGCCGTGGTGTGGCGGCGGACCGTGTTGAGGAACGCCCGGTCGGTGGGGGAGGGCCGGCGGGGCATGCCGCCGACGGCCAGGTACAGCTCGGCGGTGATCGCCATGTTGTTGCCCGCGTGCATCCGGTACGGCGTCAGGTAGCCGTGCCGGCGGCGGTGGGCGGGCCGGATCCGGCCGAAGAAGGCGCCGAGCGCGACCAGGACCAGGAACACCGCGCGCCCGGCCGGCCCGTGCTCGTCGCGGCGGGCGGTGACCCGGCCGCAGACCAGGCCGCCGGAGGCGACCAGAGCGGCCCGGGCCGCGGCCGTCCAGCCGGGTTCGGGCAGGCAGTCCGCGTCGGTGCGGGCGAGCAGGGCGGCGCCGCGGGCGATGGCGTGGCGGAAGGCGGTGTCCACCGCCGAGCCGACGCCCTTGTCCGGCTCGACCACCACCTCGACCGGGAACGGCGCGTGGGCGGCGAAGGCGCGGACGGCGGCGACGGTGCCGTCGGTGGAGCCGTTGTCGGCGACGAGCAGGGTGAAGTCGCGGTCGCGCTGGGCGGCGAGGGCGCGCAGCACGCCCCCGATCCGGGCCTCCTCCTGGAAGGCGGGGACCACCACCCACAGGTCGGTCCTCACGATGCCTCCCAGACCACGGCCATCAGGCTGACGCCGCCGCCGAGCCCGACCAGCAGGACCTTGTCGCCGGGCGCCAACGTGCCGCGAATCCGGTCGAGTTGCACGCCCAGCGTGGCGCTGGCGATGTTGCCGAGCTCCGGCACGGTGAGCACCAGCTTCTCCGGCGGCACCCCGGTCAGCTCGACGAAGCGCTCCAGGTACGGGACCGTCACCTGGTGCACCAGGACCCGGGCGTAGTCGTCCCAGCCGAGGCCGGTGCGGGCGGCGAGCCGGGCCAGGACGGCGGGGCCGATCTCCTCGAAGATGCCGCGCAGCTCCTTGCCGCCGCCCCGGAAGTAGCTGTGCTCGTCGCCGCGCGGGTGCCGGGAGCCGCCGCCGGGGATGCCGCCGGCCTCCCAGTGCTCCGAGGCGGTGGCGGTCTCGACCTCCAGGATGCCGCCGTGCTCCACGGCCTCGACGACGACGGCCGCCCCGGCGTCGCCGAAGGTGTAGCCGGCGAAGCCGTCCCGGACCTCCTGCGGGGAGGACGGCGTGCGGCGCATCGCCCGGCTGGGCGTCTCGCCGGTGACGACCAGCGCGCGCCGGGCCCGTCCGGCCAGGATCATCGCGCGGGCCAGGTCGATCCCGTTGAGGAAGCTGTTGCAGGCGTTGCTGACGTCCAACGCGTGCGCCCGCGTGCCGAGTTCGGCCTGCACGATGTGCGCGGTGGCCGGCTCGCACACGTCCCGGGTGGCGGAGGCGAACAGCAGCAGGTCCACGTCTTGCGGCTGCAGCCCGCGAGCGGCGAGCGCGCGCCGCGCCGCGCCGACGGCAAGGGTGGAGGCGAACTCGTCGTCGCCGGCGAAGTGCCGGGTGCGGATGCCGGTCGCCTTCTCGAACATCCGCTCCGGCAGGGCCAGTCGGCCGCCCGCGGTGACCTCGTCCTGGAGCTGCCCGGAGGTGAGCCGGCGGGCCGGCAGATGGGAGCCGACGGCGGTGATGCCGATCCTCGGTATCGCTGCTGGTTGCATGCCCCCATGCTCCGGCCGGACCCGGCCGCCCGGCCTGAGTACGGGTACTCAGCCAGGCCCGACCGCCTACCCGACCGGGCCTGGGCAACCCGCCGCATCCCGCCCCCGGGCAGCGGGGGACCGCCGTTCACAGTACGTTCGGTCGTGGCCTTCTCCATCGGATCCCTTCCATGGCCGGCCGCTGATTGTCGCGCCCGTGGTGCTGAACTGAGTGATCGGCAGGCGCTGTGGCAAGCCGCGCCGATATGACGCTTCGCTGTCAGTCGTGCGCGGATTGCGAAGCGTTGTTCAGTGTGGCGGCGGGCGGATGGCATGGATACGACGTCGCTGCCGTCATGGCGGCGTCGTCACGAGTAGCTGGTTCGCCTCATCCGGCTCGACGCGACCACGCTGAACCACGCCGCGCTCTACCTCCTCGCGGGCGCCGCGCTCACCGGGCTCGGCTTCCACGGGGTCAACCGCCGCGCTACCTGACCGGTCGGGCGCCGACGAACCTCGCCTGCGGGTCCTGGGTCGGGCTGCGGACCGCGGTGTGGGGGCCGTTTCCGGGCACCTGTATGTTGATCACGCGCCGGCCCTGGTGGTGTCCCGTCCCGGGGGTGCCGGCGTGCGGGTGCGGCCCGGGCTGGTGACCGCTCACGCGGGGAGGCCGGGGCCGCCGTCGCCGGGGCGTCAGGAAGACCTCGACCCGGGGCTGGACGGCCGCTCGTCATCTGAACGTTCTCGAAGGATCCCGTATGACCGTTTCCGTCCCGCCCGACAGCCCGCAGTCTGCTGAGGGGTCGGCCGACAGCAGCCCGCAGTCTGTCGAGGGGCCGGCCGACAGCAACCCGTGGGCGCCGCCGGACCCGGGTCAGGGCAAGTCTCCGGCGCCGGGCGGGGCCACGGTCCCTGCGCCTACGCCTACGCCTACGCCTGCGTCTGCCGTCGCGACTGCTGCCGTACCTGCCGCGGCCCCCGGCGAGGTCCCGGCCCCTGCCGCTGCCCCCGGGCAGGCCCCGGGTGTGCCGTACTGGCCGCCGTATCCGATGCCGGCGCCGCAGCCCCGCAACGGCCTGGGCACCGCGGCGATGGTGCTCGGGATCGTCGGTACGGTCCTCGGCCTCGCCGTCGTCCTGTTCTGGCTGTCCTGGCTGCCGGCCCTGCTCGCCGTGGTCTTCGGTGCCATCGGCCTGGGCCACGTGCGCAAGGGCGTGGCGACCAACCGGGCGATGGCGCTCGCGGGCGTGATCCTGGGTGTCACCGGCCTGTTGGTCTCGGTCGGTGCCGGGGCGTTCGTCGTGGTACGGGTGCAGGCGGTCAACGAGGAGCGGCGGGCGGAGGCGGATGCCGCACGCGCTCGCGCCGAGGCCGCGATCCAGGCCGCCCGGGAACGGGCGGCGAAGGAGAAGGAGCGGGTCGAGGCCGAGCAGAAGAGGGTCGAGGCCGAGCGGGAGAAGGCGGCCGCGGACGAGCGGGCCCGGCGCCTGTCGTTCGGCCAGTCCTACACGTACGGGGACGGGCTGAAGGTCACGATGGCCGCGCCGGTGCCGTACGTGCCGAGCGAGACGGTGTTCGAGGCCCCCAAGAACGCCAGGATCATCCAGGTGAAGATCACCGTCGTCAACACCGGATCCCAGGAGCTCTCCCTGTACGGATCGGGCATGCCGTTCGTCAGGGACGCCAAGGGCGGCCTCGTCTACTCGCTGATCGACGGGAGCAACCGGCTGAAGGTCCTCGCCGGCTCCCTGTCGCCGGGCCAGGAGGCGACCGGCCTGTCCGCGTACGCCCTGCCGATCGGCGCGGCGGATCCCTTCACCGTCGAGTTCAACTACGGCTCCGGGCTGCAGCGCAAGAACGTCATCTGGTCGGGCTCGCCCGACTGACCCGGCCCCGCAGGTTGCGAAGCGCTGACCCGTCCGGCGCAGCGTGGCGCGCGGGCCGGGCGGGGTGCTGCGATCTTCGGAGGACGCCCGGCCGCGTCCGACCTCCGGGCCCCGTCGTCCCGAGACCGTGGAGGCCCGGATGTGGCAGGCACCCCCCGCCCCCGTCAGCCGTGAGTGGCTCCCGGTGCTGGACATGCCGGCGGCCGGTGCACAGAACCGTTGGACGGTGCTGCTGCGCGTGCTGCTGCTGATCCCCCAGTTCGTGGTGGTGTGGGTGCTGTCGGTGGTGGCGTTCTTCGTCGCCGTCATCGGCTGGTTCGGCGCGCTGGTGCTCGGTCGGCTGCCCGGCTTCGCGGTGGACTACCTCACCGCGTTCGTTCCGTACGAGACCCGCTTCGCCGCCTACCTGATGCTCACCGTGGACCGCTACCCGCCGTTCCGGTTCGACGCCCCCGACCACCCCGTGCAGGTCGGACTGCGGCCGGGCGAGCTGAACCGGCTCGCCGTCCTCTTCCGCATCATCCTCGTCATCCCCGCCGCGATCGTGCAGGGCCTGCTGTACGCGGGCTGGTGGATGGTGTCGTTCGTGATCTGGCTCGTGGTGCTGGTCCTCGGCCGGATGCCGCAGCCGCTGTACGAGGCGACGACCGCGATCCTGCGCTACCGGATGCGCTGCACCGCCTACTTCGTGATGCTCTCCTCCGCCTACCCCAAGCGCCTGTTCGGCGAGGAGCCGGGCAGCGAGCCGGACGGCCCGGTGTCGGCCACCCGCCCGCTCGTCCTGAGCGGCGCCGGACGCGGCCTGCTCGTCGTCTTCATCCTCCTCGGCGTGGTCTCCTGGGCGACGAGCTCGATCACCACCTCGGTGAACTCGGACGACGGCGCCGACGACACCACCAACCCGACCCAGCACGTCATCGCCCCCCTCGTGCCGGGCCCCGCCGACCGCGCGTTCCGGAACCCGACGGGCCGGTCGTAAGCCGCTGGTAGCTGCTCGCAGCCACTGGTAGCCGGTCGTAGTCGCTGGTAGCCGTTCGTTTCACGGGGATCGGGGCAGCGCCGTACGGGTGGTCGGCCGGCTCGTGATCTTCGCTAGCCTGAGCGAATGACCGACAAATTGGTGAACCGTTACCGCCAGGCCGTGGAACCGCTCTTGGAAGCGGGCGAGCGGACGCTGGACGTGGCTACCGTCTACCCGGTGGCCGGGGCCAAGGGCCTGGGGGACGGGGCGGGCGCGAAACTCGGGAACAGGCTGGCGAGGGTCGGCGCGGTCGCGGGCGAGACGGGCAGCCTGGCGCACGGCTTCCCGACCGGTGCCGGTACGGCGATCCACAAGCTGCTCGTGGTCACCGACCGGCGCGTCGCGTTCGTCTCGGCGCGCGACATCCGGAAGGCCGGCGAGGTGTTGTGGCACGTACCGCGCCACCTGGTCACGCGGATCGAACGCCGTCCGAGGCTGCAGGCGATGGCCCGGTTCCGGCTGCACTTCGCGGACGGATCGGCGGTCGCGGCTCTCACCCCGAGGCGGCGCACCATCGAGGCCCTGGCGGACCAGCTGGGACGGTAGGCAGGGCACAGGCCCAGCGGGTTGAAGGGGGGCCGAACACCTCCCGGCTGCCGGTGGACTCTTCACCCTGGCCGCCCCCGCGAAGGCATCGACTTTCCGTTATCGATGCCGGGCCTTCCGGATCTCCTGGGCATCGCGGCCTGATCGGCCGAAGGGCGCAGGAAAGGTTCGCAGTGAGCAATCGTTGGATGGGACACCGCTTCCTCTGGGCCTGTTCCCTCGTGCTGGCCGTCGGTTCGATCGCCCTGCTCGTGCTGCCTGCGCGAAGCTCGTCCGCGAACTCCGCGAACTCCGCGAACTCCGCGAACTCCGCGAACTCCGCGAACTCCGCGAACTCCGCGAACTCCGCGAACTCCGCGCACACCGAGCACTCCGGAATGCCGGGTATGGACCACGGCACGACGGCGACACCCGGCGTGACCGGCGCAGCGGGGATGCCCGGCATGCCGGCCGGAGAGGGGCTCGCCGCCGAGAGCGACGGCTACCGCCTCGACTCGCGGGCCACCGGACTCCCGGCCGGCCAGGCGGTGAGCTATCCGTTCACCGTCGTCGGGCCGGACGGAAAGCCGGTCACCGACTTCGCCGAAGTCCAGGGCAAGCAACTGCACTTCTATGCGATCCGCTCGGACCTCACCGGCTACCAGCACCTTCACCCCACGATGGCCGCCGACGGCACCTGGGCCGCCGACCTGGCTGCCCTCGAACCGGGCGACTGGCGGCTGTACGCCTCCTTCACACCGAACACCGGCCCCCGCAAGGGCAGCGAATTCGTCCTCAGCCGCACCGTGACGGTGCCCGGCGACGCGGCCCCGGCGCTTCTGCCCGCCGTCACCGACAGCACCACGGTCGACGGGTACACCGTCGCCGTCCGGGGCGACCTGACGGCCGGTCGGGCAGGCCCGCTCACCGTCACGATCAGCGAGGACGGCCGACCGGTCACCGACCTGCAGCCGTACCTCGACAGCTACGCCCACCTCAGCGCCTTCCACGAGGGGGACCAGGCGCTGGCCCACCTCCACCCCATCACCCGCGTCAACGGGGATCACGGCGGGCCGACGCTGACCTTCTACGCCCTGCTCGGCAGGCCCGGGAACTGGCGGGTCTTCCTGCAGTTCCAGACCGACGGACGCGTGCACACCGCGGTCCTCACGCTGCGCGTCGGCTGACGCTCCAGCCGTCGGTGCCGCAGGGCGGGGCGGCGGCCCGATCGGTTGGCGTCGCCGTTATCCGCCCCGCCGCTCACTCCCCGGTCGTGCGCCGCGCCGGCCAGGTGCGGGCGAGCGAGGCGGCGAGGGCCGTGCCCTGCCGGTGGCCGGCGCGGGCGGCGGCGGGGCGCCGGGCGTTGGCGGTCAGGTCGCGTCCCATGGCGCGGCGGGCGTCGGTGTCAGGGGTGATCAGGGTGGTGCGCGCGCCGGCGGCGCGCAGTTCCATTGTCTGCTGCTGGGCGCTGGGGTGCGGCCCGACAGCGGTGGGCACGGGCGAGACGGCCAGCACCTGCCGGTGGCCGGCGGCCAGTTGGAGGTTGCCGGTGGAGCGGGTGCCGCCGTCGATCCATCGTCGCCCGAGGGCGGTGGTGGGCGGCCAGACCAGCGGGACGGCGCAGCTGGCGGCGACCGCGTCGGCGAGGTCGAGGCCGGAGCCCGCGTCGAAGGCTTCGACGCTGCCGGTCTCCGCGTCCACGGCGGTGATGCGCAGCGTCGTCTGCGCGGGCCAGGCGGTGGCGTCGCGCAGCAGGGTGCGTACGGTGTCGTGGAGGTCGTGGGCGGGGGTGGTGCGCGCGGTCAGGGCGGCGTGGCCCAGGCGCCGGACGGAGCGTTCCGGGTCGCGGGTGGCGAGGGCCGCCCACAGGAAGCGCAGGGTCTGTGCGGCGGTGACACCCATCTCGACCCGGTCGAGGCCGGCCAGTTGACGTGCGTACAGGTCGCGGGCGGGTTCGCCGCTCGCGAGGCGGGCGCCGAAGACGGCTCCGGCCGAGGTGCCGATGACGGTGTCGGCGGCCGTCAGGTCGATTCCGCCGTCGGCGAGGCCCGCGAGTACGCCGGTCAGCCACGCACCGCCGACCGGTCCGCCGCCGCCCAGCACCAGCGCCGTCCCGTTCATGGCACTCCTCTCCCCTGGCCGCGAATCGGGGACTGATCCCCGTTTCACCTTGAGTGTGAGGGTACACCGGCAGCGGGCGGCGCACGTTGGCCCCGCCTTGCGGGCCCCGATCGGGTGTCAGTGGCGGGTTTCGATTGCCGTAGCCGTAGCCGTAGCCGTAGCCGTAGCCGTAGCCGTAGCCGTAGCCGTAGCCGTAGCCGGGCCCGCCGGGGCCTTCGCGGAGCGGGTCAGTTGCCCGGGTGGGAGGCTGCCCAGCCGTGTTCGAGGAGTGCGAAGGCTTCGTCGGCGGCTCGGCGCGGTTCGGCGTGGCGCAGGATGAGGCCGCGGGCTTCGAGGGCGAAGCGGGCCAGGGCGGCGCAGCTGACGTCGTCCTCGGGTGCGCCTACGGCCTCGGCGATGGCCCGGGTCAGGGCGGCTTCGTGGCGGGTCCACATGCGGTGGGCGTAGTCGCGCAGTGCGGGGGTGTCCTCCACCAGGCGGGTGAAGTCGGCGAATCGCGGGTCCGCGGCGTGGATGGAGAGCTGGGTCTGCTTCAGCAGGAGGTGCTCGCGCAGCGCCTGCGGGATGGACCGGCCCGGGGGGCGTTCGCGTACGGCGGCGACGAGGGATGCTTCCAGGTCGTCGTCCTGGTCGAAGACCAGGGCTTCCTTGCCGGAGAAGTGCTTGAACAGGGTGGTCACCGAGACGTCGGCGGCGTCGGCGATGTCCTTGACGCCGACCTGGTCGTAGCCGTGTTCGAGGAAAAGCTCGAGTGCGGCGTCGGCCAGGGACTGGCGGGTCTGGGCCTTCTTGCGCTCGCGGCGCCCGGTCGGTTCGGTCGGTTCGGTCACTCGCCCACCGTACCCCATAGTGCATCCACTGCAAAAGTTTAGTCATTGCGCTTTTTTAGTGAGTGTGGTTTCTTGGTGGTGCCGGGCTCCCGGCAACTCATCCACCTCCCGAAGGACACTCCCGTGAACTCTGCCCGTGACCCCCGCATCGCGATCGTCGGCGCCGGCCTCGGCGGCCTCACCTGCGCCCGAGTCCTCCAGCAGCACGGCCGCTCCGTCACCGTCTTCGAACGCGAGGCATCCGCCGACGCCCGCCCCCAGGGCGGCACCCTCGACATGCACCCCGACACCGGCCAGGCCGCCCTGCGCTCGGCGGGACTCCTCGACCGGTTCCACGCCCTTGCCCGCCCCGAGGGAGACGAGTGGCGCGTCCTCGACTTCGCCACCGGCGCCCTCATCGCGCAGCAGGGGCCCTCCGCCGACGGCGGCCGCCCCGAGATCGACCGGGGCCAACTGCGCGGTCTGCTCCTGGACTCGATCACCGAGGGCACCGTGCGGTGGGACCGCGCCGTCCGTGGGGTCACCCCGCTGCCGGACGGCACCTGCCGGCTGCTCCTCGCCGACGGCACCGCCGAGGACTTCGACCTGGTGGTCGGCGCCGACGGCGCCTGGTCGCGCGTACGCCCGGCCCTGTCGCTCGCCGCACCCGGCTACACCGGCGTCACCTTCGTCGAGACCGGATTCGACCACTGCGACACCCGCCACCGCGACCTCGCGCGGCTGGTCGGCAACGGATCGATGCTGGCCAAGGGAACCGGCCGGACCCTGGTCGCCCAGCGCAACAGCAACGGCCACATCCGCGCCTACATCGCGCTGCGCGCGCCGCAGGACTGGCACGCGGCCGCCGGTGTCGACCTCGGCGACCGGCAGGCCGTACGCACCCACCTGCTGGGGATGTTCGACGGCTGGGACGAGAGCCTGCGCTACCTCCTGCGCGACAGCGACAACGGATACGTCAACCGGCCCCTGTTCGTCCTGCCCGCCTCGCACACCTGGGAGCACGTTCCCGGCGTCACGCTGCTCGGCGACGCCGCACACCTGATGCCCCCGGTCGGGCTGGGCGCCAACCTCGCCATGCTCGACGGCTCCGACCTCGCCCACGCCCTCGTGACCGAAGCCGGCGTCGACGACGCCGTCCGCGCCTACGAGAGCGTCATGCTGCCGCGCTCGATCGAAGCCGCGACGGCCAGCGCGCAGGGGCTCGACCACCTCGTCCCCGCGACGACCCCCTGAGCGGATTCCACCACCCAGGCCGCACCGCCCCGGCCGCACCGCCCCGGCCCCACCGCCCCCGACTCCACCGTCCCCGGCCGCACTGTCCCCGGTTCCGGTGGCGGGGGCAGGGAACCCATGACCGCGCAGGTCAGGGGGTCGGGTGTCGGCGGACCTCGTGGTCGTGGCGCTAGCGCGGCACCGTAAGATCGTCTCCGCTCACGGCTCCCCGAGTGGCCGAGGACGAGCGTTCCGGGGAGGGGGATCCCAAGATGGAAACCGGCAAGGACCACGACAGAACGAACCGCGTCGTGGTGGTCGCGGCGGTTGCGTCGGTGCTGGCCTTCGGCACCGTGGCCGCCCTGTGGGGGCTGGGCGTCCTCAAGGAGAACCGCACGCCGGCGACATGCAGCGGGCCCGGACCCAACGACCCCGCGGCGGCGTACCAGGCGCTGTGCGCCGCGCTCAACCGCCCTGATCTGCCGACCCTGCTCGGCACGCCGGACGACCACGTCTCGACCGCGCAGCCCGGGACCTTCGCCAACGGGGTGGCGATGGCGGAGGTGCGCCTGCAGCGCAGTGTCGTCGGCGTCTCGGACAGTCAGACCTCGGTCTGGTCGATGGCCGACACCCAGCAGTTCCACGCCGAGCGGGCCACCGTTCTCGGTCACCCCGCGGTGACCTACTCCGGTCACGCGCTGAAGCTCTTCCCCTCGAACGGGAAGTCCGGCGGGGACGGCCCCGTCACGCGGAACATCGTCGTCGCGTGGGATCCCAAGGACCCCGGCGGCCGGGCCTACGAGTTCACCGTCTTCCGGCAGGACGGCCAGGCCCCCGACGACGCCGCTCTGCGCCGGGTCGCCGAAACGGTGCTGCCGACCCTCCCGGGCTGGGTCGCCGCCCAGTAGGTCCGCGCCACGGCCGACACCGTGAGGCGGCGGCGAGGGGGAGGGGCGAACTGCGGGCGAGCACCGCGAGCGGGGCCGGCAGCTCGTACGCCGGCCCCTTCGCGACGACCCCGTGCCGCCCCCGCCCCCGCCCCCGCCGCCCGCCGCCGCCCGCGGTCAGCTTTCGGCACCCAGGTGGACCGTGAAGAACTCGGCCAGCTTGTCGACGGTCGGGTCGATGTACTCCTCCCGGTCGTAGAGGTCGACGTGGCTCGCGCCCTCGATCCGGTACAACTCCTTGGGTCCGGTGGCCCGTTGGTGCGCCTCGACAGCCATCCAGGAGGTGACGGCACGCTCGCCGACGATCTGCAGCATCGGGCGGGGGCCGATCAGCGGGACGGCGAAGAACGGGTCGTAACAGGCCAGCCTGTCGATGCTCTCCCAGGCCAGGAACTTCGCAGACCGCTCGTGCTCGCCGCGCGAAGTGCAGTAGTACTCGAAGCCCTCGGCGCCGTGCTCGCCGCCGAGCGCGCCCGCCTGCTCGGCCGTCTGCGGGAACATCGTCATCACGCCGGGGTCCTGGCCGCGGGCGGCGGCGGTGCGGGCCCGGGCGGCCGCGTCCAGCAGGGCCCGGAAGACCGCCGGGTCCTGGCCGCCGTCGGCCCCCAGCCGGAACTGGCGGGAGGGATCGGCGGTGCACACGGCGGCCACCGCCCGGACCCGGCGGTCACCGCCGGTGGCGGCCAGCGAGTAGCCGCCGGACGCGCAGATGCCGAGCAGGCCGATCCGCCCTTCGGCGACCTCCTCACGGGTGACCAGGTACGACACCGCGGCCTTGAAGTCCTCCACACGCTGGGCCGGGTCCTCCAGCCCTCGAGGCAGACCCCCCGACTCGCCCTGGTGGGCCGCGTCGAAGGCGAGGGTGACGAACCCGCGCTCGGCCATCCGCCGCGCGTACGCGCCGGAGGTCTGTTCCTTCACCCCCGTGCCCGGGTGGCCGACCACCAGCGCCGCAAGCGGGCGGGGCGCCGGATCGTCGGGGATGTACAGGTGCGCGGCGATCTCGATGCCGGCGCTGTCGAAACTGATGTCGGACCTGGCCATGCGGGCACTCTTCCTGTCGGTCGGCTCGTCGCCTGCTCGTCGGCTCCGCCCCCCGTTCCGGGCGGGCGTCGCCCCGGACCTCACTCTGGGCCCGGGAGGAGGCCGGCGGAACAGTCAAATGACGCTGCGCCCGACAGGCCGCGCGCACCGACGTTGCGTCATCCGCACGACACCACGCCGCCCCGGCCGCGCGGACGGCGCCCCGGCGCGTACGGCTCGTCCGGCGGGTCAGGGCGTGCCGGACAGGACTTCCACCGCGCCCGTGTCGAGCGAGTAGTAGGCGCCGACCACGGCGAGGGAGCCCTTCTCCACGAGTGGGGCCAGGTCCTGGTTGGAACGCAGATCGGCCGCGGTCAGCGTGACCTGGGCGCGGGCCATGGTCTCGACCGGGTCGGCGCCGCCTTCCCGGGCCGCCTGTTCGTACGCCGGCTGCAGGGCCTTGACGATCGCCTGCAGGTTGCCGGGCAGCGGTTTGTTGTCACGGAGGGACTCGTACGCCGCCTTGACGGCGCCGCAGCGCTGATGACCGAGGACCACGACGAGGGGGGTGGCACTCGTCATGGGCCCGTACTCGACGGATCCGGTGACCACCGGGCCGACCGCTTCCCCGCCCGTGCGCATCACGTAGAGGTCGCCCAGGCCGGTGTCGAAGAGGAGCTCGGGCGGCACCCGCGAGTCGATGCACGAGAGGATCGCCCCGAAGGGCTCCTGTTCCTGGGCGACGAACTGACGCCGGTTCGGATCCCGGTCGGGGTGGTGGAGGTCTCCGCTCACCCAGCGCTTGTTGCCGTCCATCAGCCTCGTGAACGCCGCGGCGGGCGTGGTGGGCCGTGCCTGCGGCGAAGCACTGGTCGAGGACGAGGCCGCCCTCGTCGCCGCGCACCCCGTGAGCGCGGCCGCGGCGCCCGCGAGGCCGCCGGCAATCAGCGTCCTACGACCCGGGTGTCCGGTTCTTTCCATCGGTTGATCCCCTCGATGCCGCTCGGACACGTTCCGTGCCTCGACCGGGCCGATTGTCCAGCGGGGTGCGGGTGGCCCGGCGGAAGGCGCAAGCGGGAGCGGGCCACATTGCCGCGAACGGCCCACGGAACCCGCTCGGGCAGCCCGTCGGGCCGTCCGGGCGGAAAATCGGGTGCCCCGGGGCGCCGGCCGCGTTACCCTCGCTGCCATGAACGTCACCGGCCCGATCACCGCCACCGCGCGAGCGACCAGCTCGCCGGTTGCCGCCGCCTGACGTACCCCTCCCCACGGCGACCGGAAACGGTCCGCCGGTGGTGGCTTCGAGGTGTTTCCTCCTCGGTTCCGATGATCGCGTGGACCTGTTGTCCGGTGCGTCGTCCCCTGACACACGCGACTCACGCGACTCACGCCAAGGAGCCACCCCGTGAACACCGACCAGCTCGTCCGCACCTTCATCGAGTACTTCGAGGAGCGCGGCCACCGCCGGATCACCGGCTCGACCCTGCTGCCCCCGCCCGGAGACCCGGTGCTGTTCACCACCTCCGGCATGCACCCCCTCACGCCCTACCTGGAGGGGCGCCCGCACCCGCTCGGCAGGCGGCTGGTCAACGTCCAGCGCTGCCTGCGCACCACGGACCTCGACGAGGTCGGCGACCGCACCCACCTGACCGTCTTCGAGATGCTCGGCACCTGGTCCCTCGGCGACTACGAGGGCCCGCAGAGCCTCGACTGGGGCTACGGGCTGCTCACCGACGGGCTCGGCATCGACCCCGGCCGGCTCCGTGTCACCGTCTTCGGCGGCGACGACCGGGTCGGCCCGGACACCGGCTCGCTGGAGCTGTGGCAGGACCGCGGCGTGCCGGTCGAACTCACCGTCGAGGACAACTGGTGGTCCAACGGGCCGACCGGCCCGTGCGGCCCGGACTCGGAGATCTTCCTGTGGACCGGCGACACCCCGCCGCAGTCGACACCCACCCGGGACGACCGCTGGGTGGAGGTGTGGAACCACGTGATGATGCGCCACCGGCGCCTCGACGACGGCACACTCGTCCCGCTGCCCCAACGCAACGTCGACACCGGACTCGGCCTGGAACGGCTCTCCTCGCTGCTGCAGGGCCGGACGTCGGTCTTCGAGTGCGACGTCTTCGACCCCTGGCGCCGCCTCGTCCCGCCCCTGTGGCAGCTGGACGAACCGTCACTGCGGCTGGTCTGCGACCACCTGCGCTCGGGCATCGTCGTCATCGGCGACGGCGTCCGCCCGTCCAACACCGGCCGCGGCTACGTGCTGCGCCGCCTGGTACGCCGGGTGCTCACGGTGCTCCGCCGGGACGACCCGCGGCGCGGACTCGGCGACCTGCCGCTCGAGTTGGTCCGGCACACCCTGGACCGCTTCCGCCAGGACGTGGACCCGGAGTCCGTGCGCCGGGTGCTGCTCGACGAGGAACTCCGGTTCGACCGCCTCCTGGAACGCGGCCGCCGGGTGCTCTCCCGCCCCCGCTTCCGCGGCCCGCTGACCGAGGACGACCTCCACTACCTCCACGACACCCACGGCCTGCCGCGCGACCTCGTCCTGGACCTGCGGTCGCGGTGACGGTGCAACCGACGCGGGGCGCGTCCTCGGATCGCTCGGATCCGAGGACGCGCCCCGGCCGCTCTCCCGGGATCCGCCCTTCGTCGTCCCGGGTCAGCCGACGGGCGTTCGCTGCTTGCGCCAGCGGGCCTTGTGGAAGATCGGTTCGACGGCGACGACGCAGAACGCGTGCATGGGCCGGTTCGTGCCATGGGGGTCGAAGAATCCGACCATGTCGCCGAGGAAGCTCTCGCCGTGCCGATGGACGTGGCTGTCCTGGGCGACTTGGTCGCCGACGGCGGTGAGCCAGTCGCCGATCCAGAACAGGAGTTCGGCGCGGGCGGTGATGATGATCGTCGCGGCGTGCTCGGCGAAGCGGGCGGGGTGGCGATCGGCTCGGCGACGGACGTCGTCGGGCCGATCGTGCGACCGTGCCGCCGGGGCGGTCACCGTCAAGGGCGCCGAGGCGCGGCGCATCCCGTGCCGCAGACCCGGCCAGTCGGAAGGCCGCAGTCCCGTGTCCTCACGGGCCAGGAGCACGGGCCGCGGCCGGGCGTCGCCGCCGCCGAGGGAGGTCACCAGTCGGTCGGCCGGCGGGACCGGGATGTGGATCGCGCTGTGCGGGCTCGTCGCGGCGACGCGGAACAGGGCGCCGAGGCGGAGGAGATCGGCGCGGTTCGCGTACAGATAGCCCACCTGGCTGTCGGGCGGGAGGACGAACGTGTTGCGGAGCATGGGACCGGTGCTCAGGATCCGGCCGAGCCCCGATCCGAGGCCGGGTCCTAGGCCTGATCCTGGCCCGGATCCCGGACCGGCAATCGGATGGCTCGTCAGTTGCAGCCGCATCCGCCCGTCGTCAACCCCCATGTGCCCAGTACAGCACGCGTGCCGGCGGCCTCAAACTCCTTTTGCGAAGCCCCGCACCCGCATCCCTCGCCACGGAGGGCCGACGCCCGGCCCACGCACGGCTATTGACTCCCAGTCCAACAACGGCGATCCTCGTCACACCGAGTGCGCGGTCCATGACAACCGGCCCGGACGGGTCGGTCCGCGCGTCCCGGACGGTGCCCGGTGCCCGGCCGCGCCACCCCCTCACCTCGGACCCGGGTGGTGACCATGCACCAACTCCGCAGCAGCAGGCGCGGATTCGTCGCACTTCTGGCCGCACTCCTCACATTGGCCGCCATGGTGCTCGCCGCTCCGGCGCCCGCGGCGCCGGGTGGGGGCGCCGGGACCGGCGAGACCGACGGGACGGGTGGGACGGGCTGGTGGACCCCGACCGCACGGCCCGTGCCCGACTCGCAGATCGACGTCACGGGCGAGCCGTTCCGCGGGACCGACGCCCAGGGCAAGGTCCGGGGCTTCGTCGACGCGCACGACCACATCATGGCCAACGAGGCCTTCGGCGGCCGACTCATCTGCGGCAAGTCCTTCTCCGCAGCCGGGATCGCGGACGCGCTGAAGGACTGCCCCGAGCACTACCCCGACGGCTCGCTCGCCATCTTCGACTTCGTCACCAAGGGCGGCGACGGCAAGCACGACCCGGTCGGCTGGCCGACCTTCAAGGACTGGCCGGCCCACGACTCGCTGACCCACCAGCAGAACTACTACGCCTGGATCGAACGCGCCTGGCGCGGCGGCCAGCGGGTCCTCGTCAACGACCTGGTCACCAACGGGGTGATCTGCTCGGTCTACTTCTTCAAGGACCGCAGCTGCGACGAGATGACCTCCATCCGGCTCCAGGCGCAGAAGACGTACGAGCTGCAGGCGTACGTCGACACGATGTACGGCGGGCCGGGCAAGGGCTGGTTCCGGATCGTCACCGACAGCACGCAGGCCCGCGAGGTGATCGAGCAGGGCAAGCTGGCCGTCGTCCTCGGTGTGGAGACCTCCGAGCCGTTCGGCTGCAAGCAGATCCTCGACGTCGCCCAGTGCGGAAAGGCCGACATCGACCGCGGCCTGGACGAGCTGTACGGGCTGGGCGTGCGCAGCATGTTCCTCTGCCACAAGTTCGACAACGCGCTCTGCGGGGTGCGTTTCGACGAGGGCGCGCTCGGGACGGCCATCAACGTCGGCCAGTTCCTCTCGACCGGCACCTTCTGGAAGACCGAGAAGTGCGCCGGGCCGCAGCACGACAACCCGATCGGCCTCGCCCCGGCGCCCGAGGCGCAGAAGCAGCTCCCGGCGGGGGTGGCGGTGCCGGCCTACGCCGGCGACGCGCAGTGCAACAGCCGCGGACTGACCGACCTCGGCGAGTACGCGGTGCGCGGGCTGATGAAACGCAAGATGATGCTCGAGGTCGACCACATGAGCGTCAAAGCGGCCGGGCGGTCCTTCGACATCCTGGAGTCCGAGTCCTACCCGGGCGTGCTCTCCTCGCACAGCTGGATGGACCTCGACTGGATCGAGCGGGTCTACCAGCTCGGCGGCTTCGTCGCCCAGTACATGAACGGCGCCGAGGCGTTCAGCGCGGAGGCCAAGCGCACCGACGCGCTGCGCGCCAAGTACCACGTGGGGTACGGCTACGGCACCGACATGAACGGCGTCGGCGGCTGGCCCGGCCCGCGCGGGGCGGACACCGCGAACCCGGTGCGCTACCCGTTCCGCAGCGCGGACGGCGGGTCCCTCATCGACCGCCAGACCACCGGCGCGCGCACCTGGGACATCAACACGGACGGCGCCGCGCACTACGGCCTGGTACCGGACTGGTTGGAGGACATCCGGCAGGTCGGCGGCCAGGGCGTGGTGGACGACCTCTTCCACGGAGCCGAGTCCTACCTCACCACCTGGGGGGCCTCGGAGCGGCACCGGGCCACGGTGAACCTGGCCGCGGGCCGCCCGGCCACGGCCAGCACCACCGAGTGGTGGAACCCGTTCGTCAGCTACGCGCCCGGCCGGGCGGTGGACGGCGACCCGGGTACCCGCTGGGCCAGCGAGTGGAGCGACGACCAGTGGCTCCAGGTCGACCTCGGGTCCACCAACCTCGTCGGGCGCGTCACGCTGGACTGGGAACGCGCCTACGCGCGGGCGTACCGGATCGAGGTCTCCACCGACGGAAGCAACTGGCAGCCGGTGTGGTCCACCACCACCGGCGACGGCGGCCTGGACACCGCACGGTTCGCCGGCGTCCCGGCCCGCCACGTCCGCATCCACGGGGTGCAGCGCGGCACCCAGTGGGGCTACTCGCTGCACGAGGTCGGCGTCTACAGCAGCTAGGCACCGGGCCACTGTTGGGCGGGGTCGGGGTCCGTGGGCCTCACCGCTCCCGGAACTCGCCCTCGCCCGGAGCCGACTCCCATCCGGTGCGGCCCGTCCGCGCGATCCGGCGCCGGGACCGTTCGGCCCGGTCCGTCACCTCGAACCAGACCAGCACGACGACAGCCAGGACGGCCAACCCGGCAGGTGCGAAGGCCCACACGGTACGGGAGTACAACCAGAGCAACAGGCCGAGGGCGGCCGAGCCGAGGATGGCGTACGAGAGCCCCAGCCGGCTGCCGGGCGAGCTGCGGTGGATCTCCTCGATCTGCGCAGCGGCGTCGCCCTCGGCGCCGCCGGTGAACTCGCCGGGGTCGAAGAAGTAGGGTTCGATGTCGCCCTCCTCCCAGCCCCGTTCCGCCCGGACCGCCCGCCTGCGGAAGCCGCGGCGCCGCGGGCCGTCGGGTGCCGCGTTGTACCCGCTGCTCATTCGCTCCTCCTCCTGGGGGCGCTGCGCCCGGCCCGTTGCGGTGTCGGGTTCAGCCGGCCAGCCCGCCGGCGAGCAGATCGGCCAGCATCAGCAGCTGCCGTACGTTCTGGTCGCTGAACTCCTGCCGGTCGGGGTCGTGGAAGACATCGCTCCAGGAGTCCGTCTTCGCGTCCACCGCGAGCACGCCGAGCGGTACGGTCCCTGCCTGCACCCGGACGATCACCACTGCGTCGTCCGCGGGGGTTCCGGGGACGTTGCCCCGGAAGTAGGACTTCGTGGCGGTCCGGCGGAACACCCGACCGGTGGCGACGACCTTGCGCAGGGCGCCGATCCCGAAGTCACCGGGACCGATCCGTTCCACCGGCGAGGCCGAGTCGAGGGAGCGTCCGCGGCAGGTGAAGGTCGTGGTCACCGGATTCCACGAGTAGTAGACGCCTCGACAGGAGTGGTGGATCCTGGCGGCGGCCGCTGCGACAGCCTGGTCGAGTCGCCCGCGCTCGGCGCTCGGATCCTCCGAAGCGGCCAGGAGGCCGCTGATGTTGGCGGTGAACGTGGTGCCCGGGGCGACCGCCGTCACCAACTCGTTCAGACCGCGGGACGTCTCCCGCGCCAGCGCCTCGATCTGTCCGTGCACCGTGCGCGCCCGCCTGGCCTCCACCGATCCGACCAGCAGAGTCAGCGCGGTCGTGGCGATGCCGTAGAGGATGAACTCCAGCTGACGGTTGGTGTTGGAGCCGGCCAGGGTACTGAAGACGAACGCCCCCGAACCGAACACGAAGGCGAAGAACTTCAGGGTGCCGTCGACGATCAGTGATCGCTGAGTAGCCGTCACTGCCACCCCCCACGCTCGTCCCACCGCGCTCGTCCCACCCCGCCGGGGTGCCCCCGCCCCACGATCCTAGAGAGCACGGGAGACGCCCTCAAGGCTTTTCACCGGGACCGTGGCGGGGGAGGCGTCGTGCAGCAGGCCGCCCCGGCGGCCCGGCGGCCCGGCGGCCGGCACCGCCGGTGTGCCGTGGCCGGGACGGGCGCGCCGGGCGTGCCAGACTCGCACCACCGGGTGCCGCGCACGGGCCCGGCGGTGGGCCACCGGTCCCGCCGCATGCGACGGAAGGTGCGATGGCATGGCCTTCGAGGGCGCGGTCCCCGACGTCTACGAGCGGTACCTCGTGCCGCTGCTCTTCCGCCCCTACGCCCGCGACCTGGCACGGCGCCTGGCGCAGCGCCACCCCCGGGACGTGCTCGAGACCGCCGCCGGCACCGGCGCGCTCACCCGCGAGCTGGCCGCCGTCCTGCCGAGGGACACCTCGATCACCGCGACCGACCTCAGCCGGCCGATGCTCGACCGCGCGCAGGCCGTGCCGCTCGCCCGCCCGGTGCGCTGGGCCGCGGCGGACGCCATGGCACTGCCGTTCCCGGACGGCTCCTGCGACGCCGTGGTCTGCCAGTTCGGGGCCATGTTCTTCCCCGACCGCCCGCGCGCCTTCGGCGAGGCCGTCCGGGTGCTGCGGCCCGGCGGTGTCCTGTCGTTCAGCGTGTGGAACGACATCGCGGCGAACGACTTCCTCGCGGTGACCGAGGCGACCGCCGCCGAGCTCTTCCCCGCCGACCCGCCGGACTTCCTGAGCCGCATCCCGTACGGATACCACGACGCATCCGCGATCGCGCGGGACCTGGCGGACGGCGGCTTCACCAGCGTCCCGCAGATCGAGACCGTCACCGAACGGGGCCGCGCCGACTCGGCGAAGGACGTGGCGACGGCCCTGTGCCAGGGCACCCCGCTGCGCGGCGAGATCGAGGCCCGGGGCGGGCACAGCCTGGACGAGGTGACCCGGACGGTCACGGCGGCGATCGCCGACCGCTTCGGCACCGGCCCGGTCGAGGGGCCGCTCAGCGCGCTGGTGGTGACCGTCACCCGCTGACGGCCCCGGCGTTCCCGCCGGCAGACTGCGCTCCTTGAGGCGGAGAGCCTCGTGAACGACACGAGCACGTGTCGCGCCCCCACCGCACCACGTCGGAGTCCGTCGTCATGCGCTGCGGGGGTGGTGGGCACCGCGGGCGTGGTGGGAGCCGAGGTCGGTCACGGGGCCATCCGGCGCGTCGCCGTCAGCCGCCGTTGCTCGATTTGCACGCGCTTGTTGGCATGGAGGAAGGCGTGCAACTCCGAGGCCGGCGTGAAGGGCGCGATTACCAGCACTGCCGTGAAGAGCGGACCTGCCATCATCACCGTGCCGACCCAACGCGCGAAGGTGGCACATCCGTTTCGTCCGGCCCGTGAACGGCTTGTGAACGCGAGCGAGGTCCGGTACCCGTGTGGGTACCGGACCTCGTCCGACAGTGGAGCGCCAGGCCCGGGTTGCACGGACTCTCCCTACTGAAAGTAGGGCGTGCTCTGGTAGCACCGCTGACGCCTGGCGAGGAATCATCTCCCTCGCGACGAGAAGAATATTAGCAGGTCAGCAGCCCGCCGTCGAAGTCGATCACGGGGCGGCCGGGGCCCGTCCCCCCGGGCGGTGCGGTCGGGAGGGTTGTGTCCCGTGTCCGGCGGTGGTTACCTGGGCGCGTCAACTTCCGCTACCAGGGCGGGTGATGAACGGGGAGGTAGCACATGCCGGATGTGACTGGCGGGTTCGCGAGGCTGGCTGTCACGAGTGTCGTCGTGGCGGGTGCCTCGTTCGGCCTCGCGACGCCGTCGCACGCTGCCGAGCGGGAGGTGCCGGCGTCCGCTGTCTCCGGGGCCCACGAACTCGCCGAACTCGCCGCGCCCGTGGCGCCGGGGATGGAAGCGGCGAACCAGGGGCACTACCTGTAGAACCCGAACCCGTAGGACGTGTCCGGGGTGCGGACCCGGTGGGCTGCGGCTCGTGGCCCGTGTTCTCGCCGAGTCTGTCGTCGTCGGCGGCGCGAGGGACGCCCCGAACTGACACAACCGTACGAGTAGCGCAGTGGTTGACATCGACGGTAGGGGGCCGGCGGATGAGCAGGACGCGCGGGGCACTGGTCTGGGGTGCCATCGTCGCCCAACTCCTTTTCACCGTCTCGTGGTTGGTGGGCAGTCTCGCGGAAGGCCGGCACTACCGGGTGTCTGCGGAGGGCATCAGTGACCTGGGTGCGCTGACGGCCAGTCATCCCTGGTTCGTGCTCACGGCGCAGGGCGTCGCGGGCCTGCTGACCATCGCGTTCGCCCTGTTCGCGCTGGGCCCGGCGCTGGCCTCCGGCGGCGGGAGGCGGCCGGTGGCCGCGTGGTTGGTGGCCGCCACCCCGCTGGGGCTGGACAACGTCTGGGACCTGTTCTTCCGGCTGGACTGCCGGGCGGCCGATCCCGGGTGCGTACAGAGCCTCGGTTCGGCCTCCTGGCACGCGACCGGGCACCTGGCGATCTCGTTCCTCAGCTTCCCGGTCATGGTGATCACGCCGTCCGTCCTGGCCGCCCGGTTCCGCGCCGTCCCGGCCTGGCAGGGGTACTCCGGCTTCGCGCTGGCCTTCAGCTCGGTGATGTTCATCGGGGTGATCGCCTTCATCGGACTGCACGGACACGACGGCGCCGGCTACGCGGAACGAGCCCTCGCCCTGGCCGCCTCGATCGGCCTGGTGCTGCTGGCCCTGGCGACTCGGCGGGCCCTGACCGGCTCCGCCGACCCAGGGCCCGCGCCGCTGACAACCGCCCGCGCCTGAACGGGCCGGCGGGTCACGGGCAGCAGGCCGAGCGTGTCGACCACGCTGTGCCGTTCGCGGCCGTTGATCAGTTTGCCGCCGTCGAAACCACGGAGTACTGCCAGACGCTCTCTGCCCCGGTCGTGCCAGGATGCTCGGCATGTCTGCTCGTGCACTGAGCTTCGGCGCAATCGCGGAAGCCTACGAAAGGTTCCGGCCGGGGTATCCCGCAGAGCTCTTCGACGTGGTGATGGCGTACGCGGGCCGGCCGGTTCGGACCGCCCTGGAGATCGGTGCGGGGACAGGCAAGGCAACCCGCCTGTTCACCGAGCATGGGGTCACGGTCACGGCGACGGAGCCCGACGCCGCCATGCTCGCCGAGCTGAACAAGGCCGTGCCCGCGAACGTGACGACCGTGCGGGCCGCGTTGGAGGACCTGCGGCCGGGCGAAACCCATGGGTTGGTCTATGCGGCGGCAGCCCTGCATTGGACACGCCCGGAGGGCCGGTGGCCAAGAGTGGCCGCGCTACTGGAACCGGACGGTGTGTTTGCCTCGTTCGGTGGCCCGGTTCAGCCGGCCGATCCGGCTGTCGAGGAGTCTGTGCGTGCGGCACGGGCGCCGTTCCTGGAGAGCGACGAGGTTCCGTCTCCCGACGGGACTGCTCCGGATGAGGAAATGCAGTGGCCGGGTACGGAGCTGCAGCGGTCTCCGTTGTTCCTCGACGTCCAGCAGGCCGTCATCAATCGGCGCTTGACGATGAGCGCTCCTGACTACGTCGGCTACCTGTCGACCGTCTCGGCGTACCTCCAACTGCCGCGATCGAGGCGGCAACAGACGTACGACGCGATCACGCGGGTCCTGCCCGAGACGGTCGAGATCGCCGCCGACATCATCGTCCATCTCGCGCGTCGGCGATCCGGGTAAGTTCGGCGGCCCGAGTATGTCGGCGGCCCGAGTACGTCGGCGATCCGAGGAAGGGGCGGCCCTCCTCTTCCGACCGCACCGAACTCGTGATCCGGCACGTCAGGGGATCCGGGCCTCGACGTGGGCGAGTTGGGCGGCGAGGATCTCCTCGAACGCGGCGCGGCGGTCCGCGCCGAGGGGGCGGACGTCGCGGGCGAAGTGGGCCAGGGCGGGGAAGCGTTCGGGGTCGGCGCCGAGCACCGCGACGCGGAACTGCTCCATGCCCTGTTCGTACTCCTCGGGGGTGATGGTGCTGATGCCGGCCTCGGAGGAGATCAGCGCGGCGAGGAGGGTCACGATGCGGTGGTAGCGCGCCGGGATCTCCTGGTCGGGCAGGCCGGACGTGCGCAGGGCCTGCAGCAGTTCTTCCATGACCAGCCGGGATCCGGTGCCGCCGGACCCGTAGCGTCCCCAGACCGTGGCGAGTTGGGGTTGCTCGCCGAAGGCCTCGCGCAGGCGCAGGCCAAGGGCGGTGATGCGCTGCTTCCAGTCGCCCTCGGGGCGGTGGCCGTCCATGGCGGCGAGCAGGATCCGGTCGGCGACCGCGCGCAGCAGTTCGGTCTTGTTGCGGAAGTGGCGGTAGAGGCTGGAGGAGTCGGTCCCGAGCACGGCGGCGAGCTTGCGCACGCTGAACGACTCGGCGTCGCCCGTGCGCAGGAGTTCCGTCGCCGTATCCAGGATCTCCTCGGTCGACCATCGCCTTCGGCCAGTCATCTCGCCCCTCTCGTCAGGACTCAGCCTAGTCTATGCACTTGGCGTTGCACGCGGTGCGTGCATAATGAGGACAACTCAGAGGGGGAGAAGGACACATGAGCGAGACCACTACCGCCGCGCGGCCGCCGGAGCCGGACTTCTCGGCGATCACGACCGAGGAACTACTCGCCTACCGCGACGCGGAGAACCGCTTCCGGGCCTCCAACGCGGCGCGGGCGATCCTCGGAGAGCCGGACCCCGCCGCCGCCATCGACTGGCGACGGATCGCGCTGCCCGGACGCGACCTCCCGGTCCGGGTCTACCGGCCGGCGCCGCCGGGCGACGGCGAAGCCGCCGCCCGAACCGACCTGCCACTCGTGCTCCATGTCCACGGAGGCGGCTTCGTGGGCACGGCGGCGCAGTGCGACTGGACCAACAGCCATCTCGCCACCCGACTGCCCGCGCTCGTCGTCTCCGTCGAGCACCGCCTCCTCGCCCCGGACAGCCCGCTCACGGACGCCGCCGACGACGGCTGGGACGTGCTCGACCACGTGCTGCGGCACGCCGCGCAGTGGGGCGTCGACCCGGCGCGCACGGCCGTCTTCGGCGAGAGCTGCGGCGCGCTGATCAGCGCCCTGACGGCCATCCGCGCCCGGGAAGCCGGCCTGGAACTCGCGGCGCAGGTGCTGGTCAACCCCGTAGGCGACGTGACTGAGGCGATGTTCGACCACGCCTCGATGGCCGAGTACGCCTACAGCCCGACCCGGGCCCTGCCGCTACTGCGGCTCTTCCAGCGGCTCGCCGCCCCGCCGGGAACCGACGCCCGCGCACTCTCGCCGCTGCACGCGGACGACCTGAGCGGCCTCGCCCCGGCACTCGTGGTGCTGCCCACCCAGGACGCCCTCGCCGACCACGGCCGCCGCTACGCCGAGCGGCTGCGCGCGGCCGGGACTCCCCTACGGCTCTCCGAATACCCGGGCGCGAAGCACGCGTTCCTCTCCCTGCCCGGCGTCGAACCTCAGGCCGAGGCCGCCCAGGCGGAGATCCTCCGGTTCCTCCGCGCGGCCCTGTCGAAGTGAGGGAGCAGGGAAGGCACCCCGCGCTCGGACCCAGGGAGCTGACGATTAATAACTTACGGACCTGATGACGTACTTGGGGTCGTAGGATCTCGGCGTGACGGAGGAGACCGAGACCGTGCTCGGGGAGGCGTTCGCCGCGCTGCTGCCGCATCTGGATGAACGGCAGCGGCGCCTGGCGTTGGGGGCGGCTGCCCGGGTGCTGGGGTACGGGGGCGTCCGCAGGGTTGCTCGCGTTGCGCGGGTGGCGGAGTCGACGGTGGCGCGCGGTGCGCGCGAGCTGGCCTCGGGCGGTGAGTCGGCGGGCCGGGTACGGGCGATGGGTGCGGGCCGCAGGCGGTTGCGTGAGAGCGATCCGGGCCTGGTCCCGGCCCTGCTGGCGCTGGTCGAGCCAGATCAGCGCGGGGACCCGGAGTCGCCCTTGCGCTGGA
>NZ_JBVIRY010000018.1:0-175952 GCF_055575795.1 Kitasatospora sp. NPDC034023
ACCAGCTACGAAGCCGGCCTGCACCTGTGCGGTGCCGTCATCTGGCTCCGCAGCCTGAGACCCGCATCATGATCCAAACTCAGAACACTCCCTAGTACTGCAGCGACTTGTACTGCAGGAACTCCTCCAGCCCGTGGCGGCCCAGTTCGCGGCCGAGGCCGGAGTCCTTGTAGCCGCCGAAGGGCGCGAGGGGGTTGAAGCGGCCGCCGTTGAGGTCGACCTGGCCGGTGTCGAGGCGGCGGGCGAAGGCGGCGGCGGTGTCGGTGTCGCGGGCCCAGACGCCGCCGGCCAGGCCGTACGGGGTGCCGTTGGCGAGTTCGACGGCGTGGTCCTCGTCGCGGTAGGCGAGGATCACCAGGACCGGGCCGAAGACCTCCTCCTGGGCCACCGCCATCTCCGGTGTCACGTCGGCGAGTACGGTCGGGCGGACGTAGAAGCCGGTGGGCAGTTCGGCGACGGGCTCCGAGCCGCCGACGACCAGCCGGGCGCCCTCGGCCAGCGCGCCGTCGATGTAGCCGCGCACCCGGGCCAGCTGCTTGGCGTTGACCACCGGGCCGATCCGGGTCTGCGGGTCGGTGGGGTCGCCGGGCACGTACGGGGCGGCGGCCTTGGCGGCTCGCGTGATCGCCTCCTCGTACTGGTCCTCGTGCACCAGCAGGCGGGTCCAGGCGCTGCAGGTCTGGCCCGAGTTGGCGAAGACGCCGGCGACGTTGGTCTTGACCGCGCGGGTGATGTTGGCGCCCGGCAGGACGACGTTGGCCGACTTGCCGCCGAGCTCCAGGGCGACCCGCTTGAGGCCCCGGCCGGCCGTCTCGGCGACCTGCCGGCCGACGGCGGTGGAGCCGGTGAACGAGACCACGTCCACCCCCGGGTGGGCGACGAGCGCCGCGCCCGCCAGTTCCCCGGTGCCGGTGACGAGGTTGAACACGCCGGCCGGGAACCCGGCCTCGTGCACCAGGCGGGCGAACAGCCGGGCCACCAGCGGGGTGTCCTCGGCCGGCTTGAGGACCACCGGGCAGCCGGCCGCCAGGGCGGGGACGACCTTGGCCACGATCTGGTGCAGCGGGTAGTTCCACGGCGTGATCGCCGCGACCACCCCGGTCGGCTCGGCGTGTACCACCGAGTTGCCGATCCGCTCCTCGAAGGGGTGCTCGGCGAGCAGGGTCAGGTAGGAGGTCGCCACGGTCAGCGGCAGCCCGGCGTGCACGGCGGCGGTGAAGCCGACCGGGGCGCCCAGTTCGGCGACGACCGTCTCGGTGATCTCGTTCTGTGCGGCGGCGAGCCCGTCGCGCAGCCGGGTCAGCAGGTCCAGCCGCTCCTCGCGGGTGGTCGCGGCCCAGCTCCGGGCGGCCCGGCGGGCTGCCGCCACCGCCGCGTCGACGTCGGTCGTCCCGCCGGCCGGCACCGTGGCGAGCACCTGCTCGGTCGCCGGGTTCAGGACGGCGATCGAGCCGGGGTCCCCGGAGGGCCGCCAGGCGCCGTCGATGTACTGGTCGCTGTACTCCGCGTACTGCTGCACCGGTTGTCCTCTCATCAGCTCAGCCGCTTGACTGACAGTGCTGGTCGGAGGCCAGTCAAAACGGCCGGGCAGCCGCGCGCAAGAGCCCATCCGGCCCGGCAACTTGCCGGTTCCACGGGGCAGAACCGTGCGGTGCACTCGTCGAACCGCTCGATGCCCACCTCGGCTCGCCGCGCGTCCAGCCGCTCCGGGTCCTCGCACGGCCACGGCACCGGCCTGCCATCCGCCACCGCGCCGATCCGGGTGCCGCAACGCTGCTCCCGGCCCTCGTTGACGAGGACCGCCCGCCACCACGCCGGGCGTGCGAACCGAGACGGAGGCCATCCTCGAAGAAGGTGACCAGGAGGCCCCGGACCAGGCAGAACGGAGGTACACGAAGCCCGGTTCCGCACGGAACTGCCCTCCGGTCCCCGGCGTCCTTGTCCTCGTCCATCGACGGGCGATCAGGGGGGACAGCGACAGTGGATCCGGACAAAGCACTCGAACTCGTCGTCAGACCAAGCGATCTGACGGCAAGTGGGCAGAGTGCCCAGCAACTGGCGCAGGCCGTCCCGGGCGAGGACCAGGCGCTGACCGAGGCGAGCGGAAAGGCCGAGGGCGGCCTCAAGGGCTGGACCACCGCGACGGCCCTGCACAACTGCACCGCCAACTGGGCCACGCTGCTGAACAGTCTGGCGGGCGACCTCGGCCGGTACGGGACCAAGCTGCAGCAGATCGCGCAGTCCTACGGGTCGAGCGACCGCAACATCGCCGACGACCTGGACGGCACCGCCGCCCGGACGGCCGCCAGCACCTCCCCGTCCACGCCCGGCCCGTCCAGACCGGACCCGTTCAACACGGTGATCGTCGGCGACCAGTCCTCGAAGGGACGGTGACCGTGGACATCGCGACGCTCCACGACGCCGACCTCAACGACCTGGCCGGCGCCAAGAACGCCTACGAAGCCCTGGCCGGCAAGTTCGCCGAGCACATCGACGTCTGGCAGAGCACCGTCGTCAACCGGCTGTCGGGCTGGACGGGCACGACCGCCACCCAGGTCTTCGGCGACCTCCAGGCCTTCACCACCAAGCTGCAGAACGCGCACGAGGAACTCGTCTTCGTCAGCCGCTCGTTGAGCGCCGCCGGCGAGGCCTTCGCACTGGCGCAGTCCCACCTGGTGGCCGCCCTCGACGACGCCAAGGCGGACGGTCTCACGGTGGCCCCCGACGGTCAGATCAGCTGGGGTCCCGCCCCCGGTCAGCCCGGGGGCACCCAGGCGGCCTCGGCCGACGACGCCATACGCAAGCGGGCGGAGGACATCAGCGCGCGGATCACCGCGGCCCTCAACGAGGGAGCCCAGGCGGACCGGGCGATCACCGGCCAGCTGAACCGCTTCGCCCAGCACGCCGCCGACGGCACCGGCCTGACCGGCGCGGCGGTCGCGGCCGACCGGGCCGCGGACGACGCGACGGACCACGTCCCGCCGGCCGGCACCAAGCCCACGGACGTCAAGACCTGGTGGGACGGTCTGACGTCGGCCCAGCAGCAGCGGCTGATCCTCAACCACCCCGACCAGGTCGGCAATCTCGACGGTATCCCCGCCGCTGCCCGGGACCAGGCGAACCGGACCAACCTGACCCGGGCCCAGTCGGACCTCCGCACCCAGCTCGCCGCCCTCGACCAGGCCGAGCCGACCTCCTGGGTGGGTACGCCGGGCGGTGCCGCCAAGAACCCGGAGCACGTGGTCTGGGAGGCCCAGCGCAAGGGCCTGGAGGACGAGTTGCACGGCCTCCAGACGCTCCAGGACCGCCTCGCCCAGCCCGTGACCGACAGCAACCCGCGGCCGTACCTGCTCCGGCTCGACGCCGCGGCGGTGGGCGGCCGCGCGATCCTGGCCCTGAACGACCCGGACACCGCCGACCACGTGGCCACCTTCGTGCCCGGCACCGAGTCCCGGCTCGGCGGCGTCGGCGGCACCATGGACAAGGCCAAGGAGATGTACCGCAGCGCGGAACAGTCCAGTCCGGGCGCCAAGGTCTCCACGATCGCGTACGTGAACTACGCGGCGCCCCAGACCGCCTCGCCCACGCTCGGGGCGCCCGTCCCGGACGCGGCCTACGAGGGCTACGCCAAGGACGCCGAGCAGGACCTGTTCAACTTCCAGTCCGGCCTGCGCGCCACCCACCAGGGCACGCCGTCCCACAACACCATCATCGGGCACAGCTACGGCAGCACCGTGGTCGGCTACACCATGCGCGACAAGGGACTGCCGGTGGACACCGTGATCTTCGCCGGGAGTCCCGGCGTCGGCGTCGAACGGGCCGCCGACCTCAACACCGACCTCGGGAACGGCACCAAGATCGACCCCGGCCACGTCTACACCGTGCTCGGCGGCAAGGACTCGATCACGGACTGGACCCCGGCGATCGACATCGACAACCTCGACCCGACCAGCGACGACTACCACCTGCGGTTCGGCCGGGACCCGATGAACCCGGCCTTCGGCGCCCAGCACCTGCCGGCCCAGGACACCGACCACGACCACTACTGGAACGCGAACACGCCGTCCTGGAAGGCGTTCGGCCAGGTCATCGCGGGACAGCCGGTCACATGATCCGACCCACCCACCCCCGGCGGACCGCCGCGCTCGGCCTGCTGCTGCCCGCCACCCTCCTCGCCCTCGCCGCCTGCGGCAGCGACACCCCGTCGATGCGGCTCGGCCGGGCCGAGGAGAAGGTCCGGGCCTACGCCACCGCCGCGCTCGCCGCAGTCCCCGGGAAGGACGCGGCACGGGTGTCCGCACCCCAGCCAGACAGGGACGAGTGCGCTCCCGGGCCGGTCGGCTCGACCCCGACCTACCTGCCGTACCTGACCTACGACCTGAGCGGGCTGTCGGCCTCGAAGGCGTCGGAGGTCTTCGAAGCGGTACGGCAGCGGCTCGCGCAGGACGGGTTCGCCGTCCGGCACCGTGACGACCGGCGGCTCGACCTCGCCAAGGGCTCCGACGAGTTCACCGCCTCGGTGGTGCTCGGCGAGCCCGACACCGCCCCGGACACCTTCCACCTGACCGTCCGGGCCTCCTGCGTGCCGGCGGACAAGCCCTGACCGCCGGCACGCCTGAAGGCAGGCAAGTCCTGAAGGCGGGCAAGCCCTGAAGCCGGGCAAGTCCTGCGGGAACGCCGAAGGGCCGGTACCCGACCGGCCCTTCGACATGTCACCCGATTCGGAGACTCAGCGGCTCAGACCCGCGAAGGCTCGCCCGCCTCGGCGGGAGCCGAAGCGTCCTCGGCGAGCTCCGCCTCCGCCATCTCCTGCCGGACCGCGGCCAGCGAGGGGTTGGCCCAGGCGCTGGCGACGCCCCAGTAGTAGAAGGCGAGCCCGATCGCGGCCACGATCAGCAGGTCCCAGCCCTCCGGCAGGTAGCCGTGCCCGCCGAAGTCGCTGCTGCCGGCCCACGAGACACCGGCCATCACGAACAGGTAGGCGACCATCCAGGCGCCCGCCGCGAGGTGCGGCTTCAGCTCGGCGAACGGCTTGCGCAGCTCGTACCAGGCCCAGATCGGCAGACCGGCGGCCATCAGCAGGATGACCTTGCCGGTGAGCGGCCAGCGGGCCCAGTACAGCACCAGCGAGCCGAAGACCATCGCGACCGGGGCGATGACCGGCATGGCGCGCAGCCGGACGGGGCGCGGCAGGTCGGGGGCGAGGCGGCGCAGAGCCATCACGGCGACCGGGCCGGTGATGTACGAGATCACGGTGGCCACCGAGACGATCTCGGCCAGCGAGCCCCAGCCGCGGAAGACCGCGAGGAACAGGAAGGCGACCACCAGGTTGAGCAGCAGCGCCGGGCGCGGGATGCCGGTCTTGGCGTCGACCTTGCCGAAGATCTTCGGCAGGTGGCCGTTCTCCTGCACACCGTGGATCATGCGCGAGGTGGTGGCGGCGTAGATCATGCCGGTACCGGACGGCGAGATGAAGGCGTCCGCGTAGAGCAGGATCGCGAGCCAGTTGATGCCCCAGGCGATCGCGAGGTCGGCCAGCGGCGAGGTGTAGCCGAGGCCGCTCCAGCCCTTGGAGAGGTCGCCGCTCGGGATGGCGCCGAGGAAGGCGATCTGCAGCGCGACGTAGATCACCAGGGCGATCAGGATCGAGCCGATGACGGCCTTCGGCAGCGACTTGCCGGGGTTGCGGGCCTCGCCGGCCAGGTTGAGCGGCGACTGGAAGCCGTTGAAGGCCCAGACGATGCCGGAGACCGCGACGGCGGTGAACACCGCGCTCCAGCCGTTCGGCGCGAAGCCGCCGTGGTCGGTGAAGTGCGCGGTGTCGAAGTGCGCGAGGAGCAGCGCGCCGGCGGTCAGCGTCGGCACGATGACCTTGAAGACGGTGATCGCCGTGTTGGTCTTGGCGAACAGCGTGATCGCGAACCAGTTCAGGATGAAGTAGACGACCAGCAGCACGCTGGCCAGGGCCACACCGCTGAGGGTCAGTTCCTGGCCGTCGAAGAGCCCCTTCGCCCAGCCGAAGTGCCAGGAGCTCATGTACTGGACGGAGGCGGTGGCCTCGCCCGGGATGACCGAGACGATGGCGATCCAGTTGGCCCAGGCGGCCAGGTACCCGGCCAGCGAGCCGTGCGAGTACTGGCCGTACCGGACCATGCCGCCGGCCTTGGGGAACATCGAGCCCAGCTCGCTGTAGGTGAGGGCGATGGTCAGCGCCACCGCGGCGCCGATCACCCAGGCGATGATCGAGGCCGGCCCGGCGAGCCTGGCGGCCCGCTCGGCACCGAACAACCACCCGGATCCGATGATCGACCCCAGCCCGACCGCGGTCAGGCTGATGGTGCCGAGCGATCGGCGGTAGTTCTGGTGTGATGCCGTCGAGGATTCGGGCTCACTCAACGTATCGGTCCTTTCGCTCGGGGTTCATGGGGTGGTGTCGGTGTTTTTGCGGTTTTGAGTCCGTATTCCGGACAAACGCACAGCAGCTTATGGTCCAAAAACGGGCGAATACCTCAGAGGAAGCTCAAACCGTTCGATCGTTGCCATCTCGTGTCCGGTTTCCGGACCGGCGAGCACCTGCGGAGAGGCCGGCGCCACACCGCCACGGGAGGCTGCGGTCGGGGAGCGGCCGAAAGTCGGACGGGAACTCGGGCGGGAAAAAGAAAATTCCCCGCGGGTTCCTTTCGGATCCCACGGGGAATTCAGCTGTGTCCGAGGGGGGACTTGAACCCCCACGCCCGATAAAGGGCACTAGCACCTCAAGCTAGCGCGTCTGCCATTCCGCCACCCGGACAGGGTGTGTGCTTCGGGGGTTTTTCTCTCGCCCCCTCGGCGACAGAGAGAACATTACCAGGGTTCTGGAGTGCTTCTCACCTGCGCTTCCTCGGGTCCGGACCTCGAGGGGCGCCGAGGGGCCCGGAGACCTGCCCGGAGGCCCCGGGGTGCCCCGGGAGGCCCGCCGCACAGGTTGGTACAGCTGGCGAACACGCTCGAACCCCGCCCGAAGCGATGGCGACCGCGAAGGAACCGGTCGACTCCGGTAGCGCCAGCGATCGGTTCCGGTCGGAAGCGATCCGACACGGGCAAGTTGTCGACGGTGCCACAGTCGCCGGGACCGCTCTCCTAGCCTCTGTGGACCGAGGGCGCCATGAGCGGATCGCCTGATTCCCGGGTCGCGGACGAAGGGCGGCTGGACGTGGAGCAGATCAGCGGGACGGCGGAGGCCGAACCGAGACGCGGCAGTCCGGGGAACGGCCCCGCCGAGGGCCTGTGGCGCTTCCCGGTGCCCGCCGCCGAGGCTTCGGTGCCGCTCACCAGGCACGCGGTGCGCGACCGCCTGCTGGCCCAGGGCATGGCCGGGGTGCGCTACCAGGAGCTGGTGGACGACCTGCTGCTGATCGTCTCGGAGCTGGTGAGCAACGCGGTGACACACGCGGCCGAGCTCTCGCCCGAGGTGATCACCGAGCTGTCGGTGCGCGGGGGCTGGGTGCGGGTGTCGGTCGAGGACGGCGACCCGTACCGGCCCAAGGCGCTGGAGAATGACACCGGACGTACCGGCGGGCGCGGCCTGCTGCTGGTGAAGAGCGTCACGTTGCAGGCCGGCGGGGTGTGCGACGTCGAGCGGACCGGGGAGGGCGGAAAGGTCATCTGGGCCTCACTGCCCGTCCCCCCGGAGCCCGAGCGCTGACCGGTCCGCCGTAGACGAGCGACGCACCCGGACCGGCCGCCGGCCCCGCACCGGGACCGACCGCCTACCAGTCCCGCCCGGCGATCTCCCGGATCCCCGGCAGCGCCGCCTCGAAGACCGTCTCGAACCAGACCGAGAACGGCCGCTCGGCCCGCAGCTCCCGCAGCTCCTGCGCGGTCACGAAGGCGAAGTCGTCGACCTCGTCCGGGTTCGGCTCGACCGCGGCGGTGACCAGTCCCACGAAGAGGTGGTTCCACTCCCGCTCGATCAGCCCGGACGCCTCGTCCGGCAGGTCGTAGCGGACGGTGCCGGCCTCGCAGAGCAGCGCCGGGGCGACGCCCAGCTCCTCCGCGGTGCGCCGGGCGGCGGCGACGAACGGCGGTTCGTCCGGGTAGGGGTGGCCGCAGCAGGTGTTCGACCAGACGCCGGGGGAGTGGTACTTGCCGAGGGCCCGGCGCTGGAGCAGCAGGCGGCCCTGGCGGTCGAAGAGGAACACCGAGAAGGCGCGGTGCAGCCGGCCCGGCTGCTGGTGGGCCCAGAGCTTCTCGGCGGTGCCGATCGTGACGCCCTCGTCGTCGACCAGTTCCAGCAGGATCTCGGTGCCGGCCGCCGAGGCGGTCCGCGGGTCGGCCGACACGTCGGTCTCCACGTCGAGACCGGTGTCGATGTCGGCGGCGAAGTGGGTCGGGTCGGTCGGCAGACTCTGGGGCATGGGGCCTCTTTCCGGGAGCGGGAGCAACGGGAGCATCGGGTGCGTCCGGCGCACCGGGTGGCGCGGTGGACACAGCGGGGGCACCGGCGCCGGCGTCGGGCTCCAGTCTGCCGTATGGGTGGCGCCGGGTAGGGGTCCCACGCACAACCGGGCGGATCATGACACGGAGGAGTCGGAATCCGGGCAGAGAGGGGTCGGAGAAGCCCTCGTAAGAATCACGATCGTCGCAGAATCGTTCGACGCACGTTCGGTGGTCGTTCGACCGGCCTGGCGCGGCCTGGCGCGGCCCGGCGCGGCCCGGCGCGGTCCGGAGGACTCCGGAAGCGGCCCGGCGCGGACACCCGCCCCACCCGTACGCGAAACCCGCACGTGACCCGTACGCGAGACCCGTACGCGGACACCCGCGCACGACCGCCCGCACGAACGCCGCCGCCACCGCCTGGTCACCCCTCCGTCACCGTCCCGTCTCCGGGCGCGTTCGGGCCGGTCGTCCAAGTCGCCTACCATCACATACGACACGGTGCCCGGATCTGTGCCGGCACCGGCGCGCCGCTGCCCGGCCCGGTCGCACCCCGTCCGGCGAAGCAGCGCCGCCGCCCCTCGGCACGGCCCGCGCGCACAGCACGACGGATCAGGAGACCCCGCATGATCGGCCTCGTTCTGGCAGCCGGCGCCGGCCGCCGGCTGCGCCCGTACACCGACACCCTGCCCAAGGCGCTGGTGCCGGTCGACGGGGAGCGGACCGTCCTGGACCTCACCCTCGGCAACTTCGCCGAGGTCGGACTGCGCGAGGCCGCGATCGTCGTCGGCTACCGCAAGGAGGCGGTGTACGACCGCAAGGACGCCCTGGAGAGCAAGTACGGCGTCAAGCTCCACCTGGTCGAGAACGACAAGGCCGAGGAGTGGAACAACGCGTACTCGCTCTGGTGCGCCCGCGACCTGTTCGGCGAGGGTCTGCTGCTGGCCAACGGCGACACCGTCCACCCGGCCTCCGTCCAGCGCACCATGCTGGAGGGCAACCAGCGTCTCCTCGACGGCGGCACCGCCCCCGGCATCCTGCTCGCCCTCGACACGGTGAAGAAGCTCGCCGACGAGGAGATGAAGGTCGTCGTCGACCCGGCCGCCGGTATGCGCCGCATCACCAAGCTGATGGACCCGGCCGAGGCGAGCGGCGAGTACATCGGCGTCACGGTGATCAACCCGTCCGCCGCCGCCGACCTGACCGACGCGCTGCGCGTCACCTACGAGCGCGACCCGCAGCTGTACTACGAGGACGGCTACCAGGAGATGGTCGACCGCGGCCTGCGGATCGACGTGCAGCCGATCGGCGAGGTCTCCTGGGTCGAGGTCGACAACCACGACGACCTGGCGAAGGCGCGGGAGATCGCGTGCCAGTACTGACCCGACTGGTCCCGTCGCCGCTGTTCGTGGAGATCCGCTCGGGCGCGCTGGACGCGCTCGGCGGGATCCTCGCGGACCAGCGGCTGTCGGCCTCGGGCCGGATCGCGGTGGCGATCAGCAACGGCTCCGGCGCGGCCATGCGCCGTCGCCTGGAGCCGGCCCTGCCGGGCGCCGACTGGTACAACGTGGACGACGGCAGCCTGGACAGCGCGGTGCGGCTGGCCGAGGCGATGCGCGGCGGGCACTACGACGCGATCGTCGGCCTCGGCGGCGGCAAGATCATCGACGCCGCCAAGTACGCCGCCGCCCGGGTCGGCCTGCCGTTGGTCGCGGTCGCCACCAACCTGGCCCACGACGGCATCTGCTCGCCGGTCTCCACCCTCGACAACGACGCCGGCCGGGGCTCCTACGGGGTGCCCAGCCCGATCGGCATCATCGTCGACCTGGACGTGATCCGGGAGGCCCCGCAGCGCTTCGTCGCGGCCGGCATCGGCGACGTCGTCTCCAACATCTCGGCCTGCGCGGACTGGGAGTTGTCGCACGCGGTCACCGGCGAGCCGGTGGACGGGCTGGCCGTCGCGATGGCCCGCTCGGCGGGCGAGAACCTGCTGCGGCACCCAGGAAACACTCAGGATCAGGACCTCCTGACAGCCCTCGCGGAAGCCCTGGTACTGTCCGGCATCGCGATGAACATCGCTGGCAGCACCCGGCCTTCGTCAGGCGCCTGCCACGAGATCTCGCATGCCCTGGACGTGCTGTATCCCAAGCGGTCCGCCCAGCACGGCGAACAGGTCGGCCTCGGTGCCGCGTTCGCCAGCTTCCTGCGGGGCGAGCGCGAGCTGACCGGTCTGATCGTGGAGCGCCTGGCGAGCCACGGGCTGCCGGTGACCGCCGCTCAGATCGGCTTCACCGAAGCGGAGTTCACCGAAGCGGTGCACTACGCTCCGAACACCCGCCCGGGACGCTTCACCATCCTTGAGCACCTCGACCTCTCCCCTTCCGCTATCAGGGACGCGTACGCCGACTATGTCCAAGCCCTCAACAGCTGACCCCTCCACCGCGGGCGCCGAACGGCCCCCGGTGGACCTGACCCGCCGGCCCTCGATCGAGGAGCTGCGCGCGGTGATCCACCCGGAGGGCATGCTCCAGCGCCGCAGCGCCGAGCACTGGGCCGGGCGTCTGTACATGCGGAGGATCTCGCTGCGGATCACCCGCGTGCTCTCCACCGTGACGGCGATCACGCCCAACGGCCTGACGTACCTGATGATGTGCACCGGCATCCTGGCCGGCGTCGCGCTGGTCGTGCCGGGCATCGCGGGCGCGGTCCTGGGTGCCCTGCTGATCCAGGTCTACCTGCTGCTGGACTGCGTGGACGGCGAGGTGGCCCGCTGGCGCCGGCAGACCTCGCTCACCGGCGTCTACCTGGACCGGGTCGGCCACTACATGTCCGAGGCGGCCCTGCTGACCGGCCTCGGCCTGCGCGCCACCGACCTGCTGCACCGCGAGGGCGGCGGCTCGCACTGGGAGTGGGCCTTTCTCGGCACGCTGGCCGCGCTCGGCGCGATCCTGATCAAGTCCGAGACGGACCTGGTGGACGTGGCCCGGGCCCGCACCGGTCTGACGGCCGTCGAGGACAGCGCCTCGGTGCCGCGCTCGGCCACCGTCGCCAAGGCCCGCCGGGCGGCCTCGCTCCTGAAGTTCCACCGCCTGGTCGGCGCGGTCGAGGCCTCGCTGTTCATCCTGGCCGCCGGGATCGCCGACACCGTGCACGGCGGGCTCTTCTTCACCCGGCTCGCGGTGGTCGTCCTGGCGGCGATCGCCATGCTGCAGACCGTGCTGCACCTGCTGAGCATCGTCCTCTCGAGCAGGCTGCGATGAGCGAGCGGAGCGAGCGAATGATCGACAGGTGCGCGTGGGCGCATGCCCCTGCCGAGCGCGGCGAGGTGGGTGCATGAACGCCGTGACCAACGCGGAGAGCTTCCGCCTCGGCGCCGTGATCATCACCATGGGCAACCGGCCCGCCGAGCTCAACGCCCTGATCGAGTCCGTCCGCGCCCAGGAGGGCCCCGCGGTCGAGCTGGCCGTGGTCGTCAACGGCGCCCCGCTGCCCCCGCTGCCGGAGGGCGTGCGCACCGTCGAGCTGCCGGAGAACCTCGGCATCCCGGGCGGCCGCAACGTCGGCATCGAGCTGTTCGGCCGGGACGGCGCGGACGTGGACGCCGTCCTGTTCCTGGACGACGACGGCTGCCTGCCGCGCACCGACTCCGCCCGTCTGCTGCGCGAGGCCTTCACCGCCGACCCGGAGCTGGGCATCGTGTCCTTCCGGATCGCCGACCCGGACACCGGTGTCACCCAGCGCCGGCACGTCCCCCGGCTGCGTGCCAGCGACCCGCTGCGCTCGTCCCGGGTGACCACCTTCCTGGGCGGCGCGAGCGCCGTGCGCTGCAAGGTGTTCGAGGAGGCCGGCCAGCTGCCCGCCGAGTTCTTCTACGCCCACGAGGAGACCGACCTCGCGTGGCGCGCGGTGGACGCGGGCTGGGGCATCGACTACCGGGCGGACGTGGTGCTGCACCACCCCACGACCTCCCCGGCCCGGCACGCCACCTACTTCCACAACGTGGCCCGCAACCGGGTTTGGCTCGCGAGGCGGAACCTTCCGGCCCTGTTGGTGCCTCTCTATCTGGGAACCTGGCTTCTGCTCACCCTGGCCCGCCGCCCTTCCCCCGAGGCGCTGAAGGCCTGGTGGGGCGGATTCCGGGCGGGCTGGCGCGAATCCTGCGGTCCGCGACGGCCCATGCGATGGCGTACCGTTTGGCAACTGACCAGGCTGGGCCGACCTCCGATCATCTGATCTGATCAAATGATCGATTGCTGCGGCCGGTGACCACACACCGGCCGGCTCCCCCGAGATCCCAGTGGATCCCCATCGGCGCACGGCCGGCGGACCCCCCGTCGACCGGCCGCCCCGACCGATCCCGCGTGAAGGACGAATGTGTCGACAGTGAGTGAACCCGTCAGCCTCTCGACCCCCAGGGGGGTGGACGCGGGCCTGACCGCGAAGCAGCTTGCGGACAAGTACGGTCTGTCGGTGAGCGGCGCCCGGCCGGGTCTGTTCGCCTACACCAAGCAGCTCTGGGCCCGGCGCCACTTCATCTGGGCCTTCGCCACCGCCCGACTGGTGGCCCAGTACACCGACGCCAAGCTCGGCCAGCTGTGGCAGGTCGTGACCCCGCTGCTCAACTGCGCGGTCTTCTACCTGGTCTTCGGCGTGATCCTGTCGAGCAAGGACGGCTTCCCGCCGGACACGTACATCGCCTGGCTCTGCATCGGCGTCTTCGTGTTCCAGTTCACCCAGAACGCAGTGCAGTCCGGCACCCGGGCGATCTCCGACAACCTCGGCCTGATCCGGGCCCTGCACTTCCCCCGCGCCAGCCTGCCGATCGCCTTCACCGTGATCCAGCTCCAGCAGCTGATGATCTCGATGGTCGTGCTGGTCGTGACCGTCCTGGCCAGCGGCATCGCCCCGGGCAGGACCTGGCTGCTGATCATCCCGGCGCTGATCCTGCAGACGATGTTCAACACCGGCATCTCCCTGATCATGGCCCGGATCGGCGCCAAGACCAGTGACATCTCCCAGCTGATCCCGTTCGTGATGCGGGCCTGGATGTTCCTGTCCGGCGTGATGTTCAGCATCCAGGACCGGGTCCACAAGTGGCCGCACTACATCCAGGTGATCTGCAACGTGAACCCGGCCTCGGTCTACATGGACCTGCTGCGGCACGCCTTCGCGCCGGTCATCTACAACAAGCACCAGTCCGTGTACCAGTCCCTGCCGCCGCACCAGTGGGTGTACGGGCTCGCCTGGGGCGTCGGGCTGTTCGTCATCGGATACGTCTTCTTCTGGAAGGCCGAGGAGGAGTACGGCCGTGGCTGACGTCGACCTGAACAAGAACGACTTCGTCCGGGACACGGACGTGGCCCGCGAGCCCACCGTCGTCGTCGACGACGTGCACATCGTCTACCGGGTGCACGGCGCCGGCTCCGGCAAGGGCAGTGCCACCTCGGCGCTGAGCCGCATCCTCAGCCGCAAGCGCGGGGCCGGCGTGCGCGAGGTGCACGCGGTGAAGGGCATCAGCTTCACCGCGTACAAGGGCGAGGCGATCGGCCTGATCGGCTCCAACGGCTCCGGCAAGTCGACCATGCTCTCCGCCATCGCGGGCCTGCTGCCGACGGAGAAGGGCGGCATCTACACCAACGGCCAGCCCTCGCTGCTGGGCGTCAACGCCGCGCTGATGAACGAGCTCAGCGGCGAGCGCAACGTCGTCCTGGGCTGCCTGGCGATGGGGATGTCCCCGGCCGACGTGCGGGAGCGCTACCAGGACATCGTCGAGTTCTCCGGCATCAACGACAAGGGCGACTTCATCTCCCTGCCGATGCGCACCTACTCCTCCGGCATGGGTGCCCGCCTGCGCTTCTCGATCGCCGCCGCGAAGACCCACGACGTGCTGCTGATCGACGAGGCCCTGGCCACCGGTGACCAGGCCTTCCAGCAGCGCAGCAAGCGGCGCATCGACGAGCTGCGCGGGTCCGCCGGTACGGTCTTCCTCGTCAGCCACGACAACAACTCGATCCGCGAGGTCTGCGAGCGGACCATCTGGATCGAGGCCGGCGAGCTCGTCATGGACGGGCCGACCGACGAGGTCGTCGGCCGCTACGAGCGCGGCGAGCGCCCGTAGCACCCCCGCCCCCAGGGCCGGTTCCGGGACATCCGGGACCGGCCCTTCGGCGTGCCCCCGCCGTTACCCCAGGTGGCCGCCCCCGCAGGGGTGAGCACCCCGCCGGGCGGGCGGGGCGGTCTTCACCGGCGCGCCCCGGGGTGTCAGGCTGGTGGGCGCGGGGGCGGTGTGCCGGACGTGACGCCCGCGCTCGGACGCGTGTCCGAGTCGGACCGGTCGTACCCAGCGGTGTAGAACGGGGGAGTGACAGCAGTGTCGGCTTCGGCCCAGCCCAGTGATACGCCGGTGAACCGTTCCGCGGGTCAGACCCTGGACAAGGCGGGTGCGGAGAACTTCCCGGTCGCCCCGTTCTTCCTGCCCGCCGCCTGGCGCGACGACCTGATGGCGGTGTACGGCTTCGCCCGCCTCGTCGACGACTCCGGCGACGGCGACCTGGCCGACCCGGCCGCCACCGCCCGGCTGCTCGGCGTCGAGCAGGCGCCCCCGGCCACCCCTTCGGGCCAGTCCGGCCCGCCGACTCCGCAGGAGGTCGCCTTCCGGCTCGCGCTGCTCGACGGGCTGGAGCACGACCTCGACCGGGTCTTCGAGACCGCGCTGCACCCGGGCGGCTCCGCCGGATCCGGCGCCGACCGCCCGCGCCACCCGCTGATGCGGGCCCTGGTTCCGCTGGTCGACCGGCACGGCCTGACGCCCGAGCCGTTCCGCCGTCTGATCGAGGCCAACCGGGTGGACCAGTCCACCGCCCGCTACGCCACGTACGACGACCTGATCGGCTACTGCACGCTCTCCGCCGACCCGATCGGCCGCCTCGTCCTGGCCATCGCGGGCGTCTCCACGCCCGAGCGGATCGAGCTCTCCGACGCCATCTGCAGTGGCCTCCAGGTGGTCGAGCACCTGCAGGACGTCGCCGAGGACCTGCGCCACGGCCGGATCTACCTCCCCACCGAGGACCTGGAGCGCTTCGGCGTGACCGAGGCCGACCTCGCCGCCCCCTCCGCCGACGGCGCGGTGCGGGAGCTGATCGCCTTCGAAGCGGAACGGGCCCGCACCCTGCTCGATCGCGGCGCACCATTGGTAGGTACGGTTCGGGGGAGGCTTCGACTGCTCCTGGCGGGATTCACCGCCGGCGGGTACGCGGCCCTGGCTGCCGTCGAGGACGCCGGGTACGACGTGCTCGCCCGGCAGGCGAAGCCGGACAAGCGCCGCCTCGCAGCGAAGGCGGCGGCCATCTTCGCGAAGGGAAGGTGAACGCCCGAGTGGCGGCATCACCACTGGCGTCGGCCCAGGTCATGGCGGCATACCGGTACTGCGAGGCAGTCACCGGGTTGCAGGCGCGCAACTTCAGCTACGGCATCCGCCTGCTGCCCGAACCCAAGCGGCTGGCCATGTCGGCCCTGTACGCCCTGGCCCGCCGGGTGGACGACATCGGCGACGGCGACCTCCCGGCCGACCGCAAGGCCGAGGCGCTGCTGCGCACCCGGGAACTGGTGGACGAGGTCCGCTCCGGGGTGGTCGCCGAGGACGACACCGACCCGATCAAGGTCGCCCTGGCCGACACGGCCCGGCGCTTCCCGATCCCGCTCGGCGGCTTCGACGAACTGATCGACGGCGTCGAGATGGACCTCAAGGGCGCCGAGTACCAGACGTACGAGGAGCTGAAGGTCTACTGCCGCTGCGTGGCCGGCGCGATCGGCCGGCTCTCCCTGGGCGTCTACGGCTGCGACGACCCCGAGCTCGGGGCGCGGTACGCGGACACCCTGGGCCTGGCGCTGCAGCTCACCAACATCCTGCGCGACCTGCGCGAGGACGCCCTGAACGGCCGCACCTACCTGCCCACCGAGGACCTCGTCCGGTTCGGCTGCGAGCAGGGCTTCGCGCTGCCCAAGCCGCCGGTCGGCGCGGACTTCACCGGCCTGGTGGCCTTCGAGGCCGCCCGCGCCCAGGCCGCCTTCGAGGAGGGCCTGCGGCTGCTGCCGATGCTCGACCGCCGCAGCCGGGCCTGCACCGCCGCGATGGCCGGGATCTACCACCGGCTGCTCGGCCGGATCGCCGCCGACCCCGAGTCGGTCCTGCGCGGCCGGGTCTCGCTGCCGGGCTGGGAGAAGGCGTACGTGGCGCTTTCCGGGCTCGCCGGGGGGCGTTCTTGATTCTCGCGACAGTTCTGTCACGCTGTGTCAGCGGGGAATCACGTGCGGGCAGTTCCGTGTTGACCGAACGAGGACCGGCTTCAGCGACCGCCTGCCGGCGGTCCAGCGACTGCGAGGGGGAGGGCCGATGACCGGGCGAGCCGATGCCGCGCGCCCGGCCGCCGTCGTGGTCGGCGGCGGCCTGGCCGGAATCACCGCCGCCCTGCGCCTGGCCGAGGCGGGCCACCGGGTCACCCTCGCCGAGGGGCGGCCCCGGCTCGGCGGCCTGGCGTTCTCCTTCCGACGCGGCGAGCTGACCGTCGACAACGGCCAGCACGTCTACCTGCGCTGCTGCACCGCCTACCGCGGCCTGCTGGAGCGGCTCGGCGCCACCCGCCTGGTCCACCTGCAGGACCGCCTCGACGTCCCGGTGCTCTCCGTCACCGGCCCCGACGCCGCACCGGTGCGCACCCTCGGCCGGCTGCAGCGGGCCGGCCTGCCCGTCCCCCTGCACCTGGCCGCCAGCCTCGCCCGCTACCCGCACCTGTCCCCGGTCGACCGCGCCCGGGTGGTCCGCGGCGCGCTCGCCCTGAAGGGCCTGGACCTCGACGACCCGGCGCTGGACCGGATCTCCTTCGGCGAGTGGCTGCGCCGCAACGGGCAGAACGCCGCCACCCAGGCCGCCCTGTGGGACCTGGTCGGCGTCGCCACCCTGAACGGGCGGGCCGACCAGGTGTCGATGGCGCTCGCGGCGAAGGTGTTCCAGACCGGCCTGCTCTCCGACCCGGGCGCCGCCGACATCGGCATCGCCGCCGCCCCGCTCGGCGCGATCCACCACGACCGGGCGCTCGCCGAGCTGGAACACGCCGGTGTGAAGGTGCTGCTGCGCACCCGGGTGGCGGAACTCAAGCCGGCCGCGCCGCAGCACGCCGTCCTCCTGGAGGGCGGGGAACTGCTCACCGCCGACACCGTCGTGCTGGCCGGCGCCCAGGACAGCGCGGCCGCCCTACTGCCGCCGAACGCCATCCCGGAGCAGGAACGGCTGGCCGGGTTCGGCACCGCGCCGATCCTCAACGTGCACGTGATCTACGACCGCAAGCTGCTGCGTCGGCCGTTCTTCGCCGCCCTCGGCTCCCCGGTCCAGTGGGTCTTCGACCGCACCGCGCACTCCGGCCTGGCCGCCACCGAGCTGGGCCGGGCCCACCCGGGCGCCCAGTACCTGGCGCTCTCGCAGTCCGCCGCGCAGGACGAGATCGACCTGCCGGTCGCCGAGCTGCGCCGCCGCTACCTGCCCGAGCTGGAGCGGCTGCTGCCGGCCGCGGCCGGGGCCGAGGTGCTCGACTTCTTCGTCACCCGCGAGCGCACCGCGACCTTCGACCCGGCCCCGGGCCGCGGGCCGCTGCGCCCGTCGGCCCGCACCGAGGTCCCCGGCCTGCTGCTGGCCGGCTCGTGGACGGCCACCGGCTGGCCCGCGACCATGGAGGGCGCCGTGCGCAGCGGCCACGCCGCCGCCGACGCCGCGCTCGCCGCGCTCGCCGCGACCGGCGCCCGGGTGCCGGTGGACCGCGGCGACGGGAGGTGGCCCAGGTGACGGCGGGCCCCGCCGCCGGAGAGCCCGCGAGAGCCGACGGGCGTACCGTCGAGCGCGTCGGCGGAATCAGCGGGACCGGCCGGACCGGCCGGACCGACGCCCTTGGCACCGGCACCACCCGAATCGACACCAGCCGCACCGACAGCACCCGGCCGCCCCGTGCGGTCCGGCACCACCAGGGAGAGGGAACGCACGTGGAGTCACGCACCGGCTTCGCCGTCGGAGGTACGGCGCACGCCGAACCGGTCTCGGTGCCGGAGCTGCTCGCCCGCAGCCGTACGCTCTGCACCCCGCCGCTACGGGCCGCCGTCGCCCGTTTGGCCGCACCGATGGACACCGTCGGGGCCTACCACTTCGGCTGGATCGACCGGGACGGCACGCCGGTCTCGGGGGACGGCGGCAAGGCCGTACGCCCGGCGCTGGCACTGCTGTCCGCCCAGGCCACCGGTGCGGCGGCCGAGGTGGGGGTGCCCGGTGGGGTGGCCGTTGAACTGGTGCACAACTTCTCCCTGCTCCATGATGATCTGATGGACGGTGACGAGACCCGGCGGCACCGGGCCACCGCCTGGACGGTCTTCGGGCCGGCCCAGGCGATCCTGGTCGGCGACGCCCTGGCGACGCTCGGCACGGAGGTGCTGCTCGACGCCGCGGTGACCGGCGGCGCGAGTCCCACCGACGCCGCGCGCGCCGTCCGGCTGCTCACCACGGCGACCCGCCGGCTGATCGACGGCCAGGCCATGGACGTTGCCTTCGAACAGCGCGACAGCGTGACCGTCGCGGAGTGCCTGGAGATGGAGGGCGGAAAGACCGCGGCCCTGCTGGCCGCCGCCTCGGCGATCGGCGCGGTCCTGGCCGGGGCCGACGACAAGGTCTCCGACTCCCTCCAGCGCTACGGCCACCACCTGGGCCTGGCCTTCCAGGCGGTGGACGACCTGCTCGGCATCTGGGGCGCCACCGAGGTCACCGGCAAGCCGCACTGGGGAGACCTGCGCCAGCGCAAGAAGTCCCTGCCGGTCGCCGCAGCCCTGGCCGAGGGCGGCCCGGCCTCGCGCCGGCTCGCCGGGCAGCTGGCCGACCCGAAGGGGCGGGGAGAGGAGAGCGAGCCCGAGCTCGCCGCCCGGGCCGCGCTGATCGAGGAGGCCGGCGGCCGCGCCTGGACCCAGGAGGAGGCCCGCCGCCAGCACACGACTGCCCTCTCCGCCCTGGACGAGGTGCCCATGTCCGACGAGGTGCGCGAGCACTTCGTCGCACTCGCCGAATTCGTGGTGGTACGAGAGAGGTGACGTTACGTTGACAGCAACCGCGGACGGCCGGCTCGACCCTGAGTACGATTCCGAGCCGGTCGCGGTGGGCGACCGCCCCCCGGCCCTCCTGGGCGCGGGGCGGTGGCAGCCCGAGGACGCCGACCAGCTCCGGCCGACCGACGAGGCGGACCTCCGACCGGCCGACGCGCGGGAGGCCCTGGCCCGCGCCACCACCCACCTGCTCTCGCTGCAGTCCTCCGAGGGCTGGTGGAAAGGCGACCTGGAGACCAACGTCACCATGGACGCCGAGGATTTACTGCTCCGACAGTTCCTCGGGATCCGGACCGACGAACAGACGAACGCCACCGCCGAGTGGATCCGCTCCCATCAGCGTGAGGACGGCACCTGGGCCACCTTCCACGGCGGGCCGCCCGAACTGTCCACCACCGTCGAGGCCTACGTCGCGCTCAGGCTGGCCGGCGACGAGCCGAACGCCCCGCACATGCTGGCCGCCGCCCGGTACGTCCGCTCGGCGGGCGGCATCGCGGCCGCCCGGGTGTTCACCCGGATCTGGCTCGCGCTGTTCGGCTGGTGGCCCTGGGAGCGGCTGCCGGAGATGCCGCCCGAGATCATCTTCCTGCCCAAGTGGCTCCCGCTGAACATCTACGCCTTCGGGTGCTGGGCCCGCCAGACCATCGTCCCGCTGACCGTCGTCTCCGCCCACCGGCCCGTCCGTCCGGCGCCCTTCCAGCTCACCGAGCTGCACACCGACCCGGCCGACCCCTACCCCCAACGGCCACTCGCCCCCGCCACCACCTGGGACGGCCTGTTCGAGCGCCTCGACAAGGCACTGCACGCCTACCACCGCCGGGCCTTCCGCCCGCTGCGCCGCCTGGCCGTCGCCCAGGCCTGCCGCTGGATCGTCGAACGGCAGGAAGCCGACGGCTGCTGGGGCGGCATCCAGCCCCCCGCCGTCTACTCGCTGATCGCCCTGCACCTCGAGGGCTACGAGCTGGAACACCCGGTGATGCAGGCCGGACTCTCCTCCTTCGACCGCTTCACCGTGCACACCGAGGACGGCAAGCGCTGGCTGGAGGCCTGCCAGTCCCCGGTCTGGGACACCTGCCTGGCCACCGTCGCGCTGGCCGACGCCGGGCTGCCGGCCGACCACCCCGCGCTGGTCTCCGCCGTCGACTGGATGCTCGGCGAGGAGATCCGCAAGCGCGGCGACTGGGCCGTCCAACGGCCCGGGCTCCCCGCCGGCGGCTGGGCCTTCGAGTTCGAGAACGACACCTACCCCGACATCGACGACACCGCCGAGGTGGTCCTGGCGCTGCGCCGGGTGGCCCACCCCGACCCGGCCAAGGTCGACGCGGCGGTGGACCGGGGCGTGCTGTGGAACCTCGGCATGCAGTCCAAGAACGGCGCCTGGGGCGCCTTCGACGTCGACAACACCAGCACGCTGCCCAACAAGCTGCCGTTCTGCGACTTCGGCGAGGTGGTCGACCCGCCGTCCGCCGACGTCACCGCCCACGTGGTGGAGATGCTCGCGGAGACCGGCCGCGCCCGCGACCCCCGGACCCGGCGCGGCATCGAGTGGCTGCTGCGCAACCAGGAGGCGGACGGCTCATGGTTCGGCCGCTGGGGCACCAACTACATCTACGGCACCGGCTCGGTGCTGCCCGCCCTGGTCGCGGCCGGCGTCCCGGACGAGCACCCGGCGATCCGCCGGGCGGTGCGCTGGCTGGAGGACCGGCAGAACGCCGACGGCGGCTGGGGCGAGGACATGCGCTCCTACGACGACCCGGCGCGCTGGGCCGGGCGCGGCGACTCCACCGCCTCGCAGACCGCGTGGGCGCTGATGGCGCTGCTCGCAGCCGGCGAGGGCCCGGACGGCCGGACCAACCCGGCGGTGGAACGCGGCGTGGACTGGCTGGTGCGCACCCAGCTGCCCGAGGGCACCTGGGACGAGCCGCAATTCACCGGCACCGGCTTCCCGTGGGACTTCTCCATCAACTACCACCTGTACCGGCTGGTCTTCCCGGTCACCGCGCTCGGCCGCTACCTCCACGGCAGCCCGACCATCCGTCGGGACGGTGGGGGCCGGGCGAACGGCACCCCGGCGATCGGGGCGGCGCGGTGACCACCGCCCCCCTGCTGGTGCTCTGCGCACTGGGCCCCGAGGTCTGGGCCCTGCGCGGCGGCGACTGGCGCGGCGCGGCCGGCGGAGCCCCGGTGCTGGTCCGCACCGGGGTCGGCCGGCGGCGCGCCGGGATGGCCGTGCGACGGCTGCTCGGCTCCGTCTCCGGCGGCTACGGCGCGGTCGTGGTGGCCGGCTTCGGCGCCGCGCTCGGCCCCGGCGTGCAGCCCGGCGACGTCGTCGCGGCCGACGGCGTGCGCGACGCCGAGGGCCACCTCTACCCGGTCGACTCCGGGCCGGAGCTCACCCGGGCGCTGAAGGAACGCGGCCTGACCGTACACACCGGGGTGCACCACACCGCCGACCACGTCGTGCGCGGCATCGAGCGCCGGGCACTGCACCTGCAGGGCGCGCTCGCCGTCGACATGGAGGCCGCCGCCGTGCTGGCCGCGCTGCGGGAGGTGCGGCCGACACTGCCCGCGGCCGTCCTGCGCGTGGTGGTCGACACCCCCGAGCACGAACTGCTGCGCCCCGGCACCCTCCCGGCCGGGGTGCGGGCCTGGCGGACCCTCCGGGCGACGGTGCCCGCCCTGGTCGACTGGTACCGGCAGGAGCTCGCGCCCCGCTCCGCAGACCTGAACCACCCCACATCCTCGACGCTCCCTCAGGAGGCGAGCTAGCCATGGCCATGCCGTTGCGCCAGACCGTGCGGGTCGGCACCTACCTCATGCAGCAGAAGCTGCTCAAACGACGGGACAAGTTCCCGCTGATCGTGGAGCTGGAACCGCTGTTCGCCTGCAACCTCGCCTGCGAGGGCTGCGGCAAGATCCAGCACCCGGCGGGCGTCCTGAAGCAGCGGATGCCCGTCGCCCAGGCGGTCGGCGCGGTCCTGGAGTCGGGTGCCCCGATGGTCTCGATCGCCGGCGGCGAGCCGCTGATGCACCCGCAGATCGACGAGATCGTCCGCCAGCTGGTCGAGCACCGCAAGTACGTGTTCCTGTGCACCAACGCGCTGCTGCTGCGCAAGAAGATCGAGAAGTTCACGCCCTCCCCGTACTTCACCTTCGCCGTGCACATCGACGGCATGCGGGAGCGGCACGACGAGTCGGTGGCCAAGGAGGGCACCTTCGACGAGGCGGTGGCCGCGATCAAGGAGGCCAAGCGGCGCGGCTTCCGGGTCACCACCAACAGCACCTTCTTCAACACCGACACCCCGCAGACCGTCATCGAGGTGCTGGACTACCTCAACGACGAGCTGAAAGTGGACGAGATGATGATCTCGCCCGCCTACGCCTACGAGAAGGCCCCCGACCAGGAGCACTTCCTGGGCGTCGAACAGACCAGGGAACTCTTCCGCAAAGCCTTCGCCGGCGGGAACCGCAAGCGCTGGCGCCTCAACCACAGCCCGCTCTTCCTGGACTTCCTGGAGGGCAAGGCCGACTTCGAATGCACCCCGTGGGGCATCCCCAACTACTCGCTGTTCGGCTGGCAGCGGCCCTGCTACCTGATGGCCGACGGCTACGTGCCGACCTACCGCGAGCTGGTCGAGAAGACCGACTGGAGCAAGTACGGCCGCGGCCGGGACCCGCGCTGCGCCAACTGCATGGCCCACTGCGGCTACGAGCCGACGGCCGTCCTCGCCACCATGGGTTCGCTCCAGCAGTCGCTGCGCGCCATCACCGAGACCATCGGCGGCAACCACGGCCGCTGAGCCGGGAGTTGACCGCCAAGTCGGCACCCCGGCCCGGGCCCCGCGCCCGGGCCGGCTCCGCCCCTGCCGGGCGGAGGCATCACCGCACCGCTCCGAGTCGTGAGGTGTACCCATGTCACTGCTCTCCCGCGTCACCTCGCCGGCCGAGCTGCGCAAGCTCCCGGCGGCCGAACTCCCGCTGCTCGCCGACGAGATCAGGGACTTCCTGATCGACGCCGTCACCCGCACCGGCGGACACCTCGGGCCCAATCTCGGCGTGGTGGAGCTCACCATCGCGCTGCACCGGGTCTTCGACTCGCCGTACGACCGGATCGTCTTCGACACCGGCCACCAGAGCTACGTCCACAAACTGCTCACCGGCCGCCAGGACTTCACCCGGCTGAGGATGCGGGGCGGACTGTCCGGCTACCCCTCGCGCGGCGAGTCCGAGCACGACCTGGTCGAGAACTCGCACGCCTCCACCGCGCTCTCCTACGCCGACGGCCTGGCCAAAGCCGCCCGGCTGCTCGGCCAGCACGACCGGCACACCGTCGCGGTGATCGGCGACGGCGCGCTCACCGGCGGACTCGCCTGGGAAGCGCTCAACAACATCGCCGAAGCCCGCGACCGGCCGCTGGTCATCGTCGTCAACGACAACGAACGCTCCTACGCCAAGACCATCGGCGGCCTCGCCAACCACCTCGCCACCCTGCGCACCACCCAGGGCTACGAGCGCTTCCTCGCCCTCGGCAAGGAAGCGCTGCAACGCACCCCGCTGGTCGGCCAGCCGATCTTCGACGCGCTGCACGGCGCCAAGAAGGGGTTCAAGGACGCCTTCGCCCCACAGGGCATGTTCGAGGACCTCGGCCTCAAGTACCTCGGCCCGATCGACGGCCACGACCTGGGCGCGGTCGAACAGGCGCTGCGCCAGGCCCGCAACTTCGGCGGGCCGGTCATCGTGCACTGCCTCACCGTCAAGGGACGCGGCTACCGTCCCGCCGAGCAGGACGAAGCCGACCGCTTCCACGCCGTCAACCCGATCGACCCGTACACCTGCCTGCCGATCTCGCCCAGCAGCGGCGTCTCCTGGACCTCGGTGTTCGGCGAGGAACTGCTCGCGCTCGGCACCGAGCGGCCGGACCTGGTGGCGATCACCGCGGCCATGCTGCAGCCGGTGGGCCTGGCGCCGTTCGCCAAGGCGTACCCGACGCGGGCCTTCGACGTCGGGATCGCCGAACAGCACGCCGTCACCAGCGCCGCGGGGCTCGCCACCGGAGGACTGCACCCGGTGGTCGCGGTGTACGCGACCTTCCTGAACCGGGCCTTCGACCAGGTGTTGATGGACGTCGCCCTACACCGGCTGGGCGTCACCTTCGTACTCGACCGCTCCGGGGTGACCGGACCGGACGGCGCCTCGCACAACGGCATGTGGGACCTGTCGATCCTGCAGGTCGTCCCGGGCCTGCGGCTCGCCGCACCGCGCGACGCCGACCAGCTGCGGGCCCAGCTGCGCGAGGCCGTCGAGGTCGGGGACGCGCCGACGGTCGTGCGCTTCCCGAAGGGGAACGTCGGGCCCGCCGTGCGGGCCGTCGAGCGGATCGGCGGGGTGGACGTGCTGCTGCGCACCGGGCGCCCGGCCGAGATCCTGCTGGTCGCCGTCGGCACCACCGCCCCGGCCTGCCTGGACGCCGCCCGGCTGCTGCTCGCCGAGGGCTTCACCGCGACCGTCGTCGACCCGCGCTGGGTCAAGCCCGTCGACCCGGCGCTGCCCGAGCTGGCCGCCGCCCACCGGCTGGTGGTCACCGTGGAGGACAACGGCCGGACCGGCGGGGTCGGTTCGGCGATCGCCCAGGCGCTGCGCGACGCCGACGTGGACGTACCGCTGCGGGTCCTCGGCCTGCCGCAGGAGTTCCTCGGGCACGCCTCGCGCGGAGAGATCCTCGAGGAGGCGGGGCTCACCGGGACCGGGGTCGCCGCCCAGACCGCCGTCTTCGCCAAGAACCTGCTACCGACCCGAGGAGCGAACCCGCGCCATGCCGGCTGACCCAGACCGCCCCGCCTTCGACCTCGCCGCCCTCCTCGCCGAACGCGGCGGTGAGCGCTACGAGTTGAGCAGCCGCTACCTCAACCCGCAGCTGTCCCGGATGCTCCACACCATCGGCTTCGACAAGTACTACGAGCGCGCCAAGGGCCAGTACTTCTACGACGCCGAGGGCAACGAGTACCTCGACATGCTGGCCGGCTTCGGCATCTTCGCGCTCGGCCGCCACCACCCGGTGGTGCGCACGGCGATCCAGCAGGTGATGGACCTGGACCTGCCGGACCTGGTGCGCTTCGACTGCTCGCCGTTGCCCGGGCTGCTGGCCGAGCGGCTGCTGTCGTACGCCCCCGGGCTGGACCGGGTGTTCTTCGGCAACAGCGGGACGGAAGCGGTGGAGACCGCGCTGAAGTTCGCCCGGTACGCCACCGGACGCCGGCGGATCCTCTACGCCGACCACGCCTTCCACGGGCTGACCACCGGCTCGCTCTCGGTCAACGGGGAGAACGGCTTCCGCAAGGGCTTCGACCCGCTGCTCCCGGACACCGCCATCCCGCTCGGCGATCTGTCGGCGCTGGCAAAGGAGTTGAAGCGCGGCGACGTCGCGGCCCTGATCGTCGAACCGATCCAGGGCAAGGGCGTCCAGGCCCCGCCGCCCGGCTGGCTGCGCGCCGCCCAGGCGCTGCTGCACGAGCACAAGGCGCTGCTCATCTGCGACGAGGTGCAGACCGGGATCGGCCGCACCGGAGAGTTCTTCGCCTACCAGCACGAGGACGGCGTGCTGCCCGACCTGGTCTGCGCGGCCAAGGCGCTCTCCGGCGGGTACGTCCCGGTCGGGGCGACGCTCGGCAAGGGCTGGATCTTCGAGAAGGTGTACTCCTCGATGGACCGGGTGCTGGTGCACTCGGCCAGCTTCGGATCGAACGCCCAGGCCATGGCGGCCGGGCTGGCGACCCTGGAGGTGATGCGGGACGAGAAGGTGGTGGAGAACGCCCGCACGGTCGGCGACCGGTTCCGCGAGCGGCTGACCGAGCTGGTCGACAAGTACGAGCTGCTCGCCGAGGTGCGCGGGCGCGGGCTGATGATCGGCATCGAGTTCGGCCGGCCCAAGTCGCTCAAGCTGCGCACCGGGTGGACGGCCCTGCAGGCGGCACGCAAGGGGCTGTTCGCGCAGATGGTCGTGGTCCCGCTGCTGCAGCGGCACCGGATCCTCACCCAGGTGTCCGGGGACCACCTGGAAGTGATCAAGCTGCTTCCGCCGCTGATCATCACCGAGCGGGACGTGGACCGCTTCATGGACGCCTTCACCGACATCATGGACGAGGCCCACCGGGGGAGCGGCCTGATGTGGGACTTCGGGCGGACGCTGGTGAAGCAGGCGGTCGGCGGTCGCTGAGGCCGAGGGCCGGGTGGTTTGGGTGCGGGGAGTGTGAAGTCGGCCGGGCCGACTTCACACTCCATGGGAGACACCGCGTCAGAGCTCGGTCCGGCGACGCCGGACGACCACCACGAGATCGACGATGGCGAACAGGGAGAGCAGGCCGCACGCGACGGCGAAGCCGGTGAGCGTGCCCCGGCTGGGTGCGCCGTTGACGGGCGAGACGGCCGCCCAGACCGCGAAGCCCACCGTGGCCAGCACGAACAGCGGCGTGAAGATGAGCGAGAGCAGGTAGCGGAGCTTGAGGTCGCTGCGGGCGGTGGTCGGCTCGGTGCCGCTGCGCCACCGTCGCGGGGTGGTGGTGCGCATGGCCTTCACCTCCGGACCGCGCGGGTCGGGCTACGATTCCAGCGTACGTCCGAGGAGGCTGGCCGGGGGAGGCACGATGTCGGGGTCGGACGCGGTGGGGTCGGGTACGGCGGGGGCGGACGCCGAGGGGTACGCGGGGCTGCGGGTCGAGCGGGCCCGGGAGCTGGCCCGGCGGCACGGCTGGGCCTCGGTCCGGGTGCTGGAGCCCGGGGACCTGATGACCATGGAGTACCGGCAGGGGCGGCTCAACCTCGCGGTGCGGGACGGCGTGGTCGAGCGGAGCTGGGAGGGGTAGCGCTCGCCCCCATCGCCGTGGTGGCCCGGTAGGGGAGGGCGCGGCGGCCGAAGCGGCGGTGGAGCCGTTGCTCGACGATGGTCACGAGGGGTTCCAGCAGCGGCAGCGAGAGCAGGACGAGCAGCCCGGCGGCCCAGCCGGCCAGCACGTCGGTGACCCAGTGGGTGCCCAGGTAGACCGTGGTCAGGCCGATCGAGCAGGCGGTTCCGGCGGCGATCACCGCGCCGGTGCGACGCCAGCGGACCGCGAGGTAGGCAAGCACGCCCCAGGTGACCACGGCGTTCGCGGTGTGGCCGGACGGGAAGATGGTGCCGCCGGAGAAGAGCTCGGGCGAGCCGACGTACTGGGCGTAGTGCGGGCCGAGCCGGCCGGTGACGATCTTCACCGCGCCCACCGTGACATTCAGCAAAAGCAGCGCGATCCCCATGACCAGCAGCGGGCGCAGTCGGCCTAGTCGGCGGGCGCGCCAGGCGAGCCAGGCGAAGGCGGCGATCGCCGAGGGCCCGCGCTGCCCGGCGACCACCCAGGAGTCGAGCAGCGGCTCCAGCCGGGGCCACCGCTCGTACGGGCGCAGCAGGCGGACCGACCAGTCGAGGTCGACCAGGGCGGTGTTGAGCAGGACACCGGCCAGTACCAGCAGGTAGACGACGACGGTGGCGGCGAGCAGGGCGGCCTGCCGTCGGCTCATCGGCGGCCAGCCGGGGTCGCGGCCGGCGGGGATCATGGGGCTGACGGGGCCGATCGGGCTGCGACGGTCGGGGTCGCGGCTGATGGGGCCGATCGGGCCGCAGGGGGTGGTGGGGCGTCCCCGGCCGGTGGTGGCGGTGTGGTGTCGCCGCCCCTGTCGCGGAATGGGGGCGGGGGTACTTCCGGATTGCACGGGGCGACCTTACCCATCCGGACAGGGCTATTCCGGGGGTAATTGTCATTTTCCCGTGAAATCGACAATTTGGGCTGTCCGGGGTGGTCCGGCGAGCGATTTCCGCTATTTCGGGATCGAATGCCAGTGTGGTCTTCGAATGGTTCCCCAAAAGCCCCGGTAAAGGAAACGGAGTGGGAGGCCGGCCTGCCCGGCTTCCCACTCCGTGGTAACCCTGTGTAGGTTCCGTGCTCAGTCGAGGGGCCCGCCCGCGACGTAGATCACCTGGCCGGAGACGAAGCCGGCGCCCTCGCTCGCCAGGAACGAGATGGTGTGGGCGACGTCCTCAGGCAGACCGACCCGCTGGACCGGGATCTGAGAGGCGGCAGCCCGCTTGAAGTCTTCGAAGTCCATGCCGACCCGGGCGGCGGTGGCTGCTGTCATGTCCGTGGCGATGAATCCGGGGGCGACGGCGTTGGCGGTGATGCCGAACTTGCCCAGCTCAATGGCCAAAGTCTTGGTGAAGCCCTGCAGGCCGGCCTTGGCGGCCGAGTAGTTGGCCTGGCCGCGGTTGCCCTGGGCCGAGGAGGAGGACAGGTTGACGATGCGGCCGAATCCGGCGTCGACCATGTGCTTCTGCACTGCGCGGGTCATCAGGAAGGCGCCGCGGAGGTGAACGTTCATGACCGTGTCCCAGTCGGACTCGGACATCTTGAAGAGCAGGTTGTCGCGGAGAACACCCGCGTTGTTGACCAGCACGACGGGGGTGCCGAGCTCGGCGACCACGCGGTCGACGGCGGCCTGGACCTGCTCGGCGTTCGAGACGTCGGCGCCGACGGCCACGGCCCTGCCGCCGGCGGCGGTGATCCGGTCCACGGTGTCCTTGCCGGCCGCCTCGTCCAGGTCCAGGACGGCGACCGCGTAACCGTCGGCGGCCAGCCGGACGGCGGTGGCGGCACCCAGGCCGCGGGCGGCGCCGGTGACGACGGCGACCCGGGGGGCGGTGCTCTGCTCGGTCATGCTCGCTCTCGTCTCTCTCGGGGGTTGCCTCCGGGGGAGCCCCCGGGGGAGGGTGGCCACACCCTACCGGCGAGTAGGGAAGGCGGCCAGAGTGGAGAGACGCAGGTGACGGTCGGTAAGGACCGACCGGTCGGCTTTCTGCTGAGAACGGGTTACTGCAACGGTGTGGCAGCGCGTAAATATGCCAATGTTGCCGAACCTGCGTCTACTATCCGCCCCTGCCTGCCAGCAGGGGCCAGCCGTTTGTATAGTGTCCGCCAGCAGCCACCGGCTGCACGGCTGGAGCGCCCTCCCTCATAGCTGGACGCCCACTCGCCGTTACTGCCCCACCCGGGTGTCCCACACACACCGGGTGTGACATCGGGACGGATACATGGTGCTGGGGGAGATCCCGACAACCCGCGTGTCCGCGCGACTGCAGCAGTCGCCCGGACACCTCATTCGCGTTGCACAGCAGGTTCACACCCGGCTGTGGTCGGAGCACGTCGGAGCCGATCTCACGGCTCCGCAGTTCGCCGTGCTGCTGGTCCTGGCCCTCGAGCCGGGTGCGGACCAGCGAACGGTCGGCGAGCGAGCGTCGCTGGACAAGGCCACGATGGCCGAGATGGTCGCGCGGCTGGTCCGCCGCGGCCTGGTGCTGCGTCGGCGCGACCCGGCCGACGGCCGACGCAAGCTGCTCGCTCTCTCGCAGAGCGGCGCCCAGGCGGTGCGCGAGGCCACCGGTGGTGTGGTCCGCGTGCAGCGCGTCCTGTTCGAGCCGCTGACGGCGGAGGAGCAGGTCGAGGTCGTCCGGGTGATGGCCAAGATAGCCAGGCTGGAGCCCGCGGCGGTCGCCGTCTTCACGGACGCGCGGCCGATACTGGACGCCCAGCGGGCGATCGGCTACCTGATCAGGGTGAGCCAGCAGGTGCACACCAAGCTCTGGTCGGAGCACGTCGGCGCGGAGCTGACGGCCCCGCAGTACGCGGTGCTGGACGCCCTGGAGCAGGAGCCGGGCGCCGACCAGCGCACGGTGGGCGAGCTGGCCTCGCTGGACAAGGCCACCATGGCCGAGATGGTGAGCCGGCTGGTGCGCCGCGGTCTGGTGCAGCGCCGGCGCGACCCCTCGGACGGACGGCGCAACCTGCTCTCGCTCTCACCGGCGGGACAGGACCTGCTGCACCGCTCGGCCGCCGGGGTGGCCGAGGTCCAGCGGCTGCTGCTGGCTCCGCTGGAGGAGGCTGAGCACGAGGCTGCACTCGCGCTCATCGCCAAGGCGGGCAGGCTTTAGACCAAGCCTTGGTAACAACAGCCAAAACGATTCGCCAACGCACCGAGGGTCCCTGGCCGTTGGTGTGGTGATGTTGTGAATCGCGCATGACGAGGACCGCCCACCCCGTTCGGGGCGGGCGGTCCTCGTCATGGCGGCCATCAGGCCCCGTGGGTTCCGGTCGCGGATGCTCGGGGACCGGATTCGGCACCCCGGGTCCACGTCAGTTCCAGTCGAAGCCCTGCGGGTCCGGACCGATGCGCTTGCCGGTGGCGACGGCGGCGATCGCCGTGAGGTCCTCCGCGTCCAGCTCGAAGCCGATGACGTCCAGGTTCTCCCGGATCCGGGACGGGGTGACCGACTTCGGGATGGCGATCACGCCGCTCTGCAGGTGCCAGCGCAGGACCACCTGGGCGACCGTGCGACCGTGCTTCTCGGCGATCTTCACCAGGGCCGGCTCGGCGAGCAGCTCCCCGCCCTGGCCCAGCGGGCTCCACGCCTCGGTGGCGATGCCGTGCTGCGCGTGGAAGGCGCGCAGCTCCTCCTGCGGGAAGTACGGGTGCAGTTCGACCTGGTTCAGGACCGGGGCGACCGAGGCCTCGTCGAGCAGGCGGGTCAGCTGCTCGGTGCCGAAGTTGGAGACGCCGATCGACTTGACCCGGCCGTCCGCCTTCAGCTGCTCGAAGGCCTTCCAGATGTTGAGGTAGCTGCCGTGCATCGGGCGCGGCCAGTGGATCAGGTACAGGTCGAGGTAGTCGAGGCCGAGCTTGTCCATCGAGGCGTCGAACGCGCGCAGCACGGCCTCGCGGCCCTGCTCGCCGGACCAGTCGCGGGTGCCCGAGTTCCACAGCTTGGTGGTGATGTAGAGGTCCTCGCGGGCGATGCCGCCCGCCAGCGCCTCGGCGATCGCCGCGCCGGTGCCGGCCTCGTTCTCGTAGATGGCCGCGGTGTCGATGGAGCGGTAGCCCGCGCCGATCGCGGAGTTGACGGCGGCGGTGGCCTCACCGTCCGGGACCTGCCACACGCCGAAACCGAGCTGCGGGATCTGCGCGCCGTCGTTGAGGGTGACGCTGGGGATGGTGCTCACGGGACGGGATGCCCTCCTGGTCGTAGGTCTTTCCAGTGGGGGGCAACTGGCACCGGAACCTGATTGTTCCCGCCAAACGGGCGAATTTTGGGTGGAGGTTTGCAGTGGCTCGCCCCGGGCGGACGAGCGTCGGTGGCGGGGTCGCAGGCCCGTCGCGGGCCCCGCAGGCCCGTCGGAGGTCCGTCGCAGGCCCGTCGGAGGCCCGGCGGAGGCCCGGCGGAGGTCCCTGGCGGGCTGGGCGGGCGGGCCGGGCGGGGAGCCGGGCGGGCGGGGCGGCGGAAAACCTGTTGCGCGGGTCACACCGGGGTTGGCAGGCTCGCGGACATGGCCTCCTGAAATCAGGGCCCTTCGTGCCCTTCCCATGTCCCGTCCGGGGCTCCCACCGGACGTGTCGACGCCGCCGCGCCGTTGCGCCGCGCGTCCGTCGCCCATTGCCCTCGCCTGTCGGCTCGGGCTGCTCGCGTGAACCGGTCCGCCGTGCCGGACGGCGCGCGCCCGTCCGTGCCCCGTTCGCCCGCACCCCCGTTCGCCCGGTTCCCCCGTACCTCCGCACCGTTCGTATCGGAGTGTCATGCCGCTCACCCCGCTGCCGCCGGCCGACCCCGGCAGTCCCGATCTCTCCTCACCCCTGGCCTTCCTGCGCTGGCTGCAGCGCAGTCAGCGGCGCGGGCAACTGCTCGCGACCTGCTGGACGCTGCTCGAGATGGGGTGCCAGGCCGCCCTGCCGATACCGCTCGGCTCGGGCGTGCAGGCCGCCGTCGACGGTGACGCCGGCGGGATCTGGCAGGCCGGCGGGCTCGCCCTGCTGCTTGCCGTGGGCGCCGCGCTGGGCACCGTCCTGTCGCATCGCCAAGCGGTCTGGAACTGGATCCACGCGGCTTGCCAGGTACGGCAGTTGGTGGCCCGGCAGGCCTCGCACCTCGGGGCCGGGCTGTCCCGCCGGATCGCCACCGGTGAGGTCGTCGCGGTCGGCAGCGGGGACGTCGAGCGGATCGGCTGGTACGTCGAGCTGATCGCCCGGGTCCGGTCCGCGGTGATCGTCTGGCTGGCCGTCAGCTCGGTGGTGCTGGTGGTCGAACCGGTGCTGGGCATCGGCGTGCTGCTCGGCGTCCCGGTGCTGGCGGCCTCCGTCTGGCCGCTGATCGGGCCGTTCGAGCGGCGCTACGAGCAGCAGCGCGCGCTCGGCGGCAAGGCCACCGAGCTGGCCGCCGACACGGTGGCGGGGCTGCGGGTGCTGCGCGGCATCGGCGGTGAGGAACTGTTCCTGGAGCGGTACCGGGCGGCCTCCCAGAAGGTGCGGGCGGCCGCCGTCCGCTCGGCCCGGATCTGGTCGCTGATGCAGGCCCAACAGGTGCTGCTGCCCGGCCTGTTCGTGATCGGTGTCACCTGGTACGGCGCCCGGCTGGCGGCCTCCGGCGAGCTCTCCGTCGGCACCCTGATCGCGGTGTACGGCGCGACCGCATTCCTGGCCGCGCCGCTGCGGATCCTGGGCGAGGCGGCGCACGCCTGGAGCGTCGCCCGGGTCTCCGCAGGGCGGGCCGTCCGGGTGCTGTCCCTCAGCCGGAGCGGTGGAGCGAGCGAGGCCACGACGACCACGACAATCACGCCGGCCCCACGGACCAGGCCGGCCAAGGCGGACCTGTACGACCCGGTCAGCGGGCTGACCGCGCGGGCCGGTGAGCTGACCGCGGTGGTCTGCGGGGACCCGGACCTCGCCGGGGCGCTCGCCGAGCGGCTCGGCGGCCACGTCCCGTTGGCCGAGGGCGAGCAGGCGCAGCCCTCCGTACGGCTCGGCGGGACGGAGCTGGACACGGTGCCGCTGGCCGAGGCGCGGGCGGCCGTGCTGGTCCACGACAAGGAGCCGGTGCTGCTCTCCGGCACCCTGGCCGAGCTGTTCGACATCCCGTCCTCGGGCCGGGTCTCGGCGGCCGAGGCGCTGGTGGCCGCCCGGTCGGACGACGTGCTGGAGGCGCTGGTGGACGGCTCGCCGGAGTGCGCGGGCGATCCGATGCGCGCCCGGATCACCGAGCGCGGGCGCTCGCTGTCCGGCGGCCAGCGCCAGCGGCTCGCCCTGGCCCGCGCGCTGCTGGCGGACCCGCCGGTCCTGGTGCTGGACGAACCCACCAGCGCGGTGGACGCCCACACCGAGTCCAGGATCGCCACCGGACTGCGGGACACCCGGGCGGGCCGCACCACCGTGGTGTTCGCGACCAGTCCGCTGCTGCTCGACCAGGCGGACCGGGTGGTGCTGCTGCGCGAGGGCCGGGTGGTCGCGGCGGGGCGGCACCGCGAGCTGATGCGGTCCGAGCCGGCCTACCGGGCCGTGGTCACCCGCGACGAGGAGGCCGCCCAGCCGGTGGGTGAGGCCGTGTGAACAGCGTCATGAACAGGTTCGCCGGCAGTCCCGCCCCGTACCCGAGGAGTACGTCATGAAGCCCCCCGTCCATGAGGAGCAGGGGCCGGCCGCCACCCTGCCGGTCGGCTCCCCGGCCGCCGTGCGCGCGTACCTGCTGCTGCTCGCGCGGCGGCACCGGGGCGGGTTCTCGACCGTCGTGGCGCTGCACTCGGTGGCCACGCTGGCCGGGCTGGTCGGGCCCTGGGTGCTCGGCCACCTGGTCGAGGCGCTGGCCACCGGCACCGCCGGGTCCACCATCACGGTGGCGGTCGCCTGGTACCTGCTGGCGCTCGTGGCGCAGGCCGCGTTCACCGGCTGGTCGCGGATGCGCGGCGCGGTGCTCGGCGAGCGGGTCCTGGCCGACCTGCGCGAGGACTTCCTGGTCCGCTCGGTCGCGCTGCCGACGGGTGTGCTGGAGCGGGCCGGCACCGGGGACCTGGTCTCCCGGGGCACCACCGACGTCGACCGGCTGGACAAGTCGGTGCGCGAGGCGGTGCCCGAACTCGCCGTCGCCGTGGTCTCGTTGCTGCTGGTGCTCGGCGCCCTGCTGGTCACCTCGCCGGTGCTCGCGCTGACCTCGCTGATCGGGCTGCCGCTGCTGCTGGCCACCTCCCGCTGGTACTTCCGGCGGGCGCCGCAGTCCTACCGCAACGAGTCGGCCGGGTACGCCGCGGTGAACACCGTGCTGGCCGAGACGGTGGACGCCGGGCGGACGGTCGAGGCGCTGCGCCTGGGCGGCCGGCGGATCGGGCTGACCGACCGCAAGCTGCGCGAGTGGCTCGCCTGGGAGCGGTACACCCTGTGGTTGCGCTCGGTCTGGTTCCCGACCATCGACGCGGTCTACACCGCGGCGGTGCTCGCGACCCTGGTACTCGGCGGGCTGTTCACGCTCAAGGGCTGGATCACCGTCGGCCAGTTGACCACCGGCGTGCTGTACGCGCAGATGCTGACCGGTCCGGTGGACCTGATCCTGCGCTGGTACGACGAGCTGCAGATCGGGCAGGCCTCGCTGGCCCGGCTGGTCGGCGTGCGCGAGGTGCCGGAACACGAGGAGGACGAGTCCGCCCGCCCGGACGGCCGCCGGGTGGAGGCCCGGGACGTCCGCTTCGGCTACCGCGAGGGCGCGGACGTCCTGCACGGGATCAGCCTGGATGTCGCCCCGGGCAGCCGGGTCGCGCTGGTCGGGCCGTCCGGGGCGGGCAAGTCCACGCTCGGGCGGCTGCTGGCCGGGATCTACGCCCCCGGCCGCGGCAGCGTGACCCTCGGCGGGGCGGCGCTGTCCCGGATGCCGGCCGAGCGGGTGCGCGCGGAGGTGGCCCTGGTCAACCAGGAGCACCACGTCTTCGTCGGCACCCTGCGGGACAACCTGCGGCTGGCCGCGCCCGACGCCGACGACACCGAGCTGCGGGCCGCGCTGGATGCGGTGGACGCCGGCGACTGGGTGGACGCCCTGTCGGAGGGGCTGGACACCGAGGTCGGCTCCGGCGGCACCTCGCTGACCCCGCCGCAGGCCCAGCAACTGGCCCTGGCCCGGCTGGTGCTGGCCGATCCGCACACCCTGGTGCTGGACGAGGCCACCTCGCTGCTGGACCCGCGCGCCGCCCGGCACCTGGAGCGCTCGCTCTCCCGGGTGCTGGAGGGCCGGACGGTCATCGCCATCGCCCACCGGCTGCACACCGCGCACGACGCGGACGTGATCGCGGTGGTCGAGGGCGGGCGGATCAGCGAGTACGGCAGCCACCCGCAGCTGGTCGCGGCCGGCGGTCCGTACGCGGCGCTCTGGCGCTCGTGGCGGGACGAGCGGTAGCAGCCGAGGAGTTCGGAGGGCCGTAGCCGTAGATCGGTAAACCCGCACGGGGTCGGATTGCCCCGTGCGGGTTACTCCCCGCCCCGGAAGGGCGCGTAACCGGGCAAATCGGCGGCCCGGCCCGCAGACTGCTCCGGTGACCAAGATTTCAGACGGCTCGTCCCGCTCCCCACGCGGTGAGATCGGCGGGATCCCCACGCGGTACATCGGGATCGGCGTCATCGTCATCCTGGCCGTGTGGTTCCTGTTCGCCAACCTCGAAAAGGTGAAGATCCAGTTCTGGGTGTTCACCGTCACCGCACCGCTCTGGATCGCGTTGCTGGCCACGCTCGTCGCGGGCAGCGTGCTGGGCTGGCTGCTGAAGGGACGGCGCAGCAGGTGACCACAGCTCCCGAGCCGGCCCGGAGCGCCACCGCGGACTTCGCCCCGCTGATCGAGCTGCGCGGGGTCAACAAGCACTTCGGGGACCTGCACGTACTCCAGGACATCGAGCTGACGGTGGGCCGTGGCGAGGTCGTCGTGGTCATCGGCCCGTCCGGCTCCGGCAAGTCCACGCTCTGCCGGGCGATCAACCGGCTCGAACCGATCGAGAACGGCACCATCCTGCTCGACGGCGAGCCGCTGCCCGCGGAGGGCAAGGGCCTCGCCCGGCTGCGCGCCGAGGTCGGCATGGTGTTCCAGTCCTTCAACCTGTTCGCGCACAAGACCGTGTTGCAGAACGTCTCACTCGCGCAGATCAAGGTGCGCGGCCGGCCCAGGACGGAGGCCGACGCCAAGTCCCGCGCGCTGCTGGAGCGGGTGGGCCTCGCGTCGCAGGCCGACAAGTACCCGGCCCAGCTGTCCGGCGGGCAGCAGCAGCGGGTCGCGATCGCCCGCGCGCTCGCGATGGACCCCAAGGCGCTGCTCTTCGACGAGCCGACCTCGGCGCTCGACCCCGAGATGATCAACGAGGTGCTGGACGTCATGCGCCAGCTCGCGCACGAGGGCATGACGATGGTCGTGGTCACCCACGAGATGGGCTTCGCCCGGGCCTCCGCGAACCGGGTGGTGTTCATGGCGGACGGCAGGATCGTGGAGGACCGCGCCCCGGAGGGCTTCTTCAGCGCCCCCGAGAGCGAGCGCGCCCGGGACTTCCTGTCCAAGATCCTGAAGCACTGAGGCGGCGCCGTGAACGATGAGACGGCGCCCGGCGCAGGGGGGTCGGGGAAGCCCAGCGCAGCGCGCCCGGCGAAGCCCGCGGCGCGGGGGAGGAAGCGCGTGCTCGCCGCCGCCCTGCTGCTCACCGCGCTGGCGGCGGGCTGCGGCAAGGCCGGGACCCCGCCGCCCAAGGGCCCGCAGCCCAGCGCGCTGCCCAGCTACCAGGTGCAGAACGCCTCCTCGATCACCGGCTCGCCGACCCTGGACGCCGCCCGCAGCCGGGGCCACCTGGTGGTCGGCGCCAAGGAGGACCAGCCGTACCTGGGCCAGAAGAACCCGGCCACCGGCGTGTACTCCGGCTTCGACATCGAGATCGCCAAGATGGTCGGCGCCTCCCTCGGCTTCCCGCCGGACAAGATCCAGTTCAAGACCATCGCCTCGGCCAACCGCGAGACCGCGCTGCAGAACGGCCAGGTGGACTACTACGTCGGCACGTACACCATCAACGACAACCGGAAGAAGCTGGTCGGCTTCGCGGGGCCGTACTTCGTCGCCGGCCAGTCGCTGCTGGTGCGCAAGAACGACACCACCATCCACGGCCCGCAGGACCTGAACGGCAAGAAGGTCTGCTCGGCGGCCGGTTCGACGCCGTACCAGCGCATCCAGTCGCAGTACCCGAAGGCCAAGCTGATCGGCTACGACACCTACTCGGCGTGCGTCGACAACCTGATCACCAACCAGGTCGACGCCGTGACCACGGACAACGCGATCCTGCTCGGCTACGCGGCCAAGGTGCCGGACGAGCTCAAGGTGGTCGGCCCGCTGTTCTCGACCGAGCCGTACGGCATCGGGGTACCGAAGAACGACACCGTGCTGCGCATGGCGCTGAACGACGCGCTGGAGCAGCGCGAGCAGAACGGCGACTGGAAGAAGGCCTTCGAGGCCACCCTCGGTCTCTCCGGGGAAGCCGCGCCGGCCCCGCCGCAGATCAACCGGTACTGAGAGGGCCGCGCCGTGAAAACGCTGACCGACAACTGGTCGACCTACTGGGAAGGCTTCCTCGGCACGCTCTCGCTCTTCGCGGTGAGCGCCGTGCTGTCGCTGGTGCTGGGGGTGCTGATCGCGAGCTTCCGGGTCTCGCCGGTCAGGCCGCTGCGGGTGTTCGGGACGGTGTGGGTGACGATCCTGCGCAACACGCCGCTGACCCTGCTGTTCTTCATCGTGGTGCTGGGCCTGCCCCGGTTCGACATCACGCTGCCCTTCTACACCTTCGCGGTGCTCGCGCTCGGCTGTTACACCTCGGCCTTCGTCTGCGAGGCGATGCGCTCGGGCGTGAACACCGTGCCGACCGGGCAGGGCGAGGCGGCCCGGAGCCTGGGCATGACCTTCGGGCAGACGATGAGCCTGGTGGTGCTGCCGCAGGCGTACCGCTCGGTGGTGGCGCCGATCGGCAGCGTGATGATCGCGCTGGCGAAGAACACGGCGATCGCCGGCTCGTTCAGCGTCACCGAACTGCTCGGCACCTACCGGACCATCAACGAGCTGGGCTACAGCATCGTCTGGACCTTCGTCTGGATCGCCGTCGGCTACCTGATCATCACCCTTGCCATCAGCGCCGTCTTCAACCTGCTGGAACGACGAGTGGCGGTGTCCCGATGACCGTTGAATCCTCGGCGCTGTACGACATCCCCGGGCCGAAGGCGCTCGCCCGCCACCGGCTGTACGGCGGGATCGCGCTGCTGCTGATCGCGGCGGGGGTCGCCTGGGTCGTCTACATGCTGTTCCACACCCACCAGTTCACCTACGCCAAGTGGCAGCCCTTCGAGTACCGAGGCGTCCAGGAGCTGCTGCTGCGTGGGCTCGGCAACACGCTGAAGGCGTTCGGCTGGACGGTGCTGTTCGCGCTGCCGTTCGGGGCGCTGTTCGCGGCCGGGCGGCTGTCGGACCACCGGGTGGTGCGCTGGGTCTCCACGCTGGTGGTCGAGTTCTTCCGGGCCATGCCGGTGCTGGTGATGATCTTCTTCGTCTTCGTCGCGCTGAAGGTGCAGCCGCTGTGGGCGCTGGTGGCCGGGCTGGTGCTCTACAACGGGTCGGTGCTGGCCGAGGTGTTCCGGGCCGGCGTGCTCGCGGTGCCCAAGGGGCAGCGGGAGGCGGCGTACGCGCTGGGCATGCGCAAGACCCAGGTGATGTCCTACGTGCTGGTGCCGCAGGCCAACCGGGCGATGCTGCCGGCCATCATCAGCCAGCTGGTGGTCGCGCTCAAGGACACCTCGCTGGGCTTCCTGATCACCTACGAGGAGTTCCTGCACGCGGGCAAGCTGATCGCCACCAACCTCGACTACGACCTGCCGTTCATCCCGGTGGTGATCGTGATCGCGCCGATCTACATCGGCATGTGCCTGCTGCTCTCCTGGCTCGCCCGCTTCGTCGAGAAGCGCAGCCGGCGCAGCCCGACCGTGCGGGGCGGGGCGCCGGTGGTCAAGGCCGGGGTGGCGATGGGGCTGCCGCCGTCGGCGCAGCAGTGAGAGGCTTGGTTCGACGCTGAACCATAGGTACGGATGGGGCCGGGGCCGGTACCTCCAAATTCCTCTTATGATTGCGGGGCTGGACGGGACCGCGTGAACGGTCCGGACGACGACGACCCGGGCGGGAGGGCCATGGAGCCGGTGTTCGACTCGCGGCACATCAGGACGTTCCACGAGGTCGTCCGGGCCGGCTCCTACTCGGCCGCCGCCCGGGAACTCGGCTACACCCAGCCCGCCATCACCCAGCAGATGAAGGCGCTCGAACGCACCGTCGGCGTCCCGCTGTTCACCCGCGCCGGGCGCGGACTGCGGCTCACCGAAGCGGGCGAGGCGCTCTCCCGGCACGCCGAGCTGATCCTCGGCAGCATGTCCGCCGCCCAGCAGCAGCTCGCCGCGCTCGCCCGGCTGCGCGCCGGGCGGGTCCGGGTCTGCGCCTTCCCCAGCGCCAACGCCACCCTGATACCCGAGGCGATGGCCCGGCTGCTGGCCGAGCACCCCGGCGTACGGGTCGAGCTGCTGGAGGCCGAGCCACCCGACTCCGTCCAGCGGCTGCTGCGCGGGGAATGCGACATCGCGCTGGCCTTCCGCTACCCGGGCGCGGCCACCGAGGTCCCGGACGGGCTGGACGAGATCCCGCTGATGGAGGACCTGCTCACGGTGCTGCTGCCGGTCGGGCACCCGCTCGGCCGCCGGCACGCCGTACGGCTCGCCGACCTCGACGGCGAGCGCTGGATCGCCGGCTGCCCACGATGTCGGGCCAATCTGCTGCACGTCTGCGCGGAGGAGGGCTTCGCGCCGGACATCGTCTTCTCCACCGACGACAACCTCGCGGTGCAGTCGCTCGTCGCCGCCGGGGTCGGGATCGCGCTGATGCCCGCGCTGGTCCTCTCCTTCATGTGTCACCGCAAGGTCACCGGGCGGGCCGTCGAGCCGCACCTGCGGCGGCAGGTGAGCGCGTACGTGCTGCGCGAGCACCGCCGGATCCCGGCCACCGGACTGGTCCTGGACCACCTGCGGCAGGCGGCGGCGAGCCGGGTCGGCTGCTGACATATAAGCCTTGGTGGGGATATTGCTTACAAAACCTCCTTGGACGTGATAGGTCGCTAGGGCCGAACCTGCTGGCATGACGCCCTCAGCCACGGTCGGCAGCGACCGGCTCACCGAGCGGATGACCGCGCTGATCAGCGAGATCCGCGCCGTCGTGGACCGCGGACTGCCCCCAGAGCTCACCGCCTACCTGGTCGGCGAGCGCCTCGCCCCGCACCTGCACGCCGACCAGGACGGACCCGACGCGCTGCTCACCCCCGCCCAGTGCGAGGGCGACCCGCAGCGGTACCGCCAGCACGTCCTGCACGCCGAGGAGGACGGCAGCTTCTCCGTCGTCGCCCTGGTCTGGCTGCCCGGACAGCACACCCCGATCCACGACCACGTCTCCTGGTGCGTGGCCGGCGTCCACCGCGGCCAGGAGAGCGAGACCCGCTACCGACTGGTCCCCGACGGCCGCACCGCCCGGCTGGTCGAGACCGAGCACGTGGCCGGCCCGGCCGGCACCGTCGCCGCCTTCGCCCCGCCCGGCGACATCCACCTGGTGCGCAACTCCTGCAGCAGCACGGCCATCTCCATCCACGTGTATGGCGCGGACGTCTCGCGGCTCGGCACCAGCATCCGGCGGGTCTACCGGCTGCCCGCCGACCAGGAGCAGTGAGCGGCGGCGTGGCACTGACCCTGCGGCAACGCGCCGCCCGCACCCACTCGCTGCCCCCGATGCGCGGAGACGCCCCCGGACTGCTGCTCGCGGCCCTCGGGGTGGCCGCCGCCCTGGGCGTCCACGCCGTGGTGCCGGCCGTGCCCAAGCTCACCGCCGCCGTCGTGCTCGGCATGGCGGCGGCCCACCTGCCCGGGCTGCGCCCGGTGGTCCGCGGGGTCGCCCGGCCGGGCCTGTCCACGGCCGGGAAGCGGCTGATGCGGGTCGGGATCGTCCTGCTCGGGCTCAAACTCAGCCTGGACGACGTGCTCGGCCTCGGCTGGGCCACCGTCGCCATGGTGATCGTGGTGGTCGCGGCCACCTTTGCCGGCACGCTCTGGCTGGGCCGGCGGCTCGGCCTGCCCGGCGACCAGCCACTGCTGGTCGCCACCGGGTACTCGATCTGCGGGGCCTCGGCCATCGGCGCGGTCAGCCAGGCCGCGGGCAGTGAGGAGGAGGACGTCGCGGCCTCGGTGGCGCTGGTCACCCTGTGCGGGACCCTCGCGATCGCCGTCCTGCCGCTGCTCCAGCAGCCGCTCGGGCTCGGCGACGTTGAGTTCGGGCGCTGGGTCGGCGCGAGCGTGCACGACGTCGGACAGGTGGTCGCCACCGCGCAGACCGGCGGGGCGGCGGCGCTGCGGGAGGCGGTACTGGTCAAGCTGATGCGCGTGGTGCTGCTGGCGCCGCTGGTCGCGGGGGTGGCCGTCGCGGTGCGGCGGAACCTGCGGGCGGCGCAGGCGGCGCGGGTGGCGCAGGCGGTGGGTGCGGGCTCCGGTGGGGCCTCGGGCGGGGGACCGTCGGCGGGGGCGATGGCGGAACCGCTGGAAGGACCGCCGGCGGGACCGCTGTCGGGTGCGCTGGAGGGGGCGGCTGCGAATTCGGTGAAGACCGGGAGCCGTCCGCCGATCGTGCCCCTGTTCGTGGCGGGGTTCCTCGCGATGATCGTCCTGCGGACCACCGGCGTGCTGCCCGAGCGGGCGCTCGGCCTGGCCGGAGACGCCCAGGAACTGCTGCTCGCCGCCGCGTTGTTCGGCCTCGGCAGCGCCGTGCACCTGCCGACCATGATCCGTACCGGCGGGCGGATCGCCCTGCTCGGGCTCGGCTCCTGGGTGGTCGTGGCCGGCGTCTCCTACGCGGGGGTACTGATCACGACCTGACGGGCCCCGGTGCGGACTCGGCTATTGTCGGGCGGGTACTCGTCCGCACCGGGACGGTCCTGCGGTCACACCGGGACGGTCCGCAGTCGAGTTCGCCCGAGTTCACTTGAGTTCACTTGAGTTCGCCCGAGTTCGCCTGGGTTCGTCGAGGAGGACGGATGACCACCGCACTGCCCGAACGGGACGGCCCCGAGGCCGTCGTCACGCTCGACCGACGGGAAGGCCCGTTCGGCGAGGTGGTGCTGCGGCAGCGCGGACGGCACTTCGAGATCATCGCCAACGGCTGCTTCCTCATGGACACCGCCGACGGACGCTCGGAGCGACTGCTGATCCAGGCCGCGCTGGACGAACTCGACCGTACGGGCAGCCGGCCCGAGCGGCCGGCGGTCCTGATCGGCGGCCTCGGGGTCGGCTTCTCGCTCGCGTACGCGGCGGCCGAGCCGCGCTGGGGCCGCATCGCCATCGTCGAGCGGGAGACCGCGATCATCGACTGGCACCGGAACGGCCCGCTCGGCGCCTTCTCGGACGGCGCGCTCGAGGACGAGCGGGTCGCGGTGCTCCACACCGACCTGCTGGAGTACCTCGCGGCCGCGGACGGCGAGCGCTACGACGCCCTGTGCCTGGACATCGACAACGGGCCGGACTGGACCGTCACCGACTCCAACAACGGGCTCTACGGCGCGGACGGACTCGCGGTGCTCTGGCACCGGCTGCAGCCGGGCGGGGTGCTGGCGGTGTGGAGCGCCCAGCCGTCGCAGGCCTTCGAGGAGGCGCTGCGGGGGGCGGGCTTCTCGGACGTGGTGACGCACGAGATCCCGGTGTCCCGGGGAGTGCCGGACGTGGTGCACCTGGCGCGGCGCGCGGGCTGAGAGCGAACCCGGCCGACGCGAACGGCGGTTGGCGGGGATCGGCTGCTGGGGTTTCTCCCATGGGACTTCTCCCTGGGGCAGTGGAGGGTCTGGCGGGCGGTGGTGGGTGGTGGCTGAGAGCGGTACTCCCTCGGAGCGGATCGCGGCCGAGCTTCGACGGCGCATCGTGGCAGGGGAGTTGGCGCCGGGGGCCCGGGTGCCGTCGACCCGGCGGATCACCCGGGAATGGGGCGTGGCGATGGCCACGGCGACCAAGGTGCTGAACCGCCTGCGGGAAGAGGGGCTGGTCCGCGCCGTTCCGGGGGTGGGGACGGTGGTGGTCGGGACCAAGGCGTCCGGGGCTACGGCGGTCGAGGCTGCGGTGGCTGGGGCGAGGGTTGCCGGGGCGAAGGGGGCTGGGGCCGAGGCGGCTGCGGCGTTGGCTCCGGCCGCCGTTCGGCGTGCGCGGGCCGGCGGTGAGCGGGACCTCACCCGGGAGCGGATCGTGGCGACGGCCGTCCGGGTGGCGGACGTGGAGGGGCTGGCGGCGCTGTCGATGCGACGGGTCGCGACGGACCTCGGGGTCGCGACGATGTCGCTCTACCGTCATGTGCCGGGCAAGGACGAGCTGTTGCGGCTCATGCTGGACGTGGCCTTCGGCGAGCAGCCTCTGCCCGAGCGGCCGGCGTCGGTGTCGGCGTCGGACTGGCGGGAGGGGCTGGAGTCGGTCGCGCGGCTGCAATGGCGGATCTACCGGCGGCACCCGTGGCTGGCGTCCACGATGTCCTTCACCCGGCCGGTGCTCGCGCCGGACGCGGCGCTGCACACCGAGCGCTCGATGGCGGTGCTGGCGGGACTGGGGCTGAGCCGGGAGGAGATGGCCCAGGCCTCCGTCGCGCTGGCGGCGTTCGTGTGCGGGCTGGCCGTCCACTTTGAGCGGGAGGCGCAGGCCGAACAGGACAGCGGGCTGTCGGCGGACGAGTGGATGGACCGTCTGGACGACGAGGACCACGACCGGCTGATGTCGGACCCGGACCGGTTCCCGATGTTCGACGCGATGAACCGGGGTCCGGAGATCGACCTGAGTCTGGAGGCGCTGTTCGAGTTCGGGATGGCGCGGATGCTGGACGGGATCGCGGCGGTGATCGAGCGGCGGCGCGCGTGACGGGTGGCGGAGGGCAGCCGACGGCTGACCGGTGACAGGTAACAGATTTCAGGTTTCAGATTTCAGCGAACGAAATCTGAAATCTGAAACCTGTCAGCTGTGACCCGTCACCCGTAGCGTGTCGTCTGTTCGCCGTTCCCTGCTCGCGCGCGCAGCTGCCAGGCTCAGCCGAACGGACGGTGCTCCGGCGTCGCGTTCGCGTCCGCCGCTGCCTCGGGCTCCTTCGCCGGCGTGGACGGGAAGTCCGGCATGGCGAAGGGGTCGAAGTCCGGCGGCGGGACCATGACCGGCGTGCCCTTCGGGCGGTCCTCCGCGGTCGGCTCGGCCTCCGCCGCGACTGCTGCCGCGACGGGCGCCGGGATGACCGGCGGGGTCGACGGCGGCGGCGGGATGGCCGGGCCCTGCGGGGCGAGGGTGGTGCCGAACGGGTCGCTCTTCCGGTCGGCCGCGACCGTCGTGCCGAACGGGTCGGCGGCGGCGGGCTGCGCTGCGGGCGCGGCGGCCGGTGTGGACGGGAGGTCCGGCATGGCGAAGGGGTCGAAGTCCGGCGGCGGGACCATGACCGGCGTGCCCTTCGGGCGGTCCTCCGCGGTCGGCTCGGCCTCGGTGGTGGACGACTCGGCGACGGGCGCGAAGGGGTTGAAGTCCGCGGGCGGAACCCGCACCGGCGTGCCGCGCAGGTGGACGGGCAGCTCCGTGGGCTCCTCCGTCTGCGTCGGCGTCGGCGTCTGCGTCTGCGTCTCCTCGACCGGCACCGGTTCCGGATCCGGTGCCTGAGGGGGAGCCGGCACGGTGGCAGGCACGGCGGCGGGCGCGGCGCCGGTCGGGGCCGGCTCGCCGTCCCAGCCGAACTGGATGCTCTTCAGCAGCTCCGCGAACGCCTCGGTGTACAGCTCCCAGTCCTCCGGCCGCGCCGTGGACAGCTGGGCGCACAGCACCGTCCCGCCGTCCGGCAGCGGTACGAAGGCCTGGACGGCCGAGGTGACCACCCAGCGTCGCTGCCCGTCGGCGGCCAGCGGTCCGGGCACCGGGACGGTCCGTCCCTCGACCAGGACGGCGGCCGGGCCGGCCGGCAGCAGGACCGTCCACACCTCGGCGTGCCGTCGGACGGTGGCCAGCTCGGTGGCGAGCGCGGTGATCGGCAGCGGGTGCCGGGCGAGCGAGACGACGAGGGCGGCGTCCGAGGTGCGGTCGTCGAGCTCGAGGGCGCAGACGCCCGCGTACGCGACGCCCGCGTCCTGGATCAGGTCGGCCAGGGTGGCGGCGACCACCGCGAAGTCGCGGCGCGGCTCGGTACCGGTGGTGCTGAACAGTTCCTCGGCGACCTCCGCCAGGTGCCCGGACAGCTCGGCGGCCGCCGCCGCGGTGGCCGGGGCGGTCCCGTCGGCCGGGTCCGCGTCGGCGGGCAGCGGGGGCACCGTACGGGCGGAGACCCCGGGGGGCCCGCCGGGGGAGGTCAGCGGGTGGAAACCGGGCGGGACGACCAGCCGGACCTCGGCGCCCGCGCCGGTGGGCAGTTCGACCGGTTGCCGGGTCTGCTGTCCGGCCGCCAGCGCGGCGAGCGCCGGGGCGAACGGCGGGCGCAGCATGGCGTCGGCGAACTCACCGGTGACCGGCAGCTGGAAGAGCGCGGCCGAGGTGGTGCCCCGGTCGGCGATGGCGCCGCGCACCGGTCCGCCGCCGTAGCGGGACTGCAGCGCGTCGATCACCCGGTCGGCGATCCGGGCGCCGGTGCCGGGACGGGCGGAGCCGACGGTGATCACCGTGCCGAGCCGGTCGAGGGCGGCGTGCACCGGGCCGTTGGGGGCGAGCGGCAGGCCGAACAGCGCCTCGGCGGCGGGGTGCGCGGTCGCGCGCAGGGCGCTCAGCGAGGCCGCCGGGTGGCGCGAGGTGTGCTCGTCGAAGAGGGCGTCGGTGAGCGTGCCGAGGGTCGCGCAGACCTGCTCGGCTGCCGCGAAGGGGTTGGCCTCCGCACTGAACTGGACGTCCTGGGTCAACTGGTGAGCCCCCCGCTCTGCTCCGTCTGCCGTCGGTGGTTCGGGTGGAATCGGGCCGGTCGCGGCGGCGCGCCGTCAGATCCCTGCCCATTCCTATCAGAGCCCGCCGTCCTGACCGAACCGCAGGATGACCGGATGATCACTCGGACGAGCGCGTCGGCGGGGGCTCCTCGGTGGCCTCAGCGGCACCGGCGGCCTCGGCAACCTCGGTGGCCTCCCCAACCTCAGCGGCCCCGGTGGCCTCGGTGGCGAGCGCGGTGAGCGCGTCGAGGATCCCCGGGACGGCGAGCAGCGCGGCGAGGTCCCGCACCAGACGCCCGGTCGGCCCCTGCGGGCGCTCGTCGGCGAAGAAGGAGGCGAGCTCGGCGGCGAGCGCCGGCTCCCGGGCGGCGGTGATGGTGAGTGCCGCGACGAACTCCTGCACCAGGTGCAGCTGCAGTTCCTCCAGCGGCACCGAGCGCTCGCCAAGCCACTCCAGCGAGGTGATCTCGGCGTTGGCGATCCAGGCGCGGACGGTCAGCCGCAGCGCCGGGCTGGGCGAGGGGATCGCCAGGTGGGCCAGGATCTGCTCCTGCGCGGCCCGGCGGACCTCGTCGATCACCGCCGAGGTGCCCGCGCTGGCGGCCACCGAGCCGCCCCGCAGCAGCGCCGCGAAGCCCGGCCCGTGACTCTGCACGAAGTCCAGGTAGCGGCCCATCACCCGGTACAGCCGCTCCGACAGCGGCCCTTCCATCGGCTCCTCGAAGCGGGCCGACAGTTCCTGGCCGGCCCGCCGCAGCGACTCCTCGTACAGCGCCTGCTTGCCGGGGAAGTAGTGGTACACCAGCGGCCGGGAGGCGCCCGCGGCGGCGGCGATGTCGTCGATCGACACCTCCTCCGGCGGCCGCCGGCTGAACAGCTCCAGGGCCACGGCGATCAGCTGCTCCCGCCGCTCGTCCACGCTCAGCCGCCGACGGGGCCGGTCACCCGCCGCCGCCCGGGCGGGTGCGGAGGTCCGTGCTGCGCGGTCGGCCGTCGGGGACGGCGTACGGGAGGCCATGCGGCCAGCCTATCCGGCGGTGGTCCGGGGGCCCATGCGGCCGTCCGTGCGGCGGTTGTGCAGCGTCCACGCGGCGTCTGCGGCCGTCTACGCGGCCCGGAAGTCCAGATAGCGGCGGTAGGCCTCGCGGCCGTCGGCGACGAAGGTGTCACGGGCGAGGCGCTCGGCGAGTTCGTCGGGGGTGAGCCAGGTGTGCCAGGCGACCTCGGACTCCTGCGGGTCGACCGGGCCGTCCCATTCGGCCTCGTACATGTCGCACCACCAGGTGAGCTTGCCACCGTCGGGCTCCCGGAAGAGGAACTTGAACATCGGGCGCGGGACGATGCCGTGGACGCCGAGTTCCTCCTCGGCCTCGCGGACGGCGGCCTCGGCGTAGGTCTCGCCCGAGCCGACGACGCCGCCGACGAACATGTCGTACGCCCCGGGGGCGAACAGTTTGGTGTCGGTGCGGCGGTGGACGAAGATCCGTCCGGCCGGGTCGCGGACCAGGATGAAGACGCAGCGGTGGATCAGGCCGCGCCGGTAGACCTCGCCGCGCAGGGCGGTCCCGATCACCCGGTCGTGCTCGTCGACGATGTCCAGCAGTTCTTCGGCAGGGTTGGTCATGACGGACAGGTTAGGGTTTCGGGGCCCGACTCGAACGGATCTTCACGATCCTTCGAACACGGGTGGACCATGACGATCGTTACCGGGGTGAAGGCGGCGCGCGATGGTGGAGATCTGGGGCGAGACGGCCGAGGGGTTCGAGCCCGTACGGGCGGCCTTCGCACGGAACTTCGCCGAGTACGGCGAGCTCGGCGCGGCCTTCGCGCTGTACGCGCACGGCCGCAAGGTGGTCGACCTGTGGGGCGGCGACGCCCGGCCCGAGGTCGGCGGGCGGCCCGCGCCGGCGGTGCCGTGGACGGCGGACACCGCGCAGGTGTTGCGCTCGGTCACCAAGGGCCTGACCGCGACCACCGCGCTGCTGGCCGTCGAACGCGGACTGCTGGACCTGGACGCGCCGGTGGCCTCGTACTGGCCGGAGTTCGCGGCGGCGGGTAAGGGCGGGGTGCCGGTGCGCTGGCTGCTCTCGCACCGGGCCGGGGTGCCCGCGCTGGACGTGCCGCTGCGGTTGGAGGACGTGCTCACCTGGGAGCGTGCGGCCGCCGCCGTCGCCGCGCAGACGCCCGCCTGGGAGCCCGGCACGGCGCACGGCTACCACCCGTACACCTTCGGCTGGCTGGTCGGCGAGGTGGTGCGGCGGGTGAGCGATCGGACGATCGGACAGTACTTCGCCGAGGAGATCGCCCGGCCGCTCGGACTGGACCTGTGGATCGGGCTGCCGGCCGGGGCCGCGCCGCGGGTCGGCAAGCTGGTCGACCTGCCCGCCCCGGAGGCGGCCCGGACCGGACCGAGCGGGCTGCGGCTGCGGCCCAAGCAGTCCGTCCGGGACGCCTACGAGGACCCGAGTTCGCTGACCGCGCGGTCGTTCGCCTCGGTGCGCCCCGGGGTGGACCTCAACGACCCGGCGGTGCAGGCCGCCGAGATCCCCGGCGCCGGCGGTATCGGCACCGCCCGTTCGCTGGCCCGGTTCTACGCGGCGCTGATCGGCGCGGCCGACCGCCCCGACGGCTCCGGCGCGCTGCTGCCGCCGCTGCTCGGACCCGAGGTGCTGACCCGCGCGGTCGGGCCGGCCGTGCACGGGCCCGACCGGGTGCTGATCGTCAACTCCACCTTCGGCCTGGGTTTCTGGCGGCACGGCCCGACCGCGCCGATGGCCTCCCCGGCGAGCTTCGGGCACCCCGGGCGGGGCGGTTCGCTGGGCTTCGCCGACCCGGAGCTGGGGCTGGGCTTCGGCTACGTCACCAACGGCATGCAGCCGGGCGTCACCGGGGACATCCGCTCGCGGAACCTGATCCGTGCGGTGCGGGGGTGCCTGGGGCTGTCCTGAGCCCACAGACCGTCCTGAGCCCGGAAGCCGTCCTGCGCCTGCGGGCTGTCCTGAGCCCGGCAGCCGTCCTGCGCCCGCTGGGTTCAGGCCTGGCCGGTGTCGAAGCGGCGGATCTTGCCGCCCTCGACGGTGAAGCGCCACGCGGTGCGCATCATGCCCCAGGTGTCGTTGGTGAACTCGGCGACGAGCGCGTGGCCGCCGTTCGACTCGGTCTGGACGGCCATCCGGCCGTTCGGGCCGAAGATCTCCCGGTCGACCCAGTCCGCCAGCTCGCGCTCGGAACCGTCGTCGGACATGGCCGCGTCCGGCGCGAGCAAGGCGAAGAAGGCCTCGCGGTCGCCCGCGTTGATCGCGGTGACGAACGCGCGGACGGCGGGGTCGGTGAGTTTGGCGGGGGCGATGGTCATGTGGGACTCCCGGAGACGGGTGAGGGGTCGGGGAGTCCTGTCTACGACGTTCGCGGGGGCCGTCCGGGCATGTCGGCGGCGCGTCGGGAAAATGGCAGGATTCATGTGCTTGGATCCCGAAATGGGTGATTCGGCCCCACGGCTTGACCCGAGTGATGGCTCGACCCGAGTGCCCGCCGCGGGGAGTGGCGGTGGAGCGGGAGACCGGAACCGTCTCCCGCTCCACATTTCCGCAGGGCCGGCCTAGAAGAAGCCGACCGCGTCGGGGGAGTAGCTGACCAGCAGGTTCTTGGTCTGCTGGTAGTGCTCCAGCAGCGCCTTGTGGTTCTCCCGTCCGATGCCGGAGTTCTTGTACCCGCCGAAGGCCGCGTGCGCGGCTTTCGTAAAAGGGGGTACAAAGGCCTGCGGGATGTGCGCGCTGGATTGCCGCAGGTCAGGTGGCGTAGGCCGCGAGCTCGACTACCTCGTCGCGCAGTCGGCGGGTCAAGGCCGTCATGTCACCGACGCTCATCGTCGCCAGGTTGACTTCCTCGGCCTCCCGCAGGCTCGCCCAGCATCGTAGGGGCCCACGATGCAGCCGCAGCAGGTCTGCAAGGGCTCCTCGCAGGCTCTCAACGAGCAGGATGAGGTCCGCGGGCGCGAGACCCTTGAGCGCATTCTCGGCGGCCCGGGATGACGCCTCCAGGGCCATCTCAATGCGGACGGCCTCAAGGGCCGACGGCGCCGCTGGTGCGGTGACTCTCGGAGGCTGTGGCTGGGGTCGGCTGATCGGAAGGGGTGTGACTGCACGTGCCGCGCGCATGTTCTGAGGGTCCTTGGTCAGCCGAGAGTCGGGTCGTTGCTGGATCGTGGTGACGGGATGCCGAGCTGCGCCTCCAGGTCCAGTCCGATGAGGCCGCGGTCGGGGTGGGTGCTCCGGATGACGAGGTGTGCGGCGGAGTTGAGGATCAGGTCGCACAGCGGGAGCCCGGCCAGGTCGACGTCGGGGTGGACGGTCGCGACGAGGACGCCGCGATGGTTCGCGAGCGGGGCCTGGATGCGGGTGGCGCCGTGGCATTCGGCCAGTGAGGCGCTGGTGGCGTCGTCACAGGCGGGGCTCAGGTCGATCCAGTAGCCGCCCGGGGCCATGGACGGCAAGGCGCGGGCCGCCGCCTGCCTTGAGGCGGCGGCCGAGCCGAAGGCGGTGAGGAGTACTCTGGGGGGCTCCTCGCCTGCGGGTGCGTCTGCGGGTCCGTGGGTGGCGGGGGCATTCAGGGTGAAGCCGGCGTTTGTGAGGCGGCTGGTGATCGTGTGCGCGTGCGGGATGTTGCCGAGGATCGTGAGGGTGGTCACCTAGGCCTCCAGGCTGGCTGAGATTGATCGATCTCCTGGCGCGGGAGGACTACGGTAGGGGCGCACGCCCGGCGCACGGAACGGAAAATGTGCACCTGTTTCGCCGCGAACCCACAACATCTGCACCTTTTGTCAGATCATCATCACGAGCGAGGCCTTCTGTCCGGCCACTCGCCGACCTCTACCTCGCCGAGCGCCGCCGCAGCCAGGTAGACCCCTCCGCTGCCGACGACCCCCAGGTCCGACTCGTCGGCCTCGCTCGGCAGCGAACCGAGAAGTCGCCGGCGGAGGAGCGACTCGGCGGCCCGGAGGTGATCTCGAACCGCCGCCGGCCGCAGTCCGAGCGCGTTGGCAGCCTCGGCGACATGACCGTCGTGACTCAGCCAAGCCGTCACTGTCCGGCGTAGGGGGCGCGAGTCAGAGTCGAGACGCCCGAGGAGCGAGTCTGCCCAGTTGCGGACCTCCGAGGTGGTGAGAAGCTCGGCCAGGGTGGGCGTCGGCCCCGCTGGGGAGCTGCCGCAGTCGGAGGTGGCATTGACCTCAAGTGCCAGGTCCAGCGCTGCCCTGTCCGGGAATCTGTCCAGATTCAGGCCGAGCAGGTCACCCACGTACTGCATGCGTTTGGCGACCACGTTCCGGCCCGTCGGGATCATTTTGGCGGCGGCCGAGTGGTTGAAGACTAGGCCGAGACGCACCGTGTCGACCAACTGCTCGGTACGGCCCGTCGACTGTTGGAGTAGAGGGGCCAAGAAGTTTGCCGCCCAGTTCACAGCTCTGTCTCCGAGCACGCAGGCGAGTCGGATGTCGGAGCTGTAGAGAGCGGCCCGGGCGTCGATGTACCGGGCGCTGAGCAGGGCGTTGGATGCGTCCCTGTAGGCCTGGGCGACCTGGTTGAGGTTGGAGATCCCGCTGCCGCCCAGATGCCAGGCGGGGAGTGAGTCGAGGAGGTCCCGCAGGCGCGTGCCTGTCCGGTCCCAGCCTGTGGCCGGTGATCCGGGGGGCGTGTTTAGGGGGGCGATGACGATGACGTCGCCCTCGTACGCCAGGCACCTGGTCACGAACGCGCGCTTCCCGACGGCGTCCTGGCACGCGGCGAGGACGCGGCTGCGGTCGGGCGAGGGTCCGTGGGCGATGTAGACGCGGCATGTGTCGGTGTCGAATGTGCCGGGTTCGAACAGCGGGCTGATGATGCGCCGGAAGTCGTCGGCGTGCCCTGTCATGAGGAGCTGGAGGCCGGCTATGCGGATCTGGTCGATGAGGGTGTGAGGGTCTGGCTGCACGCTGTCGTCCTGTCAGGCCTGGTGGTGGGGTCTCCTGTGTGGGGCGGGGTTAATGGGTGTCCAGGTGCCTGGCGGGTTGGGTGGTTGGCGGCTGCGGTGTGTGGGGTTTGGCAGCCTGGCACGGCCCCTCCTTGCGTGTGGTCGGTCGGGCGATCGAGCGGATGGTTGCATGCGTTTGGTGGGTGCACCTAGCGATATGTCGAACGAGTGATCAAGCTCGCGGTTGTGTTTGGCGGTGTCAGTGCGTGCGTGACCGACGGATGGTTTGTGGTGGATACCCTTCCGGTTCCGCTGCATGCTATCGAACGTGTTATCGATCAAATGGTTGCCCTGGTATGCAGACAATTGATCATGGTCGCGCCAGCGTCAAGGGGTGCCGACCCCACCTCAACGCCCACCAGACGCCCGCCAGCAGCGGGAACGTCGCGAGGTCGGCGATCGGATCCGCTTCCTCCGGCGCCAGCGGGGCGTGAGTCAGGAACGCCTAGGCGAGATGATCGATCGTGACCGCCAGTCGATTTCGAATTGGGAGAACGGCAAGACGCCGCCCAGCCTCGACGACCTCGTGGCCGTGGCGCGCGTGTTCGGCGTCGAGACCTGGCGGCTGCTCTATGGGTGATGGCTGGCCGTACCGTCGTACGGCCGGCCATCGGTCTGTGCTACTCGCTCGGCAGGTTCGGCGGCGGCGGGGTCGACGGGCCGGTCGGCGGCGCCTTGGGGCCTCCGAGGCGCTGGAGTTCAGCCGTTGTAGGTACGGGTGCGGGTCCCGCGCGGAGGCTCACCGGGACAGTCGTCGTGCTCGACCAACTCCCGGCGCTCGTCGATCGTGCGTATCGGACGGCCGCGGGTGTACGCGTAGCAGCGCGGGCAGTGGCCCATGGTGGTCCCGGGGTGGACCGGCTTCCCGCCGACGGTGGTCACCGAGCCACCGACCCGCCCGGGAAAGCGCCGCTGCGATACCCGGCGAGGTTCACCCGGCCGCGGATCCACTCGCCGGCGGTCTCCCGGATCGGGAACATTAGCGGGCGCCGGCCGGTGCCCGCGGTGACCAGGCCACCAGTCTCGGCGTCCTCAATCGCCCACATGCGCCGCCCCAGTTCATCAGTCGGCAGCTGCACGACGGTGTACCTGGCGGCGATTCGCTGAGCGCGGGTCAGGCCGTCGCCGCACCAGACGCGGACGATCGCCTGGCCGCCGCCCACTAGGCCGAGGGGCCAGTCGACGACGCCGGACCCGGCCATCATGCGCTCCAGGTCCGCCGTGTCCCCACTGCCCAGCAGCCATCCCATGGCTTTGAGCTCGTAGTCGCTGATCGGCAGCTGACGGACCGTCTGCCACAGCACCTCCATTGCCTCCGGCACCGGTTTGGTGACGCGGTCCAGGTGGCCGTCCACGGCTACAGTGAGGTCGCCCTCGATGCTCATTCAGCACCTCCCATGGCGCAGGTGGCGCAGGCCACGACGGCCCAGCCGAACGGGGCCGAGCCCTCACCGGTCGATGTGTGGACGTGGCCTGCCGGGAACAGCGGCGGCTCAGGCGAGCCGCAGCTGATGCAGGCCTCCCCATGCAGCCGCGCAGGACTTATGGCTCCAGGATCGGAAACGATCGGTGTTGTCCCTGTCACGCCCCCTACGATCCCCGGCCGCCACCCCGGGATTTACCACAAGCTGTGGTAAAGATCCGCGCGCGCCTCAGACGGCCTTCGCCCACCGTGCGAGCGTCAGCACCCGCTCGTCTCGCCCCCGCGTCAGCCGCACCATTGTGGCCAGCGACGTTCGCACCTGCCCGTGCTCACGGACATGCTGAGGGGCGATCTGTCGAGCCACCAGCAGCGACTCGGCCGCGTGCTGCGGCTGGCCGAGCTGCACCTGGGCGCGGCCGAGGTCGATGTAGTAGTGGCTTCGCCGTTCGGCCGGCAGCTCTCGCGGCGGAGCCCACCGGGCAGCTGCAGCCACCGCTGCGTGGAGGTCGCTCTCCTCGCCGAGTTCGACGGCTACCGCGAGCCGGTGGATCTCCAGCGAGTCGGGCCCCACCGCTGTGCCGTTGTACAGTCGCTCTCGCACCTGACGGGTGAGTTGCTCAGCCTCGCGCAGGTGGGTGCGGGCGTCGTCGGCCTGGCGCATGCGGCCGGCCGTGACCGCGGCCCGCATGTGCAGAGCTGCAGCTGCTGCTGCCAGCCGCTCCGTCTGCGGCGCTGGCATCCGGTCCACGGCAGCCCTCAACGACCGCAGTCCGGGGCCAAGTTGCCCAGCTGCAAAGAACGTCTCCATGCGGACGTAGGCCGCTGCCGCGTCGAGTGCCGGGTCAGCAGCGATCGCAGCCGCCCACCGCATCAGTTCCACCAAGCGGGCCGAGAGGTCGCGGTACGCGTACTTGTAGGCCACCGCGTCCGCCGACCGGATTGCCAGCGTCAGCAGCCGTGCCGCCTCCTCCCGCTCGCGCCCGTCAGACTGATCAACCGCGCGGAACAGCTCGGCAAGCAGGGAGGGCATGCGCTCACTGAGGCGGACGTACCGGGCCTGCACCCGGTCCTCGACGGCAGCCGCAACGTCGGCGCCAATCTGCGGCAGGGGCCTGACCAGACCGTCCTCCGGTAGGTCGTACGCCGCGATCGCCCGCTGCAGGTCTGGGATGGCCTGGTGAACGCGACTGTCCGTCCGACCAGGGCCGCCCAGTAGTTCCTCCGGGGTCGTCCCAAGTGCGCTCGCCAGCGCTGAGAGCACCTGGTCACTCGGGTGCCGTTCGCCGTCGCCGATCTTCTGGATCATGCTGGGCGAGACCCCCGACAGCTTGGCCAGCTGACGACGAGACAGTCGAGCCGCAGCGCGGGCCGTTTCGAGGCGAAGGCCAAGCGTGGGGGCAGTGGGCGCGGGCATACTGGGCTCCGTTCCGTGGTCGCACTCGGAACGGTACCGGCGCCCGCATGGTGTCGGGCGAGATCGCCTCGGCGGCCACGCCGTCAGGGCGATCCTGCTACTGGCTGGCGAGCAGATCGGCCAGTTCCGTCAGCGAGTTGACTGCCCAGTCGGCGTCCGGCGCCGCGGTGGTGAGACCGATCGGGCCGCGGCGGAGGTGGACAGCCCGTAGTCCCGCAGCTCGGGCCGGCGTGATGTCGTTCGCCGGGTGGTCACCCACGTAGGCGATCTCGTGTGGCTCGCCGGGCGCCCACTCGATCACCCGCTCGAAGAAGCCGGGGCCCGGCTTGGCGACGCCCCACTCGGCTGAGGTAGCGATATCGTCGGCCGGCAGGTCGAGCGCGCGCAGCAGCGCAGACACAGCAGCGTTCTGGTTGCCAGCGATGCCCACCCACAGCCCAGCCTCGCGCAGTTGGGAGAGAGCCGGGCGTACGTCCGGGTAGAGGTCCGTCTCGTCGAGGTAGTCGCCCTGACCAGCAGCCTGCCGGGCTCTCCATTCCGCCCCCACGTCCACACCAGGGCGCATGATCCGGATCGCGTCCGCGTTGTCTCGACCCTCGGCCACGACCATGCCGACCAGCGCCGACAGGGTGTGCTGCGGCACGCCGAGCCAGCGGGCCCAGTCACCCCAGTAGCGGGTGTCACTGGTCAGGGTTTCGCCGATGTCGAAGACCACAGAGCGCATAGGCCGAGCCTACGGGAGTGCGCCGCTTGCTCTCTCGTACGATGGCGCCATGGCCGACATCGACATCCCCGCTGACCTGCTGCCCCTGCACACCGCGGCCCTCCTCGCTGAGCGGGCGATGACCGAGGCCCGCCACAACTAGGCCTTCTGACAGGCGAGTCACGATGCGGCCAAGAAGGCGCTCGACGGCGAGCAAGCCTGAGCCCGTCGACGACGAATCGCCCCCGCCCGACCCTCCCGAGGGAGAGCTGAGCGGGGGCGTGGTCACACGTCGAGGCCCTGAAGATACGGCCTCACGTCCTCGGGAATGGGCTGTGGGGCCGGAGGCGGCTCCAGCCCAGACGCCCGGACGAAACCAACCATCGAGCGCACCCATCCGGCGAGGTAGCGAATGGTGTACTCCTGGCCGGCGAGCCGTGCTCGCTGCTGGACCGACTCCAGCTCCTGCTCGTCGAGACGCTTGCCGAGACGGTCGAGCTCGTGCTGCATGCGGGAGGTGACGACGCGGAAGTCGTCGCGGCGCTCTTGGCTGGCGCTGCGGCGGCCGGCGCGGGCGGTGTAGACGGTGCCGCCGAGGGTGACGGCTGCGGCGCCGACTGCGGAGATGGCGGCCCAGGATTCTCCACTCACGGGCGCCTCCGGTCGTGCTGGTCGTGCGGTGGTTCGGGCCATTCGGCGGCGATGAGCGCCACGCCACAGAAAGATCCCCAGACGACGGCGCTGGCCCAGCCGCGGGGGTTGTCGTACAGCCACCAGCTAGCCAGACTGCCCAGCGCCCACGGGGCGACGACGAGGTAGATGGCCGGGTAGCCAGGCCAGTCCCGTCCCGGTGGGCGCCACGCGCAGACGATGGCGAGCAGGCCCGCGGCGATCCACGCCCACGCCCATAGGTGCAGGGGCATCAGGTCGAGTAACAGCCTGATGCCCCGGGTGTCCTGGGGTGGCTGGACGAGCAGGCTGTAGCCGTAGATGCCCGCCATGACGCCCTTGAGGGCGAGGACGGCGCCGCGGCGGCCCACCCGGCGTGCGGCCCGGTGGACCGCCCCGCGCATCACGACTCCAGCGGCTTGACGGTTGCGAGGGGCGGAACCAGGTCCGGGCGCGGGGTGTGCCGGGCCTGGTAGCCCGCCACCCCGGCGATCGCGGTCGGCACGATCGCCAGGACGAACGGGGCGAGCCACTCAGGCAGCCAGCCGACCAGTCCGGGATGGTCCTGCACCGCGGTGAGACCGGCGAGCAGCGAGGTGGTGCCGAGGTAGGTGGCGGCCGCGGCGGCCTTGACCTTGGTTTCGATCTGGGCCATCAGGAAGTCTCCTTCGAGGCAGGGGCGGTGGGGGTGGTAGTGACGTGCATGTCGACGCCGGCGGCGAGGGCCTTGGTGACGGCGGCCTCGATGGCGGCCGTCACGGTGGCGGTGTCGACGCCAGCGGTGCGGTCGAGGAGGGTCTGGACGACGGCGTCCTGGGCGGCGATCTGGGCGCGGGCCGCAGCAAGCTGCAGCTGCAGCGGGTTAACCGCGGCGGCCAACCACTTCGCGGGCACGAGAGCGTCGTCGCCGGCTCGCTGCTGCCAGTTGACATCCACGTTCGGAAGGCCGTGCTCCCATACGGCGGCTGGGATCTGGGCGATCAGGTCGAGCAGGCTCGGGGACCCGTCGCCGTCATAGTGGCGGCCTGACCAGGTCACGTCGTCGCGGGCAGCGAACACCCCCTTGGTGACCAGGGCGATGATCTCGTCGTCGGTACGTGCGGCCATGTCGTCGTCCTCCTCGGGTCGTGGGGCGCCGGCCTGGACCCACGCGTAGAGCGGTCCGCCGGGGCAGTCGGTCTGGTAGCCGTCCCTGTGGCCCTTGATCTCGGGCCCGGCGGCGGCGTTGGCCTGGTAGTCCTCGATGGCGTCGCGCAGGCCCTGGAGTTGGGCGTCGGTTGGCACGGTGTAGCCGGACGATCCGACGAGTGCGCAGATCGCGTAGTGCTGGGCATTGAGCGTCTGGTCGCCGTTGGCGCCGGACCTGACGTTGTGGCCACGGCCTTCGAACCGATAGCCGTGCTCGCACACCAGCTCGTTGTAGGCGATGTCCATCCAGTGCTGGACGGGGTCAACCATGTGGGCGGCTTGGACCTTCCGGACGTACGCGGCGCACGTGGAGTGGTCGCCGAACTGGTAGGCCTCACCCAGGTAGTGGATCTTTACGCCGAGGGCACCTGCCATCGGGGTGTAGGCGCCTGTCGGGGCCGCCGCGCCCCACGCAGCTCGGGGTACTCGTCCCGGCGACGTCCACGCCGCGGGTGCGCCCGGCGTCGGAGGCGGGACGGGCTGCGGAACTGTCCCGCCGGCCCAGGCCCGAAGCTCGTCGAAGCTGCCGTTGTAGACGTCCATGTCAAGCGGCGTGTCCGCGAACTGGTGGAAACGCCAGGCAGCCTGGATCCTCGGGGAGCCAGCTTGGACGTAGTCGGCGATCCAGAGGAAGTCGCCGGCGTTGTCATCGGTCCGGCGCCACCAATCGGCGCTGGTGTACAAGCCGACCCGGTTGTTCGGGTAGCGCTGCTTGACCGCCGCCAGCCACGCGTTCTTCGCCGCCGTCGCGGTACCGTCTGAGACAGGCTGACCGTACGGTTCGAAGTCCAGCACCAGCAGCTCGCCAGGCGGGACGGTGCCAATCACCTGACAGAAGTGATCGATCTCGCCCTGGACCGGGTTCTCGCAGTGGATGAAGTGGTAGTGGCCGACGACCAGCCCGCGGCTGCGGGCGTCGGCGAGCTTGGCTGTGTAGCCCCGCTGGCTGGTCCGGGCACCCTCGGTCGCCTTGATGAAGACGAACTGCGCGTCCGCAGGGATCGAGGACTGGTAGTCGGAGACGTCGTAACCGCGTGCGAGCGCCACGGTCCCTCCTCTCACAGGCCCTTGGCGGCCAGCCAGGAGTGGGCCGCAGCCGCGAACGCGGCGTCCGGGTCGGCCGGCGCCGGGGTCGGGGTGGGCGGGGTGGAGAGCACGGGCACCGTGACGTCGCCCTGCTGGGACAGCAGCCACTGCAGGTCCGGCGCGGCGAGGTAGCCGCGCCCGCCCTGCCCCCAATCGCCGCCCCACGAGTTGGTGAGCCAGAACCGGTCGGTGTCGGCGTCCCAGCCGGTGATCTCGATCTCGTGGCCGCCCGCGACGCCGGACGCCGGGTCGACCGGGATCCGCCCGTCAGCGCCCGGCGTGAACATCGACTGGAGCCACGGGATTCCTAGGAGCGCCGGACCGGACTGCAGAGCGGAGCGCACTGCGGACAGGGCGAATGCGTGGGTGTAGCCGGTGGCCAGGCCCAGCGCCTTGAGGGCCTTCGCGACGCCGAGACCGCTGCTCCCAGTGTCGGCGGGAGGGTACTGCCCGGGCGCGCCGTCCAACACGGTGGCCAGCGAGTAGAGACTGACGGCGAAGGCCTCGTCCAGAGGGTGCTCGCCGGCCTGGAAGGCGCCGTGGGAAGCTGCGGCACCGGCCGCGCTGATGGTGACGGTGACGGCCCCCATGCGGCCGGCACTGTCCGTGCCGAGCAGGCCGGTCGCGGCGTTTCCGGTGCACGACCCGAGCTGGCCCTGATCGAGCACGGGTATACGCCGGGTCCACGACGTGGTGGTCAGTGCCGACTGCGGCAGGACCCCGTGGGCGTATGCCAGGGAGCGCGGGTCGTGGTCGACGAACCGTCCGAGGGCTCGGGTCATCGGTCCTCCTTGCGGGTGAGAGTGCCGTCGATGGCGGTCACTTCGGCCGCCGGATCGGTGATGCCGAGGTGTACGGCGATGGCCTTCGTCCAGGCCAGGGCCTCCCTGTCCACCTCGTAGTCGTGCTCCGCGCGCAGGCGGTCGTGTTCCGCCTGCCGGTTCTGGCTGAGCAGGAGTATCGGCCCGGTGAAGCCGGCCTGGAACGAGTAGACGAGGTTGAGCAGGACGAACGGATACCTATCCCACCGGGACCAGCCATGCAACGTGTTCGCCGCGATCCACGCCGCGGTGAACGCCGCCTGGGAGGTGATGAACCGCCAACTGCCCATGCCGCCGGCCAGACCGTCGGCGACACGGTCGCCGAGCGTCCGATCGTCGTGCCGGGCCTGGTTCGCCGGGTGCAGGTGCTCCGAGGGCCCCGAGGCATCGGCGGCCCTCACGAGCCTGCCCGCTTCGTCGCGTTCAGCATGTGGTGGTGGATGGCGTCGATGCGGGCGCGGGCCTCGGCGGCGACGAGCGGGTCCCGGATGACGGTCGTCTGGTTGTCCTGGAGCGCTTCGCCGGAATGGGACCAGTTCGTCGAGCCCGTGACAACGTCAAGGCCGTCAACGATCACCATCTTCATGTGCATGATCTGGCCGTGCTCACTGCGCCCGATCGCGACACTCGACGCCGGGTAGCCCTCCCGGGAGAGGATCGCCCGCTCATGCACACCGCCGGCCTGGCTGGAGTCGAGGGTGAGCTGCACGAACACGTGCTCGTCGGCGAGCTTCTCCCGGATCGCGTCGGCAAGATCGTCATCGTCAAACCCGTACATGGCGACCACCAGCGAGGTGCTCGCCGACTTTACGAGGTCGAGCAGGACGCCGTGGACGTCGTCGACCGGCGAGTACCAGGTGCGCACGTCCTGCGGGTAGCCGGGCGGGAATCCGCTGGTCTTGTGCTGGTCAAGAGAGGCGAGGCTGGCAAGCGCCAATGGGTCCTCCAGGGGTGTGATAGCGAGGTGGTGCCCGTCAGGCGATGCGGGTGGCGATCAGGACAGAGCCGGACCTGACGGTGGTAGACGTGGTGCTGGACGCGCCCTGCGCGAATTGGAACTGCAGGTTGCCGGACGTCGCGCTGGTGACCACCACGCCGCCGGGCCTGAGCGCCATCGGCGTTGCGGCGCCATTCGTGCCGAGCCGCCGGGTCGTCGCGAAGCCGATCGCCACCGCGTCGTAAGCCGTCAGGGCGCCGGTTGGGACCCCGAACGACGACCAGGAGCCGGTGGCCCCGCTGGGGACCGTGAGGGTGCACTGAAGGTCGCCGGCGGGCGAGTTGTCACCGGTGTAGGAGATGTAACCGTCGATCCGGTACGTAGCGTTGGCCGCCAGTGCCACGACCAGGGCGGAGTCATTGACCAGGGTTGTCGAGCTGGTCACCGACTGGTTGGAGGCCTTGTAGGCGGCGACCCGCTGTCCGATGCCCGACACCGTCAGGTTCCCGGTGACGGACAGGTTGCCGGAGACGGATCCGCTGCCCGCGCTCAGGCTCCCGGTGACGCTGGCGCTGCCTGCAGTGACGGCGCCCGGGAGGGTGACAGTGGCGGCGGTGACGCTGTTCGTGGTGGATGAGGCGTAGCTGGTCGCGGTGACGGTGGAGCTGTCAATCACAGTGGCGCTGGATCCGGTGTCGACCTTGATGGACGATGTCGCGCCGGCGCCGGGAGAGGCCTCCTGGACGCCGATCAGGGACACGCCCGTGGCGCTCCCGGTGACCCAGAACGCCGCGGCCTTGTTGACGGTGCTGTAGCAGCCGGTGAGGGCGTGGACGGACCCGCCGGAGACCTTGAACCCGGATCCGTCCTGGCTGGCCTGGGCAACGATGCTGTCGGCGCCACAGGAGTTCAGGGCGTTGGCGGAGCCGCTGCTGATCAGGTAGCCGCCGCCGCAGGCGGACGCTTTGCACCCGGTGAGGGTGGTGTACGAGACCGACGACAGGTTGAAGCCCTGCTGAGTGCTGGTGCTGCCGACGGCGGCGCAGGCGTCGAGCGCGTTTCCGGTGCCCCCGGACAGGTAGAAGGCGTGCCCGCCTACGCTGGAGACGCTGACCGAGGCGAGGCTGCATCCGGTGGGCGTGACCAGCTGGACGCCGTGGCTGCCGAACCCGGTGACGGCGACGTTGTTGACCTGGCACGAGGTGACCGGGTTCGCGCCGCTGTTGGCCTGCACGAACAGGCCGACTCCCGTACCGGATCCCGGGCCTTGCAGGGTCAGGTTCCGGACGGAGACGTAGTTGAGGGTGGTGGGGTTGTAGGCGACGCCGTGCGCGCTGGTGGACGTCTGCTTGAGCACGGTGGCGCCCGGCCCGGCGCCGAGGAGACTGACCTGGTTGGCCGGGGCAAGCGCGGAGGACAGCACGTACGTTCCGGCCGGGAAGTACACGGTGCCGCCCTTGGTTGCGGCTGCGGTCAGTGCGGACTGGACCGCCGAGGTGTCGTTTGTGGTGCCGTCGCCCTTGGCCCCGTACGCCTTGACGTTGAGGTAGTCGGTGCCGGACACCGCGCCGGGGGCCTGGAGGGTGAGGTTGCCGGAGGCGTCGGAGGTGAGCACGCTGCCGACGGCGGCGCCGGCGGGAACCTGGGCGGGCGGGCTGCCGGTGAGTACGAGCGGGCCGGTCATGGTGTCGCCGGCCTTGGCGACGCGGTCCGCCGCGCCGTACATGGAGGCCGTCATATGAGCTTCCCCAGGATGACGTAGGTGCCGACCTGGCCGATGCGGACTGGCATGGCGAGCACGCTGTCGTTGGCTGTCGGGGTGTAGGACGACAGGCGCCGGTACGGGCCTGTGAGGACGGTGGCGCCGTTGATGTATGCCCGGGGCTGGCCGCTGCTGTACGCCGGGTCGATGACTGCGGGCAGCGCGGCCAGCGGAAAGCCGGAGTCGATGCTGGTCGTTCGGTTCTCTAGCCGGCCGATTCGCTGCAAGGCGTTCTGGAGCGTTGCGGAGAACCTCGATTCGAGCGGGTCGGGGTAGCGGGTCATCAGCAGCTCCCTTTCTCCTGGTCAGGCGCCGACGGCGGATGTCTGGAGCTGGATCTTCTCGGCCTGCTGCGGGCCCGGCGGGTATGCCGTCCAGCCGACGACGCGCACCCGTTGCTGCAGGCCGGGCTGGCCGTTCGGGCCGGGCGGGTGCAGTGGCGAGGTTGCGACCAGGGTGGTGGCGTCGCCCAGGATGATGTCCCGCACCCTGGGGTATCCGGCGCCGACGGTCACCATCGGGTTGGTCATGGCCCGGGTTTTCATCGCGACCTCGCCGTCGGCGAAGCCGTCGATCTGGGCTTGGGAAACGACCCATGAGCCCTGCCAGGAGACGTTGGATTCCATCAGCGGGTACACGCCGTCGGCGAGGTCGACGGGGTCGGAGCCGTGCGGGTAGGCGGACTGCCACTGAAGGGCGGCGCCGTTCGGCGGGGCGGTGGCCCACACCATGTTGCTGCTCTGGCTGCCGGTGCGCTGGTAGCCGTAGTCGATGGCGTTGCCCGGGTAGATCAGGTTGTAGCCGGAGGAGGCCGCGGTACGCCCCATCCGCAGGTAGGCGAGCCGCAGGAAGATCGCGAGGTTGCCGGAGGAGTCGAGGCCGGGAACGAACGCGTACTCCAAGTTCCCTGATGCGCACATGTCCTGCCACGCGCCGCTGATCTGAGTCAGGTCCGAGTACGTGTAGGAGGCGGTCCACGGCACCCCGGCGGTGCCCGCGGTCCCTTGCGGCATCACCAGACGTGCCACGCCGCCGTTCTGCGCGACCATCGCCAGGTAAGCCGGGGTCCGGGTTGCTGCCGGAGAGACGGATGAGATGTACCCCGACTGCTTGGACGTGCCGTACCGGCACAGGTCCATGAAGGCGGTGAACAAGTCGACTTGCTGGTAGATGATGGTGTCGGTGACCAGGCGGTGTGACCACAGAGTGTCGATGGTCTGCGCGGATATCGGCAGGGTCCCGGGCTGTCGTCCCTGGTCGGGCCAGTCCCAGACGATGCCTGCCCACACGGGGTAGCCGTCCTGCAGGACCCACAGGACGGAGCGACGCGGCTCCAGCGCGGCGATGGCGGGCGCGTTGACCGCGGGCTCGGCGTTGAGCGCGAGGCTTCCGGTGAGGGTGCCGGAGCCGTTGAGCTGCATTCCGAACGACTGGACGGTGAGGGGCAGGCTGTCGGCGAGGACCCGGCCGGATATCAGGTCGGTGGAGGCGTAGGTGTAGGTGCTCACTCACATCCCGCCCGGCCCAACGCGCAGCAAGGTCTTGGCGGTGGCGCTGGCGGCGATCGTCGTCGAGTACAGGCCGCTGCCGTTCTGGACGGTCACCTTCACCGTGTGCGTCCCGGCGCTAGGCGTGTCGCCCGCGCCCGAACTCGTGAAGTACGACCAGGCGGAGCCGTTGTAGATCGTGCCGTCGCCGGGCAGGCTTGGCGTCCACGTGCCGTCGACCGCCGACGAGTCGATGTACATGCGGAAAGTCGCGATGAACGTGCCGCCGAGGCTGCAGCCGATTCCCGCGTACTTGAAGTAGATCTCGATGTCGGTGTTGCCGTCGGTGGTGATCGTGGCCGACAGTACGGTCTGCTCGCTGCCATCGAAGACGAAGTTGGTGTTCCGAGTCTGGATGATCGGCACCCACGGCAGCACGTGCAGCTGGGTGGCGTTGGTGGTGCCGTTGTTGTGGTAGAACGCGTTCGACGCGGGGTCGTAGGCGATCTGCCCCTTGTAGCCGTTCACCGTGCCGCGCGGCGCGACGAGGATGCCGCCCGTGGCGACGGTGAACGGCCGTACGTCCGAGAGCATCCCGGCCGTGATGGATGTTGCTGCGGCGGTGACCGTCAGTCGCGCCAGGGTGATCGAGTTCGCCGGGGCCGTAGGGACCGACGGCGAGGGCCCGGCCACGCCGGTGATGATCTGGATCGCCCCGAACGAGGATGAGCTGCCGACGTCGGACACATACGCGACGATGATGTCGATCCGGGAGTTCGACGGATCCGCGGTCTGCACGGTCAGCGTCGCCTGGGTTGACAGGGTCGACGCGTAGCCGCCTGCCGTCGGGGTCGACGAGTTCGGAACCACGTACGAGCCGGGCTGCACCGTGACCGTCATGCCAGTGCCCGCGGACACCGCCAGGCCGGTGCCGCCGACGACACCACCCAGGACGCCGATCGTGGTGCCAGTGGCGATGCCCTGGTCGTAGAAGTAGGCGGTGACTCCGCTGTTTCGCAGGTCGTTGCCGCTGTTGGCGTCGTAGGTGGCGCCCGTGAGCCACATGGGCAGGCTGGTGGTCACCTGTGTTGCCATTGGAGTCCCTCCCTGCGGCGCGGTGTCACACCCACGCGTCCCGCCAGTAGATGGTCGCGGTGGATCCGGTGCCTGTTCCGCCGCCGTACTGCACCTGGTTGGAGCCCGCCGACAACTGCCACCAGCCGGAGTTGAGGTCGGCTGGCCAGAACGTGCCGCCGGCGGACGGAACGCCCGGGGTGGTGGAGATCGTGGAGGCGTTCACGAAGCCCTGGCGGTTCAGGAAGTCGACTGTGAGGGTGTCGCCGGTGTTGAGCGTCAGGGTCGACCACGAGACCGTCTGCCGGGTGGTCAGGTTGGTCAGGGTGGGCCCGGTGACCGGGCCTGTGATGACCACGACCGGCGGGGATGCGAAACCGCCGGCGTTGTTCGCGACGGACACGCCCGGGGGCGGCGACGCCTTGACGGTGAACGGCACCGTGAACGGGGTCACCATGCTGCCGCCCGCGGTGGCGGGCACCACGCCGATCACGAGCGACCGTTGCACGGTGCCGTACTTGCGCGGGTCCGGTGCCACCAGGCCGACGGTGAAGGTGACGTCGGTCAGGGTGGGGTAGGCCTCGGTCAGTTTTCCGCTGCGCCGCACCCACGCGTATTTGGGGACCGGCTCGTCGTAGCGCAGCTGCGCCAGCCCACTGATGGGCACCGCCTGCTGGAGCAGCGCGCGGGCCTGGTCTCGGAGGGCCTGTGTCGGGGCCGACGCGGTGACGGTCCAGGTCAGGGTGCGGGGGGCGTAGAACTGGGGTGACGCCCAGCCTCCATGGTCGCCGGAGCGGGGGATGACGCCGGCGCCCTGGACGTCGGGGCCGTCCCAACCCTCCAACTTCTGCCACAGCCAGGCGATGCCGTTGCTGTCCACCTGCCCGAACTCGATGTCCAGGCTTCCGAAGATCAGGCCGCCGGTCCAGAACCCGGTGTCCCTCGCCGGGACGGGCGGAGTGAACCCGCCAGTGACAGAGAAGTCCTCGACGCCGAGGAACGTGTTGCTGCCGTACTGGCATGCCCAGTTCGCGACGTAGACGCCCTGCGTAGCAGTGGGGGGAACGTTCCAGGTGCAGGCGTACTGGCCGACGCCGATCCGCCACACCTGGCCCGAGACGGGTTGGCTGGCGCCCTGGTAGGTGTACGGGCCGGCGACGTCCGCGACGAAGCCGACCTGCTGACCGTAGGTGATGTCGAGCTGCACCGTGGACGGATCAGTGAGCGCGCCGCCGGTCTGGTTGTAGAAGTTGAGGTAGAGCGTCCAGGGCTGGCCTGCGACGGCTTGAACCATCCGTCACCACCTCCGGCACGTCACGCTGCAATCGGTCACAGTCCGGCAAAGGGCCACAAGGCCCGGCCCGCGGCGCTGCCACACTGGCCGCACCATTTCGTCACAGCCCCTGGGGAATCAGTGCGCCGTGTCATCCCGGCCCTCGCCGGTGTCGTCCTGCTGACTGCCGCCTGCGCCAGTACCACCACGCATCCGGCCGCTGCACCGCCGAGCCGGACGCCGGCCCAGACGGAGAGCCCGCCAGCGTCGCCTGCGGCAGCGACGACTTCGGCGCCCGCACCGGCTCCGACGACAGCCTCCGGCCCGGACCCGGCGCCAGGCACTGCATCGCAGACGCCGGGGCGCCTGGAGGTGGCCATCCCGGCCGCACGCCTCCCGTACAAGCCGGCGCAGGGCGCGCCCGACCTCGACGACGTCAAGGTCGTGAAGAGCGCCGCCGACCCGTGCGCGATCCCGGCCGACGACTCTGGAAACGAGGCCCAGCTCCTCGACGCCCAGGCCGATGTGGGCGTGGCGATCGTGACCTTCGAGTTCACGAACCCCTGCTCTGCGCCGGTTCGGTACGCCTTCCACGTCGCCCAGGCCATCGGCAGCGCGACCGGACGGTCTGGCGGCCTTGGAGTCGACGCGACAACGGCACCCATCGGGCCGGGCAAGTCGATTTCGCTGAAGGTCAATCTCAACCCCGACCCGTCACTGACTCCCTCCCAGCTCAAGCAGTTGTGGGTGGGCGTCACCCGGATCAGCAAGGCGTAGGCGGCCCGCCCCGGAAGGAGAACACCGCGGTGGCTCTGCGGTGTTCTCCTGCGGGCGGTCAGGCGCCACTGAGCGTGAGCGCCAGGCGCCGCTGCATGTCGGCCTGCTGCTCGATCGTCGGCAGCTGAGTGCCGTGGTAGTGCTGCTCCACGGTGACCTGTCGGCCGACCGATGCGCCCCCGACGCCCTGTGCGGCGAGATGCCTCGCGAGGGCGATGAACGCCTCCGACTGCTCCGGCGTCAGCACCGCCTCGGGCCGGCCGAGCCCGTTCACTGGCATCGTGCCCGGCATCAGCCACCCGCCTTGGTCGTAGCCCTTCGGCGGCAGGTTCGGGTTGGCCTGCTGTACCCGGCTGATGTTCCCGTAGCGGCCCACGATGTAGTGGATCGCCGCGGCAACGTTGGCTACGGGATCGTAGATGTCGGTGCTGGTCCCCGCTACGTGGTTCGACAGGAACGTCGACATGATCGTCTGTGCGAGGCCGCGTGACGGGTCGCCAGCGGCAGCGTTGGAATCGGTGTTGTTGATGGCCCGCGGGTTCCAGCCGGACTCGCGCGTGATCAACGTGTTCAGCCCGGCCCGCCACTCGTCCTGCGTGCCCGGCGGGGGCACGCCGGCGGCCTGGAGTGCCTGGTCGATGATGCTGAGGTGGTCGCCGGATGGGATCACCCCGCCGCCCCCGCCAGAGGGGGCGGCAGGGTGCGATCCGAGGATCGCCTGCACCATGCTCTTGATCAGCGACGTGGGAATGCCGAGCATCAACTTGGTGAAGTTCCCGACGTCGCCCTGAGTTCCGACCAGCTTGTTCAGCGCATTGGACAAGGCCTCACCGTTGCCTGTGGCGAGAGCGGCGGTGATCTTCCCGATGTCGACAGCCTTGTCGATCAGATCGCCGACGAATTTTCCGATGCCGCCGATGATGCCGCCGCCGGAGAAGTGGTTGCCGACAGACTGCCGGCCGCCGCCGTAGGCCGCGTTCAGGCTGTGCACCACGTCGGGGCCGATGGCCTGCACCGCCTCCGGCACCAGCACACCCTCGCCAGGCGAGAGCATCGCCGGCACGGTGTCCTGTCCGGGGGCATAACCGGGGATGACGCCGCCAGTGGCGAAACCGGTGATGATCGGCAGGTCCAGGCTGTGCATGCCGATCGCGCCGGTGACCGAGTTCCAGAGTTTCGCGATGCCGTTGTCGTAGACCGTGTTGATCAGGAAGTTCACCGGCGTTTTGAAAATTTCCTTCAGGGAATCCCACCCTGTCTTGAAAATTCCGATGAACGCGAGGGAGCCGTCCGAAATTCCCTTCCATAGCGGCTCGAACACCCCGTGCCACAGCCACGAGGCCTTGGCTTCGACCCAGTCGACTGCTTCGCGCCAGTTCGAAACGAAGTTGCCGACCGCTGCGACCACGGCAACGATCCCGCTGATCACCGGGCCGATCAGCTTGGCGGCGAAGTCGATGAAGATGCCACCGAGCTTGAGAATCAGGCTGACGAGCGGCAGAAGCGACTCGATCAGCCTGACACCGACCGGCACCAGCGGCAGCATCGCCTGCAGCGACTGGAGTAGGCCGACCTGCAGGTCCTTCGTCAGCATCTGGGCGAGCTGGAGCACGATCGGCACGAGCGCCTGCAGGAGCGGCGCCAGGCTGAGGCCGATCTGCCCGATGATCTCCCCGATGACCGGCAGCAGCGGCGCGAACGCCTGGACGACGCCAGTGATCGCCTGGGCCACGGGCAGCAACAGCACGCCCAGGGCTTGGAAGATCGGGCTCAGCCCCTGCCCGAGCGCGCCGGCCAGCGTGGTTACGGCGGGCAGCAGAGCCGCAAGCGCAGGGGCGAGCGCCTGGGACGTTTGCCCGACGACCGTAGCCAGCAGCGAGCCGATCGGCGCCAGCGCCTGGCCGAGAGTGCCGAGAACCGACGACAGCGACCCCACGAACGGCGACAAGCCTTTTGCCACGGCGGTCAAGGCGTTGGCTATTCCGACAACCGCGCCTGCGAGACCGTCCGCTGCGCCCTTCTGCGCTCCAAGCTTCGCCAGCGCGCTGACGAAGCCGCCGATCGCGGGGACGACCGTCTTAACGAGTTGCAGGCCGTTGTCGATCAGCCCCTGCAGGACTTCCTTGCCCTGTGTCGACTGCAGCGCCTTGCCGATCGAGCCGAATGCCTGCCCGATGACCTGCCCCATGCCCGTCACACCGGCAGTCAGCGCCGGCATCGACTCAGACAGGCCGGTGATGAACTGCGACAAACCCGGGGCAACCGCGTTCTGAGCGGCATCCCTCATCTCCCGGAAAGCGCCGCTCATCCCGAAGATCTGCTCCATCACGGAGCGCATCGCAGGCGTCATGCGCGCCAGGTCCTTCGCGAGAGCGTTCGCCGCCTCGTTCTCCGTGGACTTCATCGACGCCCACTGGAGCTCCTGCTCCTTGACCGTGTTGGCGACGTTCCGCTCGGCCAGTTCGACGCTGCGAGCGTCCATCTGCCGCCGGTAGGCAGCATCCTGCTCCGCTGCTGCCAGTTGGATCTGCGCTTCTTTGAGCTGCGTCGCGTTATTGAGCTGCGTGTTCGTCAGGTCCTGTTGCGCGATCGAGTACTGGGCCTGGGCGTCGGTCTGCCCGTACTGCGCCGCGATGACGGCCTGCTTCGCCTTGATGATCTCCTGCGAACCGTCGATCCCCTCCTGATTCGCCCGGTTCGCGTTGTACTGGGAAGCGGCCAACTGGTCCTGCGCGTCAACGAGCCGCTGCTGAGCCTGCGCGACAGCCAGAGCGGCCTGCTGCCGGTCCAGGGCGGTCGAGTAGGCGTTCTCGTTCGTCAACTTCTGCTGGTAGACGGCCTGCTGGATGCCGAGCTGCGCCTGCTCGACGTTCAACTGGCTGTCCGCGAGCTGGTCATTCAGCTCCCGCAGGTTCTCCCGCGCCCGCTCCCACGCCTGGTTCAGGTTGTACTGCGCCTCGGACAGCGCGTAGTCGGCCTGCTGGACGCCCTGCTCGGCCTGCACCACCGACTGCAGGGCCTGCACCTGCTGCGCCGCGGTGCTGCGCTCGACCGACGCCAGGTTCATCTGCGCGGTCTCGATCGTGCGGGCCGCGGTGATCGCGTCCTGAGCCTGCTGCATGCGAGCTGTGGTGACCTGCTCCTGCGCGCCCTGCTTCTGCACAGAGTTGGAGAACTGGATCGCCGCAGTTTGCTGCGGGGTCATGCCGATGTTCAGGGAGGCCTGGTGGGCGTCGCTGAGCGCCTTGGCAACCGGCCCAAGAGCCAGGGCGCCCGCGCCTGCGAGGAGGCCGCCACCCATCGCGGCCCCGCCGACGCTCGGCAGCAGGGAGGTGATGCCAGCAGTGACGCCAGCCAGCATCGGGTGCTCGCCCAGGCCCCCGAGCAGACTGCCGCCCTCGCTACCACCACCCCCGCTACCGCCTCCGGAGCGGCTCGCGGACGCGTTCAGGCGGGCAGACGCCTCCCTGGTCCCGAAAGCGTGCAGGCGGGCCTCGGCCCTGTCCAGCCGGGCATCGAACGCGGCCGTGTCCAGCGTGATGTCAGGACGGGCACGGTCGTGACTCAGGCGGTCGATCCGCGCCCTGGCGTCGTCGACCCTGGCCTCGAACTCTGCGTCCTCCAGGTGCAGCTCAGGACCCGCCCGCCGCCCGCCCAGCTCCTCCAACTGGGCGCGCGCGTCCTCGGCCTTGGCCTCAAACCCTGCAACCTCCAGGTGCACCGACGGCTCGGCCCGTTCGCCACCGAGCTCATCGAGTTTGGCCTTGACCTCGCCCGACTGCGCGTCGAACTCCGCCGAGTCCAGGACGACCCGCACCCGGCCCACGACACCGGTGGTTGCCTCGTCAAGCTTGGCCTGGAGCTCCTCCCGGAAGCCCTCCAAGTCCGGTGAGACCCGCACCCACGCGCTCGCAATACGAAAGCCCTCGGGCACAGCTCACCCCCGAGACGATCCGTAACTGAACAGGCCGGCGAATGCCGGGTCGGCCATCAGAGCCGTGCGGGTCCCGGGGTTGATCTCCTCGTGGCGGCCGGGCGCCATCCGAGGCGTAGGCCCGGCGCCGGTGTCCTCCTCCTGGGAGGCGGCAGCCCTGGCCCGCATCACGCCCTCGTAGGCGGGCATCCGCCACGCCAGCCGCAGAAACGTCGGCCCGTCCAGGACCGTGACGTCGGGAATCCGGTGAAAGACAGAGAAGTCGCTGGCCAGATCGTCGAGATGGTCCAGCACCCAGCCCACCTGGACCACCCGGTCGACTACGCTTTTGGGAGCTCCAGAGCGCCCATGGTCTGCCGGGTAGCGATGGCGGTGATGTGCTGGAACTGCTCCGGGGTGAGCTGGTCGAATTCGCGCAGAGCCCGGTAGCCTTCCTCGCCCAGGAGACTGCCGAGGAGGTAGTCCGTCGCGACTGCGTCGCCCTGGTCCTTGGCGAGGTGCATGTACTGCAGGGCGATGTTCATCCGCGGCCGTTTCGGGATGCAGTACTCGACGTCGTCGATGTAGAACAGCGGCACCCGCTCCTCATCCACCTGCGGACTTGTTGTGAGGCGTAGCACCCCGAAGTCAGACTCGGCCGGGCTTGCCGCGGGCGCGGGAGTGGGGCGGCGGGCGGCGGCTTTCTTACTGGCGGTGACCTTCGCGGCCATGGTCCCCCTTCAGGGCGGCAGGAACGGATCGGTTCAGCTCACGCCGTCTGGTCGACGATGTGGACCGGAGGGATGCTGCTGCTGACGTAGTACGCCGAGAAAGTGCAGTCGTAGGCCTGCTGGGTCTTCTTGTCGTACGACAGCTGCGCCTTGACCTGGCTGAGGACCTTGCGGACGATGACGCGGCGCAGTGCCGGCTGGCCGCTGGACAGCATCGGCGCCCAGCCGTCGATGATCAGGGCCGCGTAGCTGGGCTGCGTCGAGGCCGAGGTCACCGGGATGTCGAGCGTTGAGTAGCCGCTGTTGGTGGCCAGGGTGCCGATGTTGTTGAGCGCCGTCTGCAGGTTGCCGAGCGTCATCTCTGCGAGCTTGGCGGTCACCGTCATCTTCATGGCGGTCAGGCGGGCGCCGACCTCCATCGTGATCTGGTCGACCTGAAGTCCGGTGTACGTGTTGTCGACCTCCCACGTGACGCCGCCGTCGGTCCCGCCGACATCGGTCCACGGGGAGGACGGCGGGGTCGTGGGGCCGTTCGGAGTGACGGTGGAGTCGGCGGGCTCGGTCGAGCCGAATGGGGCGACGTAGAGTCGCGCCGGGCCGAGTACGAGATTTGCAGCGTTGACGGCGATGGGACTCATCCCCTTGGGTCAGGCGCCACTGCCGGGCGCGGGCATGAAAAAAGCCCGCACAGCGGGCCGGGGGGCGGTACTGCGGGACCGGGCTAGAAGACGCCGGCGTTCTGAAGCAGGGCGACACCGTTGACGCTCGCCGGGGTACCGAAGTCCACGTAGATCTGCCCGTTGGGCTGGTTCTCGTCCGACGGGAACGGCCCGACGATGTTGGTCGCGCTTGAGGTCAGCGACGCCGTGATGGCAGTGACGGACTGCCCCTCGATGGTCGTCCCGATGTTGACGATCACCGTGCTGGCGCCCGCGCCCATGGAGATGTGCAGGACCTCGCGTCCGGTGTTGACGAAGCTCACGCCGGTGTTGGCGCCGAGGGTGCCGGCGGTGAGGAGGGCAGTGAGGTTGAGGGGGGATGCCGCGCCGGTCTTCGGCTGGCTGGTCGCGGTCAGGGCGAGGCGGGCCATTAGGCGTCCTTCGTCTTGGAGGCGGTCGGCTTGACGGGAACAGGGTCGGCGGCGGGCTGCGGCGCGGACTCCCCGACCAGCAGGCCCTGAGCCCGGAGCACCGGGATCTCGTCGTCGGGGACCTCGACCAGGTCGTCGAAGAAGGTGGTGCGGACCAGAGGCATGGATTCCTCGCTCAGTAGAGGCGGTCGTTGACGGTCACCCACGACAGCGACAGATCGGCCTGGTAGTGGGCGTAGTCGCCTTGGTCGTCGTACAGGCGGCGGGGCGCGGTCGTCAGGTAGGCGGAGCGCACCGCCGCAGCCGGGTAGGCGACCCCGTTCGCGGTGATCTGCAAGGGCCGGGAGACGGCCCGCCGGTCCCAGGTGGCTCGGCGGATGGCGCCGGCCAGGGCTGCGGCCTGGTGCCACGGCGGTTTGTTGCTGCCCGGCACGGTGGCCCAGCAGTCGACCTGCAGCACAGGCCAGTTGACTGGCAGAAGCGGGTCAGGGTTGCCGCCAACCACCGCGACGGTGACGAACCCGGTGGCGACCCACGGGGCGAGGGAGCCGTCGGCGTTGACGTCCGGAGGCAGAGTCGTTCCGACCATGGCCGGGGTGAACCCTGGGATGGTGGCGATCCACTGCGCGCAGACGAGTTCGTCGGTGGCCTCCAGCGGAAGGGGAGTGGTCACCTCGCCTCCCTCGGTCAGTCGCCGCGCTGCTGGTACAGCGCGGGCCGCAGGAAAGGTCGCGGCCGGGTGCCCGGGTGGTGCACCTCTCGGACCGGGTGCGCGGCGCCTTCCCAGTACAGGGCCTGCTTGCCGTTGGGGCGGATGATGTGCGGGCCGGTGCCGAGCTCGACGTAGGCGGCGTAGGTGCGGCCCTCAGCTCCGCCAGTCGCGGACACGATGAGATCCTGGCCTTCCATGTGGTGCTCGATGCTGGCGGCGAGCGCCCCGGTGTGCTGGGGGCAGTAGCGGGCGGCGTCGGCTGCGATGGCCGGGCCGAGCCGCTCGACGAACAGCCGGCCCAGGGCGCTCGTCACTTCGTGTTCCCAGGCTCCGTCGATCTCAGCGTGCGCCATGGCAGCCTCCTCAGTCCGATGCGGCGGTGACGCCCGACCTCAGGCGCAGCGTCAGTGTCTTCGGCGGCGGGTAGTAGCCGATGCCGGGCTGCTCCTGAATGTTCTCGATCATGAAGTAGCGGCCGGTCGTCTCGTCCCGGATGGTGTCCGTGGTCCGTACATCGGCCCAGTTCGGCACGTTGCATGTGATCGAGCGGATGATCTGTTGCCGCTGGCTCGCCGAGTCGAAGGCCACCTGCTCGGTCTCCGCCAGCGCCGCCGGAACCCCCGTGTAGAGGGGAACCCCGACGTCCGTCGCGTCGCCGTACGCGTTGACGGCCGTGCCGCGCATGATCGTGATCGTGCGGTTCCAGAACCGAAGGACCCCGGCGGTTCCGGAAGCACCCCCGCTGCCGAGGTTCGGCCGGCGGCGGGCCATCAGCCGACCCGCCGGTAGTCGTCGAGCAGCATCTCGACCTCGGTCGCCAGAGCCCCTGTTCCGCCTGCCAACTGCCCTGACAGAGACTGAGCCGCAATGGCGTCGATTCCCTCCAGGGCCTCCACTGCGGCGGCGAGAACCGCGGCGTGAATCACGTTCGGCGGGAGTGCCGACACGACAGCCCCAGTCGCGTGGTTCTGGGTCAGGGGCTGGGCGAGCTGAACGGTGCCCGGCCCGGTCTGCACCGCAGTTGCCGTGTTCGGCAGCACCACCGGAACAGTGGCGGTGGCCCCGCTCACGGCAATCGTCTCCGTGGACGCCCCGTCGTAGCAAAACCCGGCCGTGCCATGCGCACCGCCCCAGCCCGTCACGTCGTCCACACTGATCGACATGGCGCCCGCGGCAGCAGGCGCGGTAAGGCCTGCGTGCGGCCAACCCGACGTATAGGACGTCTGCACCTGCCAGCCGCCCCGCCCCTGCCGCCAGTCGATCCAGCCCGGAGCCACGTCGATGGCACTGCCACCCGACGGGCCCGTCGCCGGAACCGGCCCGGCGAAGGCCGCTGAACTGCGGAGCCGGAACTGGCCGGCAGGCACCGGTGACCACACCGAAGGAAAGGTGCGCGCCGGTGACAAGAGCACCGCCCACACGTCCGACAGATGCCGATGCCGCGCGACGACCGCGCCCATCCGGGTGTGCCGGTCCACCGAGACCCGCGACCCGCCCGGACCGGCCTGCGTCTCCGTCACCACCGTCGCCCGCAGCGGCTGCCGACAGTAGGTGTCCACGACGGCCGTCGCACTCCAGCACACCTGCTGAAGCTGAGCGAACTGCGACGAGGCATCAGCGGTCAAGGTCGGCATCACCTTCCAGCTGATCCCCGCCGGCTGCGCCAGCAGCATCCCCGGCGTGATGTACGGCGTCGCCACAGCCACTCACCCCCTGCTCGGATCGGTGCGCGACTGCGCGCTCGGCCTGATGAGGCGGCTACTCGGAGGACGGGTCCGGACGGCTCGCGGCGGCCTTCCGCCCGCGGGCGGCCTTCGCGGGAGCAGACTCCTCGGCCTGCCCGGCAGCGCCGGACTCCTGCCGCGCCGCGCCCACGGCCTGAGCCGCCTGCACCAGCTGCTGTACCGCGTCGAGGAGCGTCGCCGGGTCCTTGCGCCGCTCCATCTCCTCCGCGATCAGACGGTGCTGCCGAGCCACGTCCGTCTCCCAGGTCGGAAACGACTGCAGCTCCTCGGCGAGTTCCTCCGGCAGGTCGAACCCGCCGTGAACCGGGTCGGCCTCGATACGGCCATGGACGGGGTGTTCGAGCGCGGTCGCGCCCGTACGCGAGTAGAGGCGCATGCCTGCTCTCCTCGAAGGGGGAAGGAACTGATGAGGGCGGGTCAGCGGCCGAAAAGGCTGAAGCTGACCCCAGTGAAAGTCGGGCTGCCAGTCCCGGTGACCGTCCAGCGGATCCGGCCGTTGTAGGTGAGGCCGTAGCCGGTCGAGATGTTGCCCGCGACGGTGCCCGCGAAGCCGAGGGCGGCGCCGGAGATCGCCGTCGGGTTCGAGGTAAGAATCCAGTTTCCGAAGGCGTCGCGGACGTCGAAGAAGACCGCCAGGCTCGGGCTGGTGCCGGTCGGGGCGTTCGCCACGTTGACGACCAGCAGGCCGTTCGACACCGACGAGACATCAATCAGGCCGCCGGTTGCACCGTTGACCTGGTTGGTGATGTTGGCCGTCACGCTGTCCGAGTTGCTGTTCAGCGTCAGCCCGTCAGCGCGAAACAGCTCCTGTGTGGCAGTGAAGTTCGGCATAGGTACACCCGCACGGGCCGGCGGCATCTGGGCCTCCTTCTGTTTGTCGACGGTTGCAGAGTGGCCGGGAGTGCTTAGTTCCCGGCCACTACGAACCGCCCTCCTGTCATCAGTTCGGCAGGAAGGCCGTTGTCGGCTCTGCAACTGGCGTGGACGGACTGCAGGTCATCGCCGGGTGTCAGGCGACATTCTGCAAAGACGCCATCGCCACGGGCGCGCGGTTCAGGAAGGCTCCGACACTGCGGATTTCGTACTCGCGCCTCGGGCCCCCGCCTGCGGTGTTGGCGATGCGGGAGACGCCGTAGTCAAACTGGGCGGTGTCGCGCAGGGCGCGGTACTCCAGGACGCTCTGGATGTTGGCCTGCGGGAACGGCACGCGGTCGGTGCGGGCGATGATCGTGCCCGGCGGGAGGGAGGTGTGGACCTCGATCGGGACCGTGACACCGCCCGCGGGGGCGTTGACGATCTCGCCGACGCGGCCGCCGGCGGTGACGGAGACGCGGCCGGCAGAGTCGGTGTTGAGGTAGGTGGTCGCCGAGGACGAGCCGAGGATGAGGTTGGCGATTGACTGGGCCTGGACGGCGTTGACCATGATGGCGGTGGGCGAGCACTTGACCTGCTGCCAGAGCGGGAGGAAGAGCAGGTTCTCGATCTCGGTGATGCTGCCGCCGGTGAGTGTGAGGGCGGCGCCGTTGAGCGAGTTGTTGATGGAGGGGTTGGCGGTTCCGGTGCCGGGCTGTCCCCACTGGCCGGCGCCGTTGTAGTCGCCGGCGAGGCTGGCGAGGAAGCCGTCGTATTCGGCGGGGGCGGCGGAGCCGTTGTCGGCGGCGGCGTTGTAGGTGGGGGAGGCGTTGGCGGTGCCCTGCCAGGAGGTGGACAGGTCAGGGGCGGCGTTGAGGGTGGGGAGCGCCTGGTTCGCGTTGATGATCTTGGTCATGGTGACCGCGTTCACCGTGGTGGTCGTGTAGTAGTACCAGGTCGTCCCGTTGGCGGACTGGAACCAGTCGTAGCAGACCGCGCCGCGCACCGAACCGACCGTCGCCGAGACGGAGTTGGTGGAACCGGCACCGGTCGCGATGCTGGCGCTATTGCCCTGGCTGTTGCCGTTGCCATAGTAGTAGCCGGTGCCGGTGCGGGCCGCGACGCCGACGTACACGGTGGTGGTCGCGGCCATGGTGCCGCCCGTGGTCGAGGTGGCCAGCGTGGGTGCCGCGGGCCGGGCAAGCGGGAAGGACTGGCCGCCCATGAGCTGCCGGTCGTCGCCGATGAGGACCTGGTTGAGGACCTGGAAGGTGCTGATGGCGAACGGGTCGCCGTAGCCCTGGGCCAGGTCGTAGGCGTCCTGCGTGACCAGGCCCGCGAAGCCGGTCGGCTTGTACCTCGCCTGGAAGTCCTGCTCCTGGAACTGCACTTCGTTGGCGGCGTAGTCGAAGCCCATCGCGGGGCTCGGCTGGCTGTTGGTGAGGTTCATGATGGCGCGCCATACGGCGTAGGGGTTGCCGTTGGGGCTCTTGACGCGGGCGACGATGTCGCGGAACGGGGTGACGACCGGGATGAGGGAGACGAGCTCGCTCAGGTCGTACGAGTAGATGCCGGTGTTGTTGAGGATTCCGCTGGTCTGCGCCTTGCTGATGGCGGCCAGCGTGTCCTCGGTCATGCTGCCGAGCGGTGTCAAGGGGTGCCTCCTGGGCATGCGAAAGCCCCCGGGGCGCTGGGCGCTCGTCCGGAGGCTTGGGGGGTGTCTGGGTGCGGGTGGTTACCGCGGCTGGTGGATCGCCTGGAGCGCGGCGATGGCGGCGGCCTGCATGTCGTTGGCGGCGCGGTTCTGCTCGGCGGCGGTGCCCCGGTAGAGCACGCCCTTGAGTTCGCGGGCCTTGGCGACGTCGACGGCCGGGGGTGCGCCGTGGTCCTGGCCGCGCATGTGCTCGCGCGGCGGGGTCGCTCCGTTGGTGAAGATCTTCGGCTGGGCGGGCTGTTCCTCCAGCACCCCGATGCGGCCCTTGAGTGTCTCGACGAGTTCCGCCAGTTCCAGGACGGCATCGCCGGTCTTGGCGATCTTTTCGGCCTGGTCGGCGCTGTTCTTCGTCAGGACGTCTTCGACCGCAGCCAGGAGGCTGCTCTTGAACATGTCGGAGATGGTGTCGGTGTCGGTGGTCTTGGTGACGGTCTCGTCGTCGTCCGGCGGCGCGTCGGCGGGGGTGCCGGCGTCGGCTGCGGGCTGCGGTTCGAGGTCGGGGGTGTCGTCGTCGGCGGAGTCGTCCTCGGCGTCCGCGGTGTCGCCGGTGCTGGTGGCGTCGGGCTCGGCTTCGGAGTTGGCGACAGGGGTGACGTCGGCGGGGTCGACGATGCCGATGAGCCGCCCGGCCTGGTCGTAGACGACGACCACGGGCGGCTTCTCGCCGTCGGCCTTGGCCACCGGCTCGCCGGCGTGGGGCTCGGTGGTCTTCTCGACCTCGGCGGTGCCCATCGCGGGCTCCTCGCCGGCCGCTGCGGTGCGGTCCTCGGACGGGGTGGGCGTGGGCATGTCGGGCTCCTCGTGGGCGGTCTTGACGACCGGGGCTTCGGGCAGCGACGCCAGCACCTTCTGCAGGTGCTCGGTCGCGGTGCGGATCGCGGCCTCGTTCGCCGCGGAGAGGACGCGGCCGGCCTTGGCCACCTGGCCGAGGGCCTCGACGGTGTCGAGCGCGGCGGGTTCCAGCCCGGCGAGGGCTTTGCCGACGGTGGCCATGGCCTCGCCGGCCAGGTCGGCTGCGGCCTGCTCGCCGACGGCGAACGACGCGAGGGTGTCGATCACGTAGTCCAGGGCGCACTGCGCGTCCTGCAGATCCCACGCGTCGTAGGCGTCGTCGGGGTCGGCACCGGCGGCTTCAAGCATCTCGCGTTCGGCGAGGACGCCGAGGGCGTTCTTGAGGCGGACCGCGATGCTCGTCCACTTCTGGGCAGTGGCCGCGTCGATCGCCTCCCAAGCGGGGGAGCCGGGGTCGTTGGGGTCGCCGGGCGCGTCGTCGTCGGGGGCCGCAAGGACCATCGTGGGGTCGAGGCCGTCCTCGGAGTCGTCGAGGTCGGCGCCGATGCCGGCGTCCTTGGCAACGTCGTCGCGGCGGCGTGCGCGCTGCGCGGCCTCGTGCATGAGCTTGGCGATGGCCCCGGGGCTGCCGGTCATCGTCACGGTCTCCTCCTGGGGCGTGGGCTCGGCGGTCTTGCCGATCAGGTCTCGCACGAAGCCGGGCGCCATGAGGCCCCGGCTGTCGGCGGCGTTCTTGGCGATGAGGAACCGCGTGCCGTTGGCGGCCTTGTCGACCAGGTCCACGCGGGGGATGGTCGCGTCACGCAGCTCGGTGAACTCGTCGTCAGCGGGTGTGGTCATCAGCTGCTCCTGTTGGGGATGCGCCGCGCCGTTCCCTGCGGCGAGAAACCGGTGATCCGGCCGGACTTGTAGAGGTGCCAGGCGGCTTCGTCGAGGACGGCGCCGACGAGCCAGTCACCGGCCTTCACCACGACGCCGTCGCCGAGGTCCCAGTCGGGGCCGCGCCACACGTACGACTCGACGACGGTGGCCGCGCCGGTCGTGCCGTCGATGTGGTTGAGGCCGACCTGGGAGCCGCCGTCCCGGAGGAAGCTCCACGCGGCTTTCTCCAGCTCCTCCGGGGTGAAGAAATCACGGCCGCCGTCGGCGCCCTTCTGAATCCGCGGGTCGGGTCCCGCCTGGTAGGCGATGCCGAGGACGTAGCGCTGCTCGGGCACGGGGACCTCCTAGGCGGGAAGGACGGCGCATCGGCACCGGGGGTGGGCCGGCGGGTAGGCGTCGCCGCTGGGATAGGTGCTGCCAAGCGGAAGCGTCCCGGCGGCGGCATTGGCTTCGCAGACCGGGCAGACACGGCCGTCTGGCTCGGTCTGCCAGCGGCCGTGCGCGACGCCGCTGCGCCGGTAGCCGTCGGCTGCTCCTGCCGCGATGGCCCGGGTCGTTTCGGTGACGGCTGCCGCGTAGGCGCGGTCGGGGTCGGCCAGGGCGGCGTGCATGGCGGCGCCAATGCTGTGCGGTGTGTCGCCGGCTGCGGTGCCGTCTGCGAGGGCCTTGGCCGCGTTATTGATGCGTGATGCGGTCAGGGCTGCGGCGGTGGCGCCGGCCCCGAGCGTGAGCATGGTGAGGGCCGGGCCGGTGCCGTGGTCCTCGATGCCGGCCTGTGCTGCGGGGGCGCCGCCGGGCTGCCAGCTGTTCAGGTTGCTGGTGGTGCCGGTGGTCACGGTCGCGGCGGATACCGCGCCGACGAGATAGGCGTCGGCGTAGAGGCCGGCGAGCGCGTCGGTGAGCGCGGGCCCGGGAGTGATGTCCTGGCTCGTGAGGTAGGTGGCGGCGGCCGCGGTCAGCGTCTGCCGGTCCGTGCGATTGCCGCCGTTGTTGGAGGCGAAGGCCTGGGCCAGTCGGGTTGCGGCCGTGACGGTGAGTGCGGTGCCGAGCGCGGCGGCGATCAGCGGCGCCCAGTAGCGGGCGGTGCGCTCATCGTGGTCCCAGCCGGGCCAGGCGTCGGGGCTTTTGGGTCCGCGTCACCGCCGTCGTCGGCCTTTTCTACGTCTGCGGGGCTGTCGAGGCCGAGTGCGGCGAGGACGCCGGGCAGGCCGTCCAGGAGCTCCGCCCGTACGGCTGGGTTCCCGGCGAGGAGGCAGGGGTCCCACCACGCGATGGCTTCGACCTGGTCGCCGTCGGGGTCGTCCGGGTTGGTGACCTGGCCGCGGCCTGTGCTGACCGGGACGGCGGTCTCGGAGTCGACGGTCCACACGGTGCCTTGGTAGATCCCGTCGCCGCTGGTCCACGTGCCGGTGAGTGTGCCCGGCGGGGGGATGTAGCCCGTTTCCTCGGCCCATTCGCGCCAGGCGCCCTGGAGGGGCGTCTCGTTGCCTTCCAGGTGGCCACCGGGCATCTCCCACATGCCAGCCGCGGGGTCGTCGGGGTCGAGTGCCCGCTGCAGCATGAGGACGCGACCGGTGTCGGCCGCCCGAACGGCGAGTCCGGCGACGGCGACCTCCCCCGTGGCCTTGCGGACGGCAAGGCGGCCTGCCTGGTTGAGGCGCCGGGCCTGTCGGGTGGTGACGTGCTGGAAGGTGAAGTCCCTCCAGCGGCCGTCGCGTCGGCGCGCCCGAGAGAAACGGTGGAAAGAGCCGAGCTCCCGCTTGACCAGCTGGTCCCGGTCCTCGTCCTCGTCGTCCGTGGTGCGGACGAGGTCGTAGCCGGTGATGCCGGTCGCCGAGGTGATGCCCGTGGTGGGCCCGGTCTGGGCGCCGCCGTCCTTGGCGACCTCGGTGTTGTGGACCATCGCGTTGTACCGGGTCTGGTACGCGTCCTCGGCGGCGGCCGCGGCCGCCTGGTCGGTGGTGCCCGCGGCCGGCACGGCGCCGGGCGGGGGTACGTACGGCTGGTCGAGGACCGGCTGGTCCTTGGCGGGGCCGAACGTCTCCGGGTCGACCCGCCCTGCGACCCCGTCGATGGCGAGCAGGGGGATCGGCCCGACGCGCGGGGTGGAGTAGAAACGCGGGGTGGGCCGGGTGGGGTCGCCGGGTAGGCCAAGGAGGGCCTCGCGGCCTTCGTCGACAGAGGCCATACCGGTCTCGATGTAGACCTGCCAGGCCTGCGCGAGCTGCAGCCTGTCTTCCTTTTCCTGGCCGGTGTCGAACGTGAAGCAGACCGGCAGGCCGAGGTCGTTCTGGAGGAAGTCGGTCAGTACGGAGGTGATGTGGGCGATCAGCGGCAGGTCGCCGACGCGGTGCTGCACGTCACCCTGCGACTCGGACGAGGACAGGTTGGCGGTTTCGGTGAACCCAAGGTCGGTGGGGACGACGTGGTACGCCGCGCAGGTCTTGCGCATCAAGAACAGCGAGAACGTGTCGGAGAAATCCTTCTCGTTGCTCCAAGTGATGCCGCTGCCGCCGGGCATCCATCGAATCTGATGTTTGGCGGCCTGGTCACCGAGCATCATGGCGTCCCAGACGGTCTGCCATTCTTCGATCTGGTCGGGGCTCCAGGTCTCCGGTGCGGACGCGAACGCTTCCGGCACGTTGCCTTCGGTGAACCGTCCCAGAAAGTGGGCCTGGAACCGCAGGTCGGTGTTGGCGTTGAGCAACACGGTCTCCAGCGGAGCGGTGCCGTACGGGCTGTTGGCGCGCGGCCGGAACGGCTCGTAGATGAGGTCGTCCCGGGTGAGCCAGTTCCAGGGGAGGCCCTGCACGTACTGGACGTATCCCTCGGCGGGCGGCTCGGGGATGTTGCCCCAGTAGTCGAGCAGCGGGGCGATGGTGGTGCCGTCGACGACCCGCAGGCCGATCGCGTCGCCGCGCCGGTTCCGAAGCCGGTACAGGGTGCCCGCGTCGTACGCCAAAACGTCGTACAACCACTTGGCGAGCCAGTTCGCGAACGGCGTCTGCCGGTCCGGCTTGGCGAGGACGGCCATGCCCTGCGCGATGGCCGCGGCGGCGTCGCCATGGAATCCGGGCGCCGGGGTCAGCGACCAGTCGAGGGCACGGATGGAATCGATGCGGTGCCAGATGCAGGCCTGGGCGACGTCGTACGCCTCGATCAGGCCGCGCAGGGTGTGGAAGGCGACGCGCTCGTTGATGCGGGGCCGGGCGGCGATGTTGACGCCAGCCGGGAAGTCCCTGGAACGGGGCTGCCGCGAGTAGCCGTCGAACGGCATCTGGGGGGTGCCCGGCGCGAACGGCGTCTGCATGGTCATCTGGGCGGCCTGTTCGGCGGCGACGATCTCCGCAGGCACGCGGGTGCCGGGGCCGAAGACCTTGGCGATGCGGTCCCGGATGCCCACGCTGCCTCCCATCTCAGGGTTGGCGTTGTCTGCGGATGGCGGCGTCGCGGGCCTGCTTGCGGGCGACGGCCGGGTCGTCGGACACAGCGGTGGGCGCGGACTCGTCCGGCACGTCCGCCGGGGCAGCTTCGGCCGCCTTACGGCGGCCGTAGGAGAGCCAGGCGTGCGCGTCGAGGCCGCTGCCGCTGTAGAACGCCAGGAGCAGGGCGTCCGCGTTGTCGGGTGAGCGGCCTATCCTCTTCTTCGTCTCGGCTTTCGGCTCCACCACGATCCGGCCGGCCGCATCAGTGGAGTACTTGGGTGCGGTCAACTGGGAGACGAGCCGCTCCCTGTCGTCCGGGTCAAGCTCGGACAGGTCCCAGCCGCGGTCCTCGGACAGCTGCCGGCCGACCTGCCACCAGATCTGGGACCGCAGCCGGGCGAACTTCGCGGGCTCGCTGCTGGCTTCGGACACGTTGACGCCGATGATCTCCGCGTCGTGTTCGCCCTGGGCGCGGCGCTCCCTGAGGGTTCCGACGATGCCCCAGCCGATGCCGATGCTGTCGACCTTGACCCTGGTGGCCTTCGACTCGCGGATCGCCGCGACGATCAGGTGCACGACCTTGGTGGGGTCTTTCTCGCGGCTGCGCCACTCGCGTCCGACACGGGTGCCGCGGCGCTCGCGAATGACGGTCTCGTCGCCGCCCGCGCCGAGGTCGACGCCAAGTTCGACGGGGGCGAGATCGGTGTATCTGAGCGGCTGTTCTGGCGGAAGGCCGCAGGCGCGGATCGCGGAGAGCCGCACAACGCCGTCCTCGGCGTCCGACGGGAACTCGCCGAGGACCTTGGAGATGTAGGTCGGGGACTGGGCGCCGAACTCGGCCCGCATGTCGGCTTCGTAGGCGTGCGAGACGAGCATCGGCTGCAGCTCGGCCGGCACTGTCTCGCCGGTGAAGTTCGGGGTGTCGAACGCCGAGATGCGGATGACGTTCCAACGGCCGGTGTTGGCGCAGACCCGGGCGAACTGGGAACCCGGGTCGTCGGGGTTGCCGATCGCGAGGATGCGGCAGTGCTCGCCTGTGGCGATGGCGTTCGCGGCGGTCCAGAACTGCTTGTTGATGCCGCAGGCCTCGTCGAGGATGACGAGGACGTACTTGGCGTGGATGCCTTGGAAAGCGTGCGGATTGTAGTCGCTCGGCTTACGGCCGAACGCAATGAGCCGCTTCCCGAGCTTCCAGTCGGTCTCGTTGATCCGGCCGGGCAGTGGGGTGCCGCGGGCGGCGGCGGTGGAGAACGCCGCATTGATCTCGGACCACAGGATGGCCTTGACCTGGTCGCCGGTTGGGGCGGTAGTGACAACGCGGGCTTCACCGGCGGGGTGGGTGTCGAGCCACCAGGCGGTGAGCCGGGAGGCAACGAACGACTTGCCGACGCCGTGACACGACTGGACGGCGGTCATGCGGTGGTCCCGGACCGAGCCCGCAATCTCCACCTGCTTCGACCACAGGTGCTCGCCGAGCTTCTCCCGCGCCCACAGTGCCGGGTCCGCGGCGTACTCGTCGACCCGCGCACGGGCTGCGCCGTCTTCTTCGAGTCGCCGGGCGGCGAGAGCGAGAGGGTCGGCCCGCACCTGCCACCCCCTCGCGGCCTACACGGAGCGCAGGTGGCGGGCCGCGACGGTCTTGGCCTCCGCAGCCTGAACGCCGCTGACGCCGAGGTGTGCGAGGACCGCGTCGATTGCGCTGAGGACCCGGTCGGCTTGCGCCTCGGAGATCGCGGCGAGGCGCGCTTCAATGTCGAGACGGGCAATGGAGGACAGGACGGTGTTCGCCCGGTCCATGGCCCGCTCGTACAGCTGCACTTCCGCGCGGAGCTGTTCGGCGCCGGCGTGTCCTTCGTAGCGGATCTCGTCGCCGATGCGGTTGACGAGGACGGCGGTGGCTTTTTGCCACGAGACGACTTGGCCGGCGAGCTGCATCAGGGCGGTGAGGGGGTCGTCGACGGGCTGGACGTCGAGTTCGGCGAGCACGGCCCGAACCTCCCGCTCGGCGATGTCGTGGGCGGCTTTCAGCTTCTGCCCGGGGGTCTTGCCGCCATGCAGCTTGCACCGCCCGGTCCCGGCGTGGTCAGTACCCCATCCGGCCGGAAGCCCGCAGAGCTCCGCCGAATCCTCCTGCCGGGTGCGGGCGCCACACCGCGCCCGTTTACGGCCGGCGCCCGTTTCGTTGCGGTTGCTGTCGGGCACCGACAACCTCCGATTCAGCGTTCAGACCGAAGGTTCAGGCGCAACATGCGGGCCCGACGGTCTGCGATGGACAGCGCCATGTTGACAGAGGCGAGATCGCCCTTCATAGCCGAGCTCCACACCGCGGCCTGGAGCCGGTCGAGTCGGAGAACCTCCAGGACCCGTAGGGGATCCAGTGGGATGCCGTCGTACTGTTCCTCGGCGGCGTCGGTTGCGTCCTCGATCGCGGCCACAACAGTGGGGTAGTCGAGGCGTTCGGCGATTGTGTTCCAGTCGACGCCAGCGAGACGCAGCGCGAGTGCTTGCGCGGCTCGGCCGGCCGTCACGTCAGCTAACCCGGGGAATTGAAGTCGACGCGTTCACCCGTGCTCTGCAGAGTGGGGCAGTCGCCGGTGAGCTTCTGGTAGCGGCGACAGATCACGTCCGCGTAACGCGGGTCGAGTTCGACGATTCGGGCGATGCGGCCTTCGGTGTGTGCGGCAACCAGGGTGGTGCCCGACCCGCCGAAAGGCTCGTAGACGACGCCTTCGGGTGGGCAGGAGTTCCGGAGTGCCGCGGCGGCGAGCGATACGGGCTTCATGGTTGGGTGGTCCTCGCTGCGGGCGGGCTTCGGGAACTCGAACACGCTGGTCTGGGCGTTGTCGCCGAACCACCGGTCACCGCCTCGGCCGAGCCGGCCGGATCCCGCAGGCGCGTCGGTGAAGCCGTAGAGAATGGGTTCGTGCCGGTAGTGGTAGTCGCTTCTGCCGAGGACCAGGGTTCCCTTGTCCCAGATGAGGTTTTGGCGGAGTAGCCAGCCTGCCTGGAGGAACGCGTGGGCGAAGTCGAGTGACAGCGGGCCTGGCAGGTGCGCGATGTAGACCGGTGCACCTGGCTTGAGGGCGGCGGTTGCGACGGCGAATGCCCCCGCGAGGAGTTCGGGAAGGTCTGCAGCGCCGTCGTTCTGAATGGTCAGGGCGTTCTTGGTCTTGCCGACGTAGTCCACGCCGTACGGGGGGTCGGTCCACATGCAGTCCGCTCGTTCGCCGGCGAGCATGGCCTCCACGGCCGCTATGTCGGTGGAGTCGCCACATAGGAGGCGGTGCTGGCCGAGGATCCAGACGTCTCCTGGGTTGGTGATGGGGGCGGCTGGCGGGGCCGGCACTTCGTCCGGGTCGCCGAGGACGGTGGGAAGCTCTTCGACGCTTCCGAGGATCGCGTCGATGTCCGCCGTGGTGTAGCCGGAGCCGTCGAGGTCGTTTTCGACTGCTGTGAGGAGTTCGGCGAGGGCTTCGGCGTCGAACGTTCCGAGCTCGGCGATGCGGTTGTCGGCGAGGTTGATGCGGCGGGCGGTGGCGTCATCGCAGGTGATGACTTCGCAGCGGGCGGTTGTGTGGCCTTCGGCGGCAAGTGCTTGCAGGGTGTGGTTCCCGGCAAGGACCGTGGTGGGGCCGTGTTCAATGAGGCGCACTACGAGGGAGCGGTACTGGCCGTTGCGGCGCAGGGATGCGCGGATGGCGTCGACGTCGCCGCGTTTGGCGTTGCCAGGAAACGGGGTCAGTTCGTCGAGGGGAAGGTGACGGGTGTCGATGTAGGCGGCACCGTGTGTGTCGGTCACGGTCATTCCTGGGGGCTGGGCTTCTCGGGCTGCCCCGCGCCGTTGCCGTCGGCGGCAGCCTCGGCCGCGAGCGCCTCGGCGTCCTGGACGGCCTCGCTGCCGAGAGCCTGGACGTCGGCCTTGATCTCGGCGACGACCGGGGCGGCGTCGGCGGCGACCTGGCGTGCGTCGGCGGCGACTTCGCCGGCCAGGGCGGTCTCGTCGTCGTGCAGGTGGGCCCAGAGCTTGTGCGCGTCGTCGGCGAGGTGGTGGCCTTCGGCCTGGAGTCGGGCGGCGATGGCGCGGGCGGCGTCGGCGATGGACACGGGCTACTCCTTGAGGGCGGGTCAGAGCGGGGCGAGGCCAGGCACGAGCGGCTGGATGGTGGTGAACCAGGCGCGAGCCATCTGGAGATAGCCAGCATCGGTCGGGTGGACGCCGTCAATCGTCCAGCGGCCGGGCGGCGGCGCGCTGCCGGGCTGGGTGGCGTCGACTTCCCAGCGGGCCGTGGTGGTGTGCGTGTGGTCGGACAGGACGACCCGGCCGGTCGAGATGCGGGCGTTCACGGCCTGCGTGATGACGGCGTTGGCGTGCTGCTCACTGGCGAGGATGCCGGTGTTCTGCTGGCTGAGGGCGACGAGGGCGCAGGCGACCTTGACGGTGGGGCTGGACGCGAGGATCTGGTCGATCAGCGCGCCGTAGGTGGTGGCGGTGAACGCGCCCGTGAAGTCGCTGTCGTTCGTGCCGATGTTGATCAGCACCAGGTCGGGGCTGTTCGCGGCCAGGGCGGCGCCGATGTTGGCTTTGAGGTCGGCGAGGTACCAGCCGCCGTGTGCGCAGAGCGACATGACCGGGGCGACGCGCTGCCGGGCGATGAGGTCGGAGAGCCAGCCGCGCCAGCCGAGGCCGTCGGTCGAGCCGAAGCCAACGGTGATGGAGTCGCCGCACGCCATGACCTTGACCTGAGTGGCGGGGGCCGGCAGGAGCTGGTTGCGGAGCAGGTTCAGGTTGTCGCGCGTGTCGATGGCGAGCCTGGCGTCCTGCTGCATGACCTCCAGGAGGTTGAACCGGGACGCGGAGACGTCCCAGCCGCCAACCTGGCTGCTGTTCTCAACGAACCCGGTGTCGGTGGCGCCGAACGCGCCGCTGGTGGCTGTGGCGGCGCTGTAGCCGATGGGGGCGGTCACCGTGGCGCTCCTTCGGGTGAGGGCGGGTGCGTGGGCGGGCGTCAGCGCGGCCGCTTGTCCGGGATGAACTCGGCGGTGACGGGAGCAGTGACGCGGTTGGTGGGCCGGGCTCGACAGGTGGGGCCTTGGTGCCACCACCGTTGTTCGCCGAGCCAGGCGCGGGCGCCGCAGCGTGAGCAGGTGCCGGGGATCGGTGTCCAGGCGGCGGGGAGGGTGAAGGGGGCGTCGAGGGCGCGCTGCGGGCTGGCCGTCACGAATTGACCTCTGTGGGGGTGCGGGCGATCGCGATCCAGGAGTCCGCGAGGCGTTCGAGGCGCTCCATCAGCGGCAGGTTCGTTTCGAGCTCGGCGTGGAGGAGCAGTCTTGCGGCGTGGCCGAGGGCTGACTCGAAGGTGACGGGGTCCGCGGCTGGCATGGGCGTGTGGGTGTCTTCCGTGGCGATGTGCACCTCCCGGGGTTGGGTGCTCGCGGCCTGGCGGGAAGCGGTGGTGCCAGGCCGCGAGCTGGGGCCCGCCGCCCTCAGGGCGGGCCGTCCCCACCGGCCAGCTCGCGCGGGCGGCACGCAGCGGGGAGCTTTGGGGTTCAGGCCGCTCGGCGGCCTTCGGGGAGGGTGGGAACGGCCCCGGGGCCGTCTTCGGTGGCAGGCGACAGCTCGCGAAGGTCGTAGCGAGTGCCTCGCGGCGTCTCGTGCCGGCTGATCCGGCCCTCACTGGCCCAGCGCCAGATCGTGCCGACGGGCCGGCCGGTCCACAGGCTGGCTTCCTTGGCGGTGACGAGTATGGGGTCCACCTGCTGCACCGCCCCGCTGGAACGCGAAAAGGACCGCCCGGTGTAGGGCGGCCCTTTCGACAGATGTTCTAGTTGATCAGATAGTCGCTTCGGTCCGACGGGTTGTCAAGCCGCGACAGGCATGTCGATGCCGCGGATTGTCGCGCCGAGCTTCAGCCACTCGGCTCGGCCCCACCTCGCGCCGCAGCCTCGGCACTTGATCTCCATGGCCCACGGGGACACCTTCAGCCGTTCGCCGCACGCCGGCCCGCCGTCCTCCGGCTGGGCCGGGCAGCAGCCGACCGGCACCCGCACCTCCCACTGGCCGGTGACCGTCGAATCGGCCTGCGCGTGGAGACTGGAGATCAGCCGCAGGTCCGCGCCGACGTCCGCGTATTGCTCACAGGCCCACGGCAGGTTGTTGACCAGCATGGTGACGCAGCCGGAGAGGCTGCTCTCGTAGTCGCCGCGGAACGGCAGCGGCTCCCAGTCGAGTTGGATGCGCCAGCGCTGCTCGATGCCGAGGACCGAGGAAACGATTCCTCCGGGTCCCCGAAGGTCGAGCGGGGTGAGGGCGGCGGGGAGCGGCGCTGCGCCGGAACTCCCGCTGACCCGACCGGTGTTGCTGGCTTGGGTTGTGGGGGTGAGCTTGTCGCCGAGGTTCCGGTAGAGGCTGGGCATTGCGCGGAGTTGGGTGGTGGCGCGGTCTTCGCAGGCGTAGCAGGCGAGCCGGTGGAGTTCGTTGCTGCGGAGGAGGCGCGGGCAGTGCGCGCACCGGGTGTCGACTTCGGGTTCTTCGGGCGCGGGCATGCTGGTCCTCCCGGGCGGCGGGGTGATCAGACCAGTGTGGCACCGATCCGGAATCTGTCACCCCGGCGCAGTTCTTAGCTCTCTGGGGCCCACTCGGGCCGGTAGTTGGAGTGATCGCGGTGCGGCAGCGCGATCGTGCGCATGAACTCGTCGACGGCCCACTGCGCGGTGCGCATCGCCATGTGGTTCTTCGCGCTCACGGGGGTGGCGGACGCCCCGGGCGGTTAGGAAGGCCACCAGGTCGGCGGTCACGGGGCCGCCTCGTAATCGCCGAGCCGGACCCGTACCAGTAGCCCTTCGCGGCAGAGGTCCTGGAGGTCGCCCCGGACGAACTTGGCGGTGGGCCTGGGCTGGTAGAGCTGCCAGGCGCGCTGCCGGTTCCAGGTTCCTCCGGCACGGCGGATGGCGTCGAGGAGTTGCCGGCGCCGATCTGTGGCTGGGGCGTCGGGATTGATGGTGGTGGTGTCGCTCATGGGCTCATCCTCTCGCGCGAGAAGGCCCGCCCCGGATAGCACCGGGGCGGGCCTGCGGGCCAGAGGTCAGGAGGTTGGCAGCGAGTACTGCTTGACCGCGCCGACCTTCTCCACCTGGACGCCGTGCTGCACCCACACCTCCAGGGCGCGCCGGACGGTGTCCAGGCTGGCGAACGGGCCACGCTCGCCGAGGTCGCCCTTGGTGGCGTAGCCCTGCTCCTCGCAGACCTCTACGAGCACCTTGTACAGGCCCGGCCATTCGTCGGCGCCGACGCGCGTCCCGTCCGGGTAGAGCAGTTGTGGCTTGGCGGGCGGCTCCGGCTTCGTCAGGTTCGCTCGCGGCTCGCCCTGTGGCGCGAACCGGCCGACAGCCTGCCGCGGCCCCATCGCGGCGTACAGGTGCGCCACGTCGTCGGCGATGTCCTGGTCCGACACGTACTCGACGCGAATCCGCGGCGGGTTGCCGTCCTCGGGCTGTTCCGGGCAGGCCAGGAAGATCTCCCCCGGGCGCTTCAGCTTCGCCGGGTCGAGGCCGAGCTGCTTGTAGCGCTTGCCGAAGACGAACTGGGCGTGATCCTGTTCCGCGACACGGGTGGAGAGCCGGTTCACGTAGTTTCCACGTGCGTCGGTGTCCCCTCCGAAGATCTTGCTGGACGGCTGCTGTGTGGCCGACACGAAGTGCATGCCGACGAAGCGGAGGAGCGCGAGACCGGATTCGAAGAGCTCCGTGATGGGTGTCTCCGCAGGGGTTCCGTCTGGGTCGATCTTGCGAGCCTCGGCCTCTTCACTGCGAAGCCTCTTCTCTGCTCGGATGAGCTCGCCGAGTTCGTCCGTGATCAGGTACTTCACCGTGCCATGCGTGTCTGGGTCCCACTTCCGCTGCATCGAGACGTTGGAGCTGCCCCGCCTGAGGGAGTCGATACGAAGGCCTTCCAGGGCAACTCCCCGGCGATGGCCTTCCGCGATGAACTCCTTAAGGAGGTCGCGGGCTTCTTCTGGGGTGCGGGCCAGCTTCTGAAGAAGCGGCTCCCACGGGCCGAGCTCGGGGGCGCCGGGCTTGAGGTCGATTCCGTAGAGCTCGACGCCCTTCTTCTTGAGGAGCTTTTTGATGATCAGGTTGATGATCCCGGACTTGCCCCAGTCGCTGGCGCCGGCAACGAGCGTGTGCCGGTACATCATCGTCAGGTAGACAGGTCGGCCGTACTCGTCCCAGCCGATGCGGATCGGGTCGTTGATGTCGTCGGAGTCCTCGTCGGCGTAGGGGATCACGCTGTCGTAGAACGGTCCGCCCGGGACACGCGGCGCGGGCTGACGCTCCTCCTCGACGGCCGTGTCGGTGTCGGTGCCGGTGCTGGACGCGGCGGCCTTGAGAGCGGCCTGGCCCTTGTCCATCTGGACCTGCACGTCGACGCTGGCGTTCGCGTGCGCCGTGGCGGCCGGCTTCGCGGGCAGCTTCTTGCGACCCTTACGGTGATCGATCAGCCACGGCACCCACACCGCGTACGCGGCACCGGTGGTGACCGCGGCAGCGGTGAGGGAGATCCCGCCGGGGCCGGCGCCGACCGCAGTGGCGACGTCGGCAAATGTCATGGTGAGGCCGGCGCCAGCCTGTACGAGCTTGTCGTTCTTCTCTTTCACCCCGCAGGCGGTGATCCCCGCCCCGGCGAGGGCGAGGCCCGCGTAGGCGGCGGTCCCCCAGCCTCCGACGCCGGCGAGGTTCTGCCACCAGCCGAGGCCGGTGACCGTGCCGACGACCGCGGTGGGGACGAGCTCGACTCGGTAGCGGACGACCAGAGCGCCGACCCGGTTGGCGACGGTGATGCAGCCCTCGAAGAAGCGGCGGGAGAGGGATGGCTTGGCGTGGACGGGCAGGTAGACGGAGTCCTGGGCCTGGGCGGGGGCCGGCGACGACGATGCCGGGAGGCCCGCTTCCGGCGGCGTTTCCGCAGGTCGCGGCTCCAAATCGGTCGTCGTCGGCATCGTCGTCACTGTCGTCGCGGGCCGGGAGCGCTGGGGGCGGGGGATGAACGGGAGGACGTTGTCGGCCCCGGCGGGCGTGAGTTGCTGGGCCACGGGGGCCTCCTTTGGGGGGTTGCGGCGGGGTGGGGAAGCGGGGGTTGGGCTGAGGGCAGGTGGCGTGCGCCCAGACTCGCTGGGCGCCGCCATCAGACCGTCAGACCGGGAGTACCGGACGCATCACAGGTAGCCGCCGGTGCCCTGCTGCGGTGCCGCAGACGATGCGCGGGACAACACGGTGCGTACATACGCCGCGTTCGTAGCGACGCCGTGCGGCGCCAGCGCATCAGCGATCTGCTGCGCCGTCGCATCGGGAAGCGCATCACGCATCGCCCGGACTGCAGCGGCCGTCGACAACACGGCGAAGTCGATATCGTGCGGCGACTCAATCGCCCCATCGGACGATGCGGGCGATGACACGGCCTGCGGCACGGTGATGATGCGAGGAGGCGCGTCACGGCGCTGACGTGCGACTTCATTGGGCGCATCATGCGCCACATCGGCCCGCGTTGGCCGGGGTGAAGCGGCGATGGCCTGTGGCTGCTGCAGCGTGATGACGATCTGCTGCGCCTCACCGCCGCGCGACGCGGTGATGCCATGATGCGGCTCGGTGGTGCGCTCCACGTGATGCGCGTCGTCCAGTGATGCGCCCGTATCGGCCTGCTTGTCGATGACGCTGAGGCGCGCACCGACGGTGCGGCGCATCACTTTGTGTGAGCGTCCGGGGAACAGGATCCAGGCGAGACCGGGGATCACTGGGAGTGCGGTGGGGACGCGACCCTGGCGACGGAGGGCCTCACGGTGCTCGTACCGGTGCCACATCTCGAAGGACAGTTCGGCGATCACGGGAGCGGCGGCGAGGATGACGCCGCCGACGAGGCCCCAGTGCTCAAGGCGTGCGTGGGTCCAGTTGACCCAGGAGCTGGTGCCGACCATGGCGAGCATGGCGAGCCGCGGGGCGAGGCCGCTGTCGGGACTGGCGGCGTACTTCTGAGAGAGCAGGGCGAAGAAGATCGCGGCGATGTCGAACATGCCGGCGCCGAAGATGGCGACCTGCTTGGGGGCGTGGAGGAGGACGGTGAGGAGGGTGTAGATGGACCAGGTGCCGACGGTGAGTGCTGCGCCCATGACGAGGAAGAGGGCGCCGCGGATGAGCTTGTCGGTCCCGCCAGTGTGCTCGTGCATGGGGTCCGGGCCTTTCTAGCGGTTGGTAGGTGGCTGGTCGGGGGCGATGGCGTGGGCTGTGGTGGTGAGGGCCCAGAGGATGGCGGTGGCGGCCATGCGGGTGGCGTGTGCTGCGCCGAGGAGGAGGGCGGCTGCGGTGGCGCGGAGCTGTTTGTGGTGGCCGTCGAGGAGGTGCGGGAGGTTGAGGCGCAGGGAGGCTGCGGCGAGGGCGAGGATGGCGTAGTGGGTGACGGCGGCGAGGAGGATGGTGGTGACCGCCGCCCCGGGGGTCTGGGTGGCGGCCAGGCCGGCGAGGGCGAGGCTGACGGTGGTGAGCGCGTGTTGTTCGGCTGGGGCGGCGGTGCGGGCCACTGGGGCCTCCTTTCAGGCGGGTTCGACTTCGCTGGCCTCGAAGCCGTAGGACTTGGGGTCGTGGGGCTGGCCGGGGTCCTGGAGCCCGTTGACGGAGACCCAGCCCTGGCGGAAGGCGGTTACCGTTCCGGTGCGGCCGAGGAAGCGGGTGGGCGCCTCGTGCTTGGCGAAGTTGTCGCGGGCGATCCGGACGCGGTCGCCCTTCTTGAAGGTGGCCATCGCGGGCTCCGATCGGCTACGGGGTGGTCAGGGCGTAGATGGTGGTGGCGGCCAAGAGCACGGCGAAGAGCACGAGTCCGGCGAGGATGCTGACGCGGAGGAGCTCGTCGCGGGAGTCGCGCTGGGCTTTCACGAGAAAGCGCAGGTAGTCCTTCATCGGGTGATCCTTCGGGTTGGACTCGGTCGGGGGCCGGGGGTGGCCGGCGCTACGTCGGCCACCCCCGGGGGTTGGTCAGTCCCTGTCGATGCGCCGGTACTCGACGCGCCCGTCGAGGTGGGTGGTGATGCGGACCGGGGGTTCGCGGGTCAGGTCGAGGATGTCGTCCTTGACTCGGTCGGCCTCGATCTCGGCCCTGACCTGGGCGTTGAAGGCCTCGGCCTCGCGGCGGCGCTCAGCAGCGGCCTTACGTCCGAACATTTCGATCTCCTCTGGTGGTCGGGTTGGGGTCAGTGCTTCTTGTCGGTGGGGCTGTAGTTGCGGCCGACGTTGATCACGGTCTGGCCGCCGTTGAGGGTGCCGAGGTTGACGTTGGTGCCGGTGATCGTTCCGGCCTGGGTGACGTGTCCGTTGACGGTCGCGTTGTCGTTGATGCCGTTGCCGGTCTGCTGGGTGTCGGTCATTCGGGGCTCCTTACTTCGTGGTGATGACGAGGTCGACCACGGTCCCGGGCACGCGATGCAGGGTGGCGAGGCCGGTGGCGAGCGAGCCGAGCGTGTGCGGGGAGGTGACCGTGTTGGTGCTGGTGTTGTTTCCCCGGTCGGTGTGGAGGGTCATCAGGTAGCGGCCGAGCGGGACGGGGGTGTTGGCTCCGTGGTGGCGCAGGGACATGGTGGCCATGGCAGTGGGGCCTTTCGGTTCAGGCTGCGGCGGCCCGCAGCAGGATGTGGACGTCGTTCTGGCGGGTGGTGGGGAGGTCGTTCCAGGTGTCGACGGGCACCGGGGTGCCCTGGTAGCCGAGGGCGTTGCCGATCAGCAGCCGGGCCTGCCAGGCGGTCGCCGGGGTGCCGTAGCCTGCAGCGAGTACGCGGATGTGGGCGCCGAGGACGCAAACGGCCCCGGTGTCGTCCCAGAGGCGGCCCTGAGTCCAGCCGTGCTGCCGGATGTAGCTGTCCATGAGCTGCAGGTACTGGCGGGCGGTGACCGGGACGGTCGGGCGCCGACGCAGGAGGCGGTCGGTGAGGGTTTGCACCGGGGCGGGGGCGTCGTGCCACCAGGGCGACGGTGCTTCGGGGCTGGTCCCGCGCGGCGTGCCGGTGTGGGCCTCGGCGATCGCTGTACGAAGCCGGGCACGCCAGGCCGGTGTGGGTGCGACGGTGGCGAGGTAGGCCTCGACCTCGGTGACCAGGAGCGGGCCGAGCAGCTCCGCGAGGTCGAGGTCGGTGTCGAGTACCGCGGTCATGTCGGTCCTCCTCCCTGGTCAGCAGGTGTGCGATATCTGCGGGTGGTGCGTGCCTCGGGGAGGTGTCGCACCCCCTCGCGGCCCGCGGTCCGTCAGACGCTGTTGTAGGTGCGCGGCCCCTGGGCGGACCAGATGACGGGCCTCCACCGCTCCGTGGCCCCTCCGGCCAGATCGTCCGCCCACAGCCGGGCGGCAGCCGCGTCGGTTTCCGGGTCGGGGTCGAAGACGCCGTCGTGGTAGCCGATTTGGCTGCCGCCGGTGGAGAGCAGCCAACCCCAGCGACGGTCCGGGCCGACGTTGCCGGAGACGAGGGTGTACGTCATCGGTCAGTCCTCTCGGGTGTGCTCGTGGTGCGGGGAAGGGGGTGCATGGGGGTGCTGGGGGCTCGGGCGTTCCGGCGAGCCGGGCGGGGGTGTGGTCGGGGCAGCACCAGCCCCCTGGGTAGAGGCGGGCCGGGCGGCCGCAGGGGGCGGGGGTGCCGCGCTTGTGGTGGGTGCAGGTGCCGGTGGCCGTGGCGGCCTCCTCGGGGTGCGAGGGCTGCGGGGAGTGCGAGGGGTGCGATGTGTGCGGTGCGTCGCACCCCTCGCGAAGGGGGGTATCAGGCCCGGGGCGAGCGGCCGGTGAAGATCATGTGCAGCGCTTCGATGCCGTACATCTCGCCCACGAGGTCGACGACGTCCTCCAGGCAGGACTCGTCGGCCGGGAACGGGACGCCGGCCTGTGCGGCGATCTCGTGGGTCATCGCACGGTCGAACAGGGCGTAAATCCGGGGCCACTCACTGTCGGCGACCGCGGTGATTTTGGTGGTCATCGGGAGTCCTCTCATGTGCGCAGCTACGGGACATCGGGGCTGGCGGCCGGTCAGGCTGCGAGGGCGGCGACGGTGGCCGGGTACTGGCGGCCCACGCGCTGTGTGAGGGACCGGTACTCGGGTGAGGCGTGGAGCCGCTCCAGCACCAGCGCGCCCATGCCACTCTCGACCTCAAGGTCACGCCGCAGGTCGAGGAGTACCTGGTCGAGGTGCGTCCACTGCTTCTCCAGCGTCAGGGGGCCGAGCTGCTTCCACAGGCCCCAGCTGGTGCTGTTACCGCCGCGGACCAGCCACTGGCCCGTGAGCGGGCCCGCCTTCGAGCGGCGGTCGAAGACGAAGGCGGAGTGGAGGGGGCGGCTGATCCGGCCGGCGTTGACGAGGTCCTCGCCCAGGGCCGGCAGCATCGTGTAGTACATGGCGTTCTTCTGGGCGGTGCGCGCCCACGTGTCGTGCTCCTCGCGGACCTCCCGCATCGCACGGTTGCCAGTCAGGCGGTCATCGATACCGCGGAACAGGGCGCGCAGGCTCATAATGGGTACTCCTGTCTGCTCAGTTGGGTTGATAGGGGCCCGGGGCGGCCGGCGTTGCTGGCAGGCTGTGCGGCCGCCCCGGGGCGAAATCAGATGACGCAGGCGTCGGCGTGGGCCTTGGCCTTGCGGCGGATCTGGTTGATGACCTGGTCGTCCCGATACCGGCCCATGTGCGTGCGGTCGCCCTGCTCGTTGCAGTTCCAGCACCACCAGAGGGCGTCATCACCGTTGCTCATGACATCCGTGGTCTTGCTCGCGTTGCCGCTGGTCGGGTACTTGGCGTACGTGATACCGAGGTTGGACATGTGGCGCTCCAATCAGATTGCGTTGACCGGCTGGCGGATCTCTTCTCGCCCCCGGGCGGTTAGGACCAGTGCCACACCGAGTTGGTGCGGCCGGCCTCGGCAGCAGCCGCGCCGAGTTCGTAGCAAGCGCCGCGCTACTGGCAGTCGGCGAACGGCGCCAGGGTTTTGAACGCCTCGCCCATGCGCCGGGCCTGCTCGGGCTGGATGTCGTGCGGGTCGCCGCTACCGCGGTTGAAGAGGCTCTTGACGGCCTCCCACTCGCGCCGGGGAGCGATCCGGGACAGGTACTCGCCAAGCTCAGCGTGCGCCGTGCAGGAACGGGTGCCGCCGGTCTGGTTGTGATCCCAGGACCAGCCCATCAGGCAGCCTGGCCGTTGTAGCGGTAGACGTCGACCTGGCCAGTGGGCAGGTGCAGCACCTGCTCCGCGAACGCCTTCACGGTCGTATCGTCGACGTCACCGTAGGTGTGGACGGGCTTGTACAGCGGGTCCCGGCCGTCAGGGTGACGCAGGATCAGGTGGGCGGGCTCACCGATGAGCTTGTCGATGGCGGTCATGACGCTTTCCTCTCAAGCTAGTTGGTGTGGATCTCAGTGATGTGCGTGGACGCGGCGACCCTCGTGGTAGCGACGACATCCCAAAGGACCGTCCACCCCTCGCCGACGCTCGTGCGGCAGGACCTCGGGCTTCACCCGCGGGTCTCCTCAACGTGCCGGTCCGCGAAAACCTCGGCCTCGTCCATCGCGGCGAGGAAGCTGCCACGGTCCACACGCTTGGGGGCGGTAGAGAGACCGCAGCTGCACGTCACCCAGACATCGGACCTGCTGTCCGACAGGTCCCGGCTTCGCAGAATGGCGGTGTGACTGGGGCCGTAGGCCTGGAACACAGCGGAGATCGTGGCGGGGTCCGGCAGGTCGGCCGGCCAGCGACCCGTGGGCATCATGTACGGCGACAGCATGATGGTTCCCTTCAGACAGCGGCCGGGTAGCGGTCGCCCGCACCGAGCCGGTGGTAGAGGTCGGTCGCACGGGCGTCAACCGTGTGGTCGAGGTCGTCGAGGACCGCATCGACCGCGGCCTCACGCTCCGCCGCCGTCGCGTCCGGCCGCAGCCGGCCGAGAGCGATCTCGACACTGACGATGCCGTCGTAACGCTCCTGCATCGTGGCCATGAGAGTTCACCTTTCAGAACTGGGAGGCGGCCCGGCGGACCGCCTCGACGGTGCCGAGCGGGGAGTCCTCCAGGGCAAACACATCCGCGCTGGGGACTGCGGCAAGCATCCGGGCCGCGTGGGTGACGCATCCGAAAGCGTGGGACGGGGTCTTCCTGCAGGTGACGTAGGCGACGACCGGGCCGTCGCAGTCGGGCTGCGCCTGGCGGCTGCGGTCCGCAGCGGCCCGGGCCGCGTCACAGAACGTGCGGCCGGCACTCACTTCTTAGCCAGCGGGGTGTCGAGGTTGGCCCGGAGCAGGGCGGCCAGCTCACTGCCGTCGGTGGTCCGCGTGTCGAACCGGTCCGTGACCTCCTTCAGGATCTTCTGGCAGGTCGCGTCGTCACCGGCGCGGCGGGCGGCGCGGGGGGCGTCGGCGGTCTCGTTGGGTCGCATCGGATCTCCTTGCGGGGTTGTCGTGGGCGAGGTGCGCCTCTGTCGTGAGCGGGTGCCGGTCAGGAGTTGCGGATCTCGTTGGCGGTGGCGCGGCAGTTGGCGGCCCAGATGCGGCACTGCTCGGCGCTGGCCGGGTCGCCCTGGTTCTCGTGCTCGCTGGCCAGGGCTTCGCGGGTGTTGGCGGCGGTCTCGTAGGACGTGGCGACGGCGGTGCGGTGTGCGGGGGTGAAGCCGGGCATGACGGTTCCTCAGCTGGTGTGGGTGGGGAGGGCGCGGCATTGCTCGGCGTGGGACTCCGCCCACTGGCGGACGGTGAAGGCGTAGTCCGGGTTACTCCACTCGTCGCCGCAGCCCCGGCACTGGGCCTTGCCACCGCCCTCGATGAGGTCGACCGTGATGTCCGGGTTGGCGAGGGCGACTCCGGCGACGGTGAGGTAGCGGGCGATGGTCTCGGTGGTGGCGCCGGTCATGGCTTCTCCTGAGGCATGGGCATGTCAGTGGCTTGGTTTTGGCGATTCCGGGGGGCGGGTGGGGCGGGGTCAGAGGCGGTGCGGCCAAGGGTCGTCGATGCAGTGAAAGCAGTTGTGCTCGCCGTTCCCCCAGGTGCCGTGCACGGTGCAGTGCCAGTCGGGGCTGTCGGTGCCCGCCTCTTCGAGGAGGTCGACGAAGCGGATGCCGTCCGCAGCGGTCACGCCGGCCAGAATCTCGGCAAGCTCCCGGCCGCTCACGCGCTCCGACTTGAGGCACCGCAACAGGTCCCGCTGCGCCACCAACTCGTCAGCGATGGACTTCCGTTCGGCCGGGTCGCCGGCGGCGGCAACAGATGCCTCGGAGGTCTCCGCGATCTGGCTCTCCAACAGGGCGATCTGCTCGTCGACGTTCACTGCGGCTCCTTCTCGGTCGGGTCGATCGGTTTCCTCGGCTTCGGGATCTTCGGGATCACTGGCCGGTTGTCCCAGTCGCTCACTTCGACGGCTGCGGGTTCGGCAGGGGCGGCAACGGGTCGTGGCCGTAACCACCGTTCGTCGAGTGGTCACCGCCACCGTCTCCGTTGGCGAAAGCGCGGTCGGGGATGGGCATGGGGTCCTCCTTGAAGTGGCGCTGACCGATGTCCGGCGCGCCGAAAGCAGGGGCAGGGCGAGAAGGCTGCGGGCCAGGCTCGACAGGATCGAGGCCGTCCCACAGGCGGTCGTGGGTGCCGGCCATCACGCGGCCTGCCTGAGGCGGTGCTCGTTCTCGATGGCGATCACGTGGGTCTCGTCGATCTCGATCGAGCCGCGGATGTTGCGCTTGGACTTGACCGCGGTGGGCTTTCTCTTGCGGGTGGCCGGAAGGACGTCGTCGTCGACCCACCGATAGACGGTGGACGGGCTGACGCCGAGGCGGTCGGCCACCTCCTTGACGGTGAGCACAGATGTCTCCGGAGGGGTTGTTTGGTGTCTTCCAACGCTTGAACCTTACCGCCTTACCGCATTGGAAGCAAGGGATGCCCGCTGTACTACTTTTCTTGAACGGATATAAGGCGCTACCGTGGAGCACCTAGACGAGGACTGGGGGTGTGGCGTGACCAGCGCAAACGGTCAATGGGTCAGTGACTCCGCCGGCTACTTGCGACCGCAGACCGGGGCAGACGCTTGGACGCAAGAGGCCGAAGCGCGGGGCGGCGTCGGTGGCCAGCACCTACTCGGTGCCGACCTGACTCAGGCGCCGGTCTACGTAGCCCACGCGCTCTGCCTCGGTCCCGATGCGAGTGCAATTCGCCGACGTCGGCTGATCACCTTCAATGGGCGGCCGGTAGAACTCGTCGACTCCTGGTATCCACTCGGGGTGGCTGCCGACACGCAGCTAGCAGAGTTCCGGAAGATCAAGGGGGGCGCCGTGACGCTCCTCGCGGAACTCGGGTACCGAATCGCTTCTGTGACCGAAGATGTCGAGAGTCGTCTTGCAGAGCCAGCCGAGACGGCACTGCTGGAGCTAGGCGGAGGCGAGCCAGTGCTCGTGCAGACTCGCACTGTCTGCACTGCCGATGGAGTGCCATTTGAGGTTTGCGTGATGGTCACGCCCGGCAATGAGCGCCGGCTTCGTTACGAAATGAAGGTCGACTGAGGTGGGATTGCGAAAGGCTCCTGGGGAGCGGAAGCGGGCTGTCGAAGGAGACCTGCGCGCAGCAGGTCAGCGCATCGCTGCGGACATCCGAGACCAGATCCTCTCCGGCGACATCAAGCCGGGTGACGATCTCCCGTCCATCAGTGAACTGTGCGGGAAGTTCGGTGCATCCATCACCGCGGTGCAGAACGCCATGCGTGCCCTGAAGGACGAGGGGCTCGTCATCACCAGCAAGGGCAAGCAGACCAAGGCCCGGGAGGGCCGCATGCGAGTGATGCGGCCAGCAGACTTCTTTGCACCGGCTGAGCCGGGCCAGCCCTACCGCTGGATCGCGGAAGCCCAGCAAAAGGGCATGACTGCAGCAAGCGAACTGCTCGACGTCGAGGAGGTTGTTCCGCCAGCATCCGTGGCCGAAGCGCTGGGGATCGCGCAGGGCGAAACCGCCATGCTGCGCCGACAGCTGCTGAAGCTCGATGGCGAACCCGCAGAGCTGGTGGAGAACTACTACCCGATGGACATTGCCCGAGGGACTCCCATCGCGGAAGGGAAGAAGGTCAAGGGAGGAGTGCCGACGCTGCTTGCCGAGATGGGCTTCCCGTTCCGGCGGTCGGTTGACCGCGTCTCGGCGCGCACGCCCACTGCGGACCAGGGCGTGTACCTGAAGATGCCGGTGGGTGAGCTTCCCGTGCTTCGCACCTTCCGGACAGTCTTCAGTGACAATGACCGGGTCATCGAGGTGACCGTCATGGCCAAGGCTGGGCACCTGTACGAGCTGCAGTACGAGATCGCGGGCGACCAACTTCCACATTGAGGAAGGCCTCCTGGAGTCCACGACCCGGAGCTACTGGCGGAAGGGCGAACGCCTGGCTCCGCGCAAGTCAAAGCCCCTGCCAGGGGTACTTCGACGTCGACTGTCGCTGACTCTGCCGCGCTTGGTTTCCCGGTACGGTGGACTCACCCCCGCCTCAGAAGGAACGTTCATGCGCCCCGCCCGTTTTCAGCAGCTGCTCCTCGACGCCGCGTCGTCCCTGCCGGGCGCGGCCGCGAAGACCTTCGCCGACACCGGCAACACCAGGTATCCGTTCGGCGTCGTCGTCGAGGCCGGCGGCCGGACCACCAACTGGCAGATCGTGGTCATGAGCGCCCCCGGCGAGAAGTGGGGCGACCATCCGGACCCGGAGCCGGTGCTGGGGGAGAAGCCGGCCGGGCCTGCGATGCCAGCCGAGCTGAAGGACCTGGCCGCGGTCGAGCAGGGGCTCGTCGCCGCTCTGCTGGCCGCCGACCGGGGCGAGATCGCCGCCGTTGAGGTCTACTCGGCGCAGCCCGCCCCGCCGGCCGTCGGTCACGGCGCGACGATCGACCTGCGCGACGGGTCGCGCGCCTTCATCAACCACGTCCGCTGAACACGCGACTGCGGCCCGCCCAGAGTCTTGGGCGGGGCGCAGCGGTGTTCTCAGCGCATCAGCTCGTCTGGGCTGGCCGGCATCCGGAGGCGCCGGCCGTTCGCCGCCATCTGCTGCAGGAGAGCGAACCCGTCTCTCTTGGAGACGATGAACCCGACGCAGGCGATCGCCATCACGTCCTTGGTCCGCAGAGTCGGGATCCCGCGGATCTCGGCGAGGCGCAGTGAAGCGCTGTCGTCGCTGATCCAGGTGGCGCCTTTGAACTCCAGCTCGGTGCTGATCACGTGGAGCGTCTCGGACTCCCCGAGATGCTTGAGCGGATCCGATGGGCTGCCGAAGAACACGCCCTGCCGGATCCGCTCGACTGCGTCCGGGTCGTCGACTTCGATCGGCTCCCCGAGCCAGCGGGTCATATCGGGAGGGTCAAGGGCCGGCAGAAACCGGGATGATCGTTTCGCTTCGTACGCTACTGCTTCCGTCCAGCGGCCCCGGCCACTCAGCACCTGTTCCAGGATGTCGAGCCTGGAGACGGAGGCGAAATTGCACAGGACCGTGTTGTCGGGAAAGCAGATGATCATGGGTTGAACGCGAGCTCCGTTCCGGGATCGGACGGCGCCGCCTGCTGCTGCTCGGACTCGGGTGGGGCGGGCTCCAGGAACTCCAGGAGCTCGTCCGGGTCGAGGCCTAGGAGGGCTGCCAGCGGCCGGACTGTCGTATCACCCGAAGCATATGCCTTGATCGCTAGCTCTGTTAGTCGTCGAGGGTTCCAACCCCGTTGGCTGCGACGGGTGTTGATCATATGTTGCTCTAGCGCCCCAGCAGCCCGCGCTGACTCGGCCGTCAACATCGAGCCCCACTGGCGCCGCTGATCGGCAGTCAGAACGCCGAGCACCTTCAGTCGGGTCGCCATCGCACTCGGCGATACGCGGTACTTCCAGGCCAGATCGACCACCAGGTCAACCCCCGGCGCGCGGCCGCCCGCGTCGTCCAGCACGGAATCGCGCGGCATCAGGAACTCCGCCGCGAACGCATTCGCCTGGACCTCCATGGCCGCCGTCGACCGGCCCGGCTGCACCTTCTCGACCACCGCCTCGTCGCGCGCGTCACCTGCCAGGATGTGCCCCAGCTCGTGGGCGAGCGTGAACCGCTGGCGTGTCCACCGGCTGGACTTGGCGACCAGGATCAGATCGAACGCATCGGTCGACCAGGACAGGCCGTCCAGCTTGTCGGGAAGGTCGACCCCCGCGATCTCCACCCCGAAGGCCTCCTCGAAGTGGCCGGCCAGGTTCTGGGTGGAGAGGGTCCACGGGGTGGCGCCCAACGCCTTCAGTGCAGCCTGCGCCAGCGGCGCACCGGCCGCGCCGGCCGGGCGGCTGGACATCCGCCTCGGCAGCTCATGCCCGATTCTCGCCAGGGCGTCGATCACCTGCTCGTAGCGGCCGAGTAGGGCGCGCACTTCGTCGGTGGTGGCTTCGCAGGCGGACGCCTTGCGTGCGGCTGCGCCCAGTGCGGTGCGCGGCTCGGTGCCGCGCAGTAGCCAGTCGACGGTCCTGCCGGCGTAATCGGCGATGAGTGCTAGTTCAAGGGAGGTGAAGCGGCGTTTCCCGCCAAGTGACTTCGACAGCTTGTCTGGGGAGATTCCAATGCGTTCTGCCACGGCGCCCTGGGTCTCACCCGCTGTGCCGATGACCTGACGCACGCGTTCAATCAGTCCGGCATCCATGCTGTGACCGTACAGTCGCGTTGCGAGAATCGCAATCGACATGACCAGGTTGTGACCTGCGGTTCACCTGCCCGGGTGAGCCCGTGTCGCTTGCTGACCGCAAGGCTTCGCTTTCGCTCTGACCTGGGCAAACGTGGCGCGTCCCCGCATTTGCCGGGCAGGGGTGGGCGAATGGAAACGTCGGGCGCCCAGTCATTGGTTCAGACCAGTCCGGGGATCTACCTTCGATCGACATCGGACATGGGTCGCCGCATCCGCAGGCGGGTCTGCCGGGGTGGGGTGTCGGCCGAGCCTTGGGTTCACCGCAAAGGCGATTCCCGTCTTCTTGCCTTGTATCCATACCGCATAGGCGGTAATGTCTGGAGCGTTCGGAAACGCAAACGGCCCCGCCGAAGCGAGGCCGTTCCAATCCCCGTGCGCGCCACATGGCCTAGGAACCCCGGCGCACACAGACCGGAGACTCCATCATGGCATCCTCCATCGCCGTTCCCAAGCCCGCCCCGGCCGCTCTGGCCGGCCTCCTCCCCGACGACGCCCCGCACCCGCTGCGCTTCCAGCGCTTCGGCACCGGCGTGATCGCCGCGTACTCGCCGGCGCAGATCGACCGCAAGGACGCCTGGTCCGTCCTGACCGGCCTGTTCGGTGACCTCTTCGACGTCACCCCGGCGGTGGCCCGATGATCGCCGTCACTGTGGCCCGGCCGACCGAGAACCTGGCCGTCGCCCGCACGCCCCTGATCGAGCGCGGAAGCGCGGGTGCCTACTGGCTGGCCCTCCGCGCGAAGAGCGTTGGTGACGCCCACGGGGCGTTGCTGTTCGCGAAGCGCTACCTGCGTGCGCTGGCTAACGGCAACGTGGGGGAGGCGCTGTGACCGCCGCTGCCATCGCCGACCGGCCGCGTGTCACTGCTGGCCTGGTCCCGGTTCGTCTGCCGGAGGGCGGGTCCCGGATGCGTTCGACGTGGATCGCGCCGGACCAGGTCGTCGTCGGCTTCGACCCGCGGTTCCTGACCGCCGAGCTGGTCGTCATGGTCCTGCAGTCGGTGCACGGCGATGCCGTCACGTTCGTCGAGGGGGTGCCGGCGTGAAGCTCCTCCAGTCGCTGCACGAGAGCCAGCGGGGCGCGTCGGACCGCATCGTCGCCACCGCGGACGACGCCCGGAAGCTGGGCTTCGAGAACGTGGAGACGCACTACGAGCCGCAGACGGGTCACCACACGGTGACCGGTGATCTGCCGGCGGCGTCGGCGCAGCGGACGATCGACCGGATCCTCGGCCGCTGACATCCCTTGTGGGCCGCCCCACTGCGGGCGGCCCCATTCTCTTTCACCTTCACGTCCAGCTGGAGAAGCCGTGTACCTGCGTACCCCCGTACCCGCATCGGCGGTGTCGTGATGGGGATCAAGCTGGTCGAGGAAGTCATGGACTTCGCCCCGGACTCGTTGACGACTGGGGAGTGGAAGGGGTTGCTGGTGTTGGCGCGGGACGCCAACGACATGACACGTCGGACGTTCACACCGGTCAACGACCCGGTGATTCTTCGCCGCGTGAGGATGAAGCCGGCAGCGTGGTCGAACCTGCGGAGTGCACTGATCCGCAAGGGTGTGCTGGAGGTGGTGACCGCTGGGGTGAAGGGGCGGACTGCGACGTATCGGATCCCCGTCCTGGCGCCCCGGATTCCTCATCCATCAGATGAAGAATCCGGTGATCTTCACCCAACAGATGAAGCATTGGACGGGATTCCTCACCCGACGAATGAAGCATCGTGCGCGATGCCTCATCCAACAGGTGAAGCAAACCCCGAATGCTTCATCCAACAGATGACCCCTACTCCTCCTTACTCCTCAACTACCTCCTCCTCCAGGGAGACCGCGCCGAGCGAGCCCTCGCCGCCAACCCTCCCGAACGGCCCGGAGGAGGAGGACTCGAACCAAAACCTCAACCGAGCCCGGCTTCTCCTCGGCCGCCTCCCGGGGCCCTGGACCCTCGGCCCCCTCGACGCCCGGAGCCTGGCCCCCCGCCTCGCTGCTACGGCACAGCGCCTCGGCTGGAAGCTCGACGACCAGCTCGTTGCCGAGCTGTGCACCAACCCCAACGGCATCACCAACCCGGCGGAGGTGCTCGCCAAACGGCGCATCCCGAACCTCCGCCCCTACGCCGAGGTCCACGGCCGCCGCGGCAGCCTCCCGCCGGCGTGCGGCACCTGCCTCGACAACAACCCGCACGCGGCCCACAACCCCCGCTGGCGCACCCGCAGCGGGCAGCCCTGCCCGGCCTGTCACCCCAACGTCCACGCCAGCGCGGCCTGACCCTCCAGGAGCCTCCCTGTGACCATGTACCTCGTCGAACCCCAGCCCGAGGACTTCGAGCCCGAACCCGAGCCGGAGTCGGACGTCATCCCGGCCGGCGGCCCCAGCAACCTCCAGGCCGAACAGGCCACCGTCGGCGGCATGATGTTCGACCGCGACAAGGTCGGCGAAGTCTGCTCCGTCCTCAAGCCCCGCGACTACCAGCGGCCTGCGCACGAGGAGATCCACAAGGCCATCGTCCGCCTGTTCTCCCGTGGCGAGCCCACTGACCCGATCGCCGTCACCGCGGAGCTCACCCGTACCGGCGACCTGCAGCGGGTCGGCGGTGCCCCTTACCTCCACGCCCTGATGGAGACGGCGAGGACCGCGCTGGACGCGGCGTACTGCGCGAGCATCGTCCACGAGCAGGCCGTGCTGCGCCGCCTCGTCAAGGCCGGGATGCGCATCACCGACATGGGCCGGGCTGCCGAGGGCAACGTGCGGGAGATCGTGGACGCCGCACAGAAGGAGCTTTTCGAGGTCGCCGACGAGCACGCCGAGGAGGACATGCTCGCGGTCGCTGACACAATGGGCGGCCACCTCGATGACATCGAGGCCCGCAAGGCGAACCAGGGCAAGCTCGTCGGCGTTCCGACGGGCTACGCCGACCTTGATGCGCTGACCGGAGGGCTGCGCGGCGGTCAGATGATCGTGGTGGCGGCGCGGCCGGCGATGGGCAAGTCCACCCTCGCCCTGGACTTCGCCCGCTCCGCCGCGATCCAGCACGGCCTGCCGACCGTCATCTTCAGCCTGGAGATGAGCCGCGGCGAGATCCATGACCGGCTGCTGTCGGCCGAGGCGAAGGTCCTGCTCGAACGGGTGCGTTCCGGCAACCTGACCGACGACGACTGGACGCGGATCGCCCGCCGGATGCCGGCCATCACCGCGGCTCCGCTGTACATCGACGCCTCGGCGCAGCTCACCGGCATGGACATCCGCACCAAGGCGCGTCGGCTCGCGCAGAAGCACCCGCTTGGCCTGGTCGTCATCGACTACCTGCAGCTCATGCAGTCCGGTGGGGGGAAGGCCGAGAACAGGCAGCTCGAAGTGTCGGAGATCTCCCGCGGAGCGAAGACGCTCGCGAAGGAGCTGAACGTGCCGGTGGTGGCGCTGTCGCAGCTGAACCGCGGCCCGGAGCAGCGGCAGGACAAGCGGCCGGTGGTGTCGGATCTGCGCGAGTCCGGGTCGATCGAGCAGGACGCCGACATGGTGATCCTGCTGCACCGTGAGGACGCGTACGAGAAGGAGTCGCCGCGGGCCGGTGAGGCGGATCTGATCGTTGGGAAGCACCGTAACGGGCCGACGGCGACGATCACCGTGGCCAGCCAGCTGCACTACAGTCGCTTCACCGACCTCGCCAGGGAGCAGTGATGGCCGCCTCTGCGCGGCGATGCGCCGATTGCGGGTCGTCGGCAATGTATGCACGAGACCGCTGCCAGCGCTGTTACCTCAAGCTGCGCGCGCTGCTGAAGCAGACGGGCCAGTTCGCGCCGATCCTTCTCCACGGTCACGCGGAGGAGAAGTTGAACGCCCGCACGGAGCCGGGCCCCGGTGGCTGTGTTCTCTACACCGGCACGATCAACCCGCGCGGCTACGGGGAGTTGAGTGTGAACGGGGCCTCCCGGCTCGCGCACCGAGTGGCCTACGAACTCAAGGTCGGCCCCATACCGGCGGGGCTGGCTCTTGACCACACGTGCCACAACCTGGACCTGTCGTGCCAGGGGGGTCCGCGGTGCGTGCACCGCAGGTGCATCAACGTTGAACACCTCGAACCGGCCACGCTCGCCGAGAACACGCGGCGTGGCCGCGGCGGGGTGCGGAACGCCATCAAGACTCATTGCCCGGCCGGCCATGCGTACGACGCAGAGAACACGTACCTGTACGACGGGCGACGGTACTGCAAGACGTGCAACCGGCTCCGTGAGTGGGTCGGGACGCGTGGGCCTGCCCACTGACTCCGGCACGCCGAAGGGGAGTTGAGCGCATTTCGTCACGTCAGCGGGCTATTCGCATGCCCGCAAAACTGGAACAATTCATCTCAGATCGGGAGGAATCAACCATGACTGTCACCACCCCCGCCCGCATCCAACGCCTCCGCACCAAAGGCTGGCGCGCCCCCGACGATGCCGTGTACGTAGGCCGCGGCAGTGCCTGGGGAAACGCGTGGCGCGTCGGCTCCACCGGCTGGACCGTTCTCCCCGGCGGCTGGATCGACCGCCGCCCGCACGCGCCGCTCACTGCGGAGCAGGCCGTCGCGTGCTTCCAGAACTCCCGCACCCACGACGTCGAGTTCCTCCGGGTCATCCGCGAGCAGCTCGCTGGCCGGACTCTGATGTGCTGGTGCCGTGTTGGCGCGCCGTGCCACGGGGACTGGCTGCTGGAGGTCGCGAACGGGTCGACGCCGCTGGAGGATTTGGTGGACCGCAGTTCCAAGCCTGACTTCCTGGAGGCCTGACTGATGGCGGACTACTACGCGACGGCTGACGTGTGGATCGGCAACCTCGACAGCGAGGATGAGGCCGACCGCATCACCGAGATCATCGACACCGCCCTCGGCGCCGCCGGCTACCACGGCACCGTGACCGTCACCGCCCGCCCGTACGACACCAGCGGAGGCGACGAGTGAGCGACGCCCTGCCGCTCACCACCGGCCAGCTTGCCGACATTCGTGACCGCGGTGAACGCCCCAGTCAGTACACCGCCAAGACGATCCGAGCGGACTACGCCGCGATGCTTGGCGAGGTTGATCGGATCCGCGGCGTCCTTGATGCCATCAGGCAGTTGCACCAGCCCATCGTTCGCGGCGCTCTGACTATCTGCGACGAGTGCTCAGTCATGGCTGGCGGCGGACCGCGGCGCCATGTGCTCGTTCCCGCCCCGTGCCCGACGTCGCTCACCCTCGATGCCGCCCACGCCCCGAAGGAGGCCTGACCGATGGCCAGGTCGAAGCGAACCCCGCGGGAGCGGATCGAGCGGGCGTTCCACGTCAGTTTCATGCTGCCCGGACAGGCGGCGGAGTTGCTCGACGAGTACGCGGCGCAGGTTCGCGAGGAGACGCTCGCCGAAGGCGCCGCACTGATCCAGGCGCTTCCACCGGCTCCGCACACCGGCCCGGATCAGCACTGGTACCGGTTCGGCCAGAACCGCGCCGCGGACGCCCTGCTCGCCGCGCGCACCCGGCGGGAGACCTGACCGATGGCCGATCCCAACCCGGACTACTGGTACTGCACCTGGTGCGGCAACCCCGTCGAAAACCGCGATGACGACTGCTGCCCCGAAGGCAGCAATGAACCCGCCTGGCAGGAGGAGACCCCGTGATTATCCGCGTCGACCCCGACGCCTGGTACCCGGCACAGCGCGACGCTGGCCACACCAGTGCTGGCAAGCTGGCCCCCGGCCAGATCGTCATCTTCGAACGCGAGCCGTACCGCGTCATCGAGACCCGCACTGTCGACACCGTGAACTGGCCCGCCAAGTACCTCGACAGTTGGACCGAACACGGTTGCCCCGATCCGGAAACCTGGTACCAGCGGCCCGTCGTTCTGGTCGTGCGCGACGAACGTGACGACACAGGCAAGGCGCTGCACCTGCAGTGCTCGGCGTTTGCCAGGTGGTGGACCCTGCCCGAGCACTACTCTGTGTGCCGACGCTGTGGTGAGCTTCCGCCCTGCTCCGAGGTCCACAATGAGCGGATTGCCGAGCGCGCGTCCGAACGCTTCGAGCAGCAGATGGCGATCATGCCCGGCTCCTGTCACGGATGCCGGGAGCCCATCACCAGCCGGCAGAAGTACCACCGGTTCGACGGGCCGAATCTGATCCGGCCCGACCTTGGCGACGGCTCCGCGATGTTCCACCTTCGTGGATCGTGCCAGGCCGCGTTGAAGGCGTACGACAGGCAGTGGGCCGCGGCCGGGGCTGGTAGGCGCCGGAGCTTCTACTGCGGCGGTCACCTGACGCACCACCATGACGACAGCAAGTCGTGCAGCAACCCCGAGTGCCCCGGCACCGAGGTTGAGCACAGGTACGTCGAGTGGCATCGCCCCGGTGTGCACGCAAAGTGGATGGGCTGCTGGTGTGTTTCCGGTGACCCCACCGTCCGGTACGAGAAGTGGCTCGTCGGCATGCGAGCCGAAAGGAAGGCCCAGGGTGCCCCTGTGGGCGCCGAACAGCCCGCGCTGCAGCCGGGGGAGGGGGAGGTGCCGTGAGGCCGTTCTCGCCCCCTCCTGAGGGCATCTGCGGCACGTGTGAGCAGACCCTGCCGATCCGCAAAGACGGGTGCCTGAAACTCCATCACGCCCCGTTCGACCCCATGGCGACGTTCTACAGCGACGGCTGCCCCGGCTCCAACCAGCCGCCGGCCATCCGCCTCGACATGACGTTCGCCCGCTGGCTCCACGCCCACGCCGCCCGCCGCGACTACCGCGACAACCCGGTCACGTTCCTCGCCCAGTGGATGTTCCGGCCCTGCTCCCGCACCCGGAAGACGCCGGCCGACGTGACCTGGTCCAGTCCCGAGGAGCTGCACCTGCAGTTCCACGACGCCGACGGCGAGTGCGGCTGGCAGTGCCGGTACGTCGAGCAGGCCGCGGTGGCGTTCGCTGCGTACGACGACTCCCGCCGCGCGGTCTGAGCGGCTACCCGGCCCCGGAGAGGGGTGGGAGCGGCTTTCGGTCGGGTCGTTTGGCGACCCGGCCGGCTGCCTGGCGGGCCTTCTCGTGGTTGATGCCGGCGGCGGTGCCGATGTCGCGCCAGGAGAGGCCTGCGGCGTGGGCGAGGAGGATCTCGTCGTCGAGGGCGTCGAGCTGTGCGCGGATCTTGAGAGCGCGTTCCCTGAGGGTGTGGGGCCAGTGTTCTGCGGTCATGGGCAAATGGTTCCACGGGTTCTGTCTATTTCCTAGACAGGTTGGCTGATGGTCGGTCACACTGGGAGTGTCTAAAAAATAGACAGACTGAGAGGGAGGTCCACCATGAGCACCAACTTCTACGCCTTCGGCCCCTTCCCCGGCGGCGAACCCGACGGCGACGGCCTCCACATCGGCCAGGCCGCCGGCGGCCACCGCTTCCTCTTCCACTCCCACCCCGACCTCGACCTCACGACCTACACCGCCTGGTCGCAGTTCATCCGCCGCCCCGACGTCACCATCCGCGCCGAGTACGGCTACGACCTCACACCCGAGCAGATGGACAACGTCATGACCGAAGCCCGCGACAGTCGGGGCTGGCCGCTGCGCACCCGCTACGGCGCCCGGCGCGGCCTGCCCGGCTACCACCAGGACGGCCCGCACGTGTTCCTCAACGCCAACTTTTTCTAGGAGCGGCACCGTGTTCGAGACCTGCAGCGCCACCCAGCTGGCCGACGAGCTCAACAGCGTCAAGCACTACGACCCGTACTACACCGGCGCCCTGTCCCTCCTTGACGAGGCAACCCTCCGCTGGACCGGCCGGCACCCCGAACTCCGCGCGCCGCAGCAGGCCTTCGCCACCGCCCGAAGCCGGCAGAAGCGCGGCGGCATCTCCGACAGTGACTGGCCCAACGTCGTCTCCACCGCCGAGACACTCGCCCAGGCGCTGCGCCCGTACGGCAACGAGCGGCTGCAGTTCTGCGGCCAGCGGTCCGTGTACGGCACCTGCCACGGACTGGTACACGACGGGCCGTGCCCGCGCAGCAGCAACCACGTCAACGACTGAGGAGCCCCACGATGACCGCCACCCAGCCCAACACGTCCCTCGCGGCTCTCCCGCACGGCGGACTGCCTGATCAGTGGCTCGCAGCCATCCACGACCGCTACGCCGCCGCCGAGGGCGGGCACTGGCACCTCGACCCCGATCCTCAGAAGGACCGCGACACGGTCCGCACACACATCGACGGCTACCCCCGACAGATCGGCGTCCTCAAGTTCAACGCCCCGTACGCCGAGGAGAACCGCCAGTTCGTCCTCCACGCACATGGCGACATGGGTGCCCTGCTCGCCGAGGTCCACCGCCTCCGCGCCGTCGAAATGGCGGCCCGCGACTTCGCCGACGAGATGGTCGACTACTGCTCCCCGCACGGCGTATCCGCCCAGTACGCCCAGGAGCTTCGGATCCGGCTGGGCAACGCGGGCCAGCGGGCCGGCTCCCAGCCCGGGGGGCGGCCGTGAGCCGGGCGACCACCACCGTCACTGAGTGGCGGTGCGGCCGGTGCCAGCAGCCCTACCGTTCCGAGCCGCCTGCGAGATCCCTCTGCAAGTGCGCCACTGGTCCGGTCCCCGCGCTGCGCCCGCACACCACGACCATCTCCGTCCCCGCCGAGGCGCCCCATCCCCGCCTCCGCGCTGCGGGTCCTCTCGACGAACTCCGCGCCAACTTCCCCCGGGGCACCCGCGTCACCGTGACGTTCACCGGAACCGTCGTCGCCAGCACCCTCGCCAACGACAAGCACCTCACCTTCTTCGTCGAGACCGCCGACGGCCGACGCCACCCCGTCGACCTCGCCCAGGGCTTCGCCATCCACCACGCAGAGGAGCAGCAGTGATCCCGCCAGCCGTTCAGAGCGCAGCGGCCTGACCGAGGAGACGCCGTGCCCATACGCCCGGAAAACCGCGACCGCTACCCCGCCGACTGGCCCGCCATCAGCCTCGACATCCGCACCAACCGGGCCGGCGGACGCTGCGAGTGCCTCGGCGAGTGCGGCCGCGGCACCCACGACGGCCGCTGCCCGAACATCAACGGCCAGGCCGCGTACGGCACCGGCTCGAAGGTGGTCCTCACCGTCGCCCACCTTGATCACATTCCCGAGCACAGCGATCCCAGCAACCTCCGCGCCATGTGCCAGGGATGCCACTTGCACTACGACCGCGACCACCACCGCGAGACCGCCGCCGCCACCCGCCGAGCCGCCATCGAGGCCGCCGGCCAGCTCACCATCGACCTCTCAACGGAGCCACAGTGACCGCCAGCCCCGCCCTCATCGACCTCGAAGACGCCGTCCGCCACAGCCTCACCCAAGCCGGCTTCCACCTCATCGACATGGAAGACCACCCCGACGACGATTTCGACACCGGCGTCGCCATGACCGCAGACCTCCCCTACGGGTGCGTCATCGTCGCCTGGAATGTCCACGATGACCTCGCCATCGGCAGCCACGACGCCGAACAAGCCGGCTGGGACGAACGGCACCCGCTCGTCGCCCGCTACAGGACCGTCAAGGCCGCGATGGAGACCGCCCTGGTCGCGATCCTCACCGCAGACGGGTTCGTCGTGGAGCCGTCCCGGCCGGGCCAGTCGATCCGGGTCCACGTGCCCGGCTCGTACTGCCCGACGTGCACCGGCACCGGCGGCGACCACCAGATCGGCTGCAACAACGAGGCGCAGCCGTGACCGACCCGGACGGAATCTGGACGTTCATGCGGCGCCTGGATGCCGCCCTCACCGCCGCCGAAGAGGCGAGACGCCAAGCCGCCAAGGCGCGCCGCAACACCCCCGAAGCGCGCGCCGTCCGCTCCGAAGCAGCACGGCGCGGCTGGATCGACCGCCGTAACCGCGAAAACGGCGAACTGGCTGCACAAGCCACCCTGGATGCCCTGGAAGCCGAACGGGAAGCCCGCATCGGGACCGGTCCCCACTGCGACTCCATGGACCACAACGGGATCGGCCAGGAAACCTTCTGCATCCTCGATCCCGGCCACGATGGCGACTGCGAAGACCCTGACGGGCACACCTGGCCGAACTACGAGGAGGAGTAACACCGTGGGCGCCTACGACTCGCACTTCACCGGACACATCGACATCACCCCGCCCCTCACGTGGGTGCAGATCAGGAACACCCAGGCGGGCCCGCTCAACGACCTCCGCATCCGCACCACCGAAACCGTCGCCGACACCCCAACCGGCACGGTCACCACCGTTACCGGCGAGGCCATTGTCCCGCTCACCGAGTACGGCGCCTACGGCGGCTACCACATCCACACCGAACTGCAGGCCATCATCGACGGCTTCCCCAAGCACCAGTTCGCCGGCGCCATCGAAGCCCACCCCCAAGACCCCGGCGGCGACCCGTGGCGGTACATCGTCCGCGACCGCACCGTGGTCCGACAGGTGCCGCAGACCACCTGGATCGACAGCGAGGAGCAGCAGTGACCGCCTGGCCGTTCGGTGACGACGCCGACCGCGACGACCCCCTCACCGCCCACCGCATCGCCGTCGCCAGCCCCCACGCCCGCTGGAACTACATCCTCACCTTCGACCACGAAAGCGAAGCCCGCCCCACCCATGCCGAGACGCTGATCCTCGCCTCGTTCCTCGGCGAGTACATCGACCGCTGGTACGACGCCCGCTGGAAGGAGCGGCTCGCCGAGCGGCTGCTCGACGTCGACGGCGCAGCCAACGGCTTCACGTTCCACAAGTACGGCAACGACGACTGGGGCTACCGGCAGCGTTCCTGGCGGCGCGGGCCGATGTTCGTGCCTGTCCGCCCCAGCTCCCGCGGTCACCAGTACGACGACACCAACGGCCTGGGCCCGCTTACCCTCGTCCAGCTCATGGACCGCATCCACACCATCAGCAAGCAGCCGATGCAGCACTGGCTGGACTGGAAGGCCGCCCACCCGGAGGTGTTCCCGCAGTGACCGGAGCGAAGCCGCCGACCCTCGCGCAACCACTGGCCGCCGATACTTGACCCGCGTCGTTGCCTGTCCCAACCCCAGCGCGCTGCCACCACCGACCCCAGCAGAGGAACGACAATGAGCGAGCGAGCCCGAGCCGCGCTGGCGCGCAAGTGGCGCCACCTGGAGTTCTTCACCGTCGATCACGTCGTCGCACGCGATCCTGAGGACGTGCAGTACATCGAACTGCGCAAGCCGCCCATCGGCACCTACCCCGACGGCACGCCTATGTACAACGGCGTCCTCCCGTCCAACCCTGCCTACAAGCGACTCACCGACGTGCCCGAAGCACACCGAGCCCACGCCCGCGTGGTCTGGGAGAGCTTCCACGGGTATACCACCAGCGGTGCACGGTTCAGCAAGGACCGCCACAACGAGCTGGACTTCCACGCCGATCTGACCCTCGACTACGGCCAGTTCCTGAACCACACCGGCATCAGCGAACTCCCGACGGCCGGCCAGACCATCTGCGGCGAGCCCGAAGCTGCAGCCGACGGGACCACCATCCTCAAGCGATGGTTCACGTGCGACAGCGCGTTCCGGCTGCTCGTCACCAGCCTGCGCCAAGACCTGCCGTACTCGGAGACCGAGTACGCGCACCTCCTGCTCACCAAGGGCTACCCGGACACCTACTTCGCGATCGCCCGACTCGTCCACTTCGACAACGTCCAGGCCTTCGTCGATGCGATCAGGATCGGTAGCCCCGCCCCTACCGTCAGCCAGCTGTTCATGGGCGCCCCACCGACCATCAGCAGCACACCCGCCGACTTCGGACGTCACCCGGCCTTCGGCAAGACCTACGCCAGCGGCTGGCCGGTCAACTGGCGCGGCATGAACCTTGCGACCGGGTATGCCCAGTTCGTGCATGAGCTCTCGCACATCCTCGACGAGCCAGCCTGGTGGGACACCTTCCTCCGCCTAGCAGGCGAGCAGGGTGTGCTCCACTCTCACCCTGACCGTGGAGGGGTCTGCGGGGCGTGTGCCGCCGCTGACCCCGCCTGGTTCGACAACGGATTCCCGTATCAATTCGACGGCGAGGGGTCCTGGTAGCCCGCGAGTCGAGGCGTCCGCCGGCCCGTCCACTCCCGCGCCCACGGCAACTAACTGCAGCGCCTGCGTCCGGCCCCCGGTACGCGGCTCGCGGGAGCCGACCGTCGAACCCATCGAACCGGCCCCCGCCGAGCCCTGACCGAAGGAGAACCGCCGTGTTCAACGCCAACGACAAGGTCTACATCAAGGCCTGCCAGGACGACCCCCGCGCCGCCGGCCGCACCGGCTACATCGTCGACGGGAAGCTACCCGGACCTCTTACGCAAGGCCGGTGGACCGTCGACCAGGTCGGCTTCTTCATCGGCTCCGTTCTGTGCCACGCCAGCGAGCTGCGCGTCATCAAACCGGCCCGATGACACAAGCCCTGCCCTGTGACAGCATCACCCACCCCGGCCAGCTGATCGGAGCCCACATGCCTCAGCACCTCGGCGTCCACCCCGACGACCTCCTCCCCGCCGGCCACGCCGCCCGCCAACTCGACCCCGACGAGATCCACACCATCGCCGAGCACGCCGAAGACTGGATCAGTACCAACGAGATCCACTACGCCCAAGCGCTCTACCAGCTCCCGCAGATCCCCGCCGACCCAACGAAGCGGCGAACCTGGGCTTCGGGCCTATCCGACCGGGACCGCGCCACCTATGAGGACATGGAGAAGCTTCGCGCTCACCTCAAGCCCCTCCACGCTGCCGTACACCGCGAGGACTGGCGGGCCGTTCTCGACTTGCTCACAGAGACCAGGCCTGGCGATGTCGAGTGGGCGGTTCGCCCGTACCTGTACGACATCCGAAGCCGGGTGGAGCAGCGGTACAAGGCCGCGGTCGAGGAAGTCCTTACCGAGGCCGCGGGGGAGAAGCCTCATGGCTGATCTGTCGCAGCAGGACCTCGACGCGGCGGGGGCGTTCGCGGACCAGGTTGCGGCCGAGTTGGAGCGGCAGGGCATGACGCCCTCGCTGGAGATCCACATGGCGGCGCTGGAGCTTGGGTTGCGCCTCCACACGAACAGTCCTGACGCCGAGGATCTCTCATGAACGACATCCCGCGGATCGTCGTCAATTCCCGGCGCCGGTCCACCTACGGCTCGGAGTCCGGCCCCGAGCAGCAGGCCGCCGCGGTCTGGGATGCAGCCGAGCGGCTCGGCTGGGAGGTCGATTGGGTGGACAGTGTGCAGCTGGACGGGGAACCGCCGACGTGCTGAGGCTGTCACGGTTGCGCCCCGACGCGGTGTGGACGCGGCGGGGCGCAGGCCGGGGAGGACAACCGGGGACGTAACGGTAGACCGCGTTCCGCTGCGAGTCCAGGCCTCGGGTGGAACAGAACTGCGCCCCGCCGAGCTTGAGCCTCGGCGGGGCGCAGCAATACACGGCAGTCCGAGACCACCGCCAGGGCCTGGACGCCCAACAGCCGGGTGCCCAGGTGCCACCCCTCGTGGCGGGGAACGCTACGCCTGCGGAACGCGGTCGTCCAGATGCTGCGCGGCAGACTTACACGCCTCCTCCTCCGGCTGTAGCCGGCAGTCCCGCCACACCGCGAACCACCGACGCCACTCCCGCAACTGCGCCCCACGGTCGAACCACGCCCCGCCCTCCATCGGCGGCCCGCACTCCTCCACCACAACCCCCGGCTCGGCATTACACGCCGGCCGTTCCCGCCAGATCGCCGCATGCTCCGCTTTCATCGACCTGGGGAACCCGTACGGCAGCCACTCGACCTCGATCCGCACCACCGCGGGCCACCAGCCGAACCAGTTCGCGTGCTCCCGGAACCGGCGCTTCGGGTCGAGGCTGGTGCCGATGTACAGCAGCCAGCCGTCCTCGTCGAAGCAGCGATACAGGGCCGTCGGGCCAGTGGCACGCGTCTCGCGACGGACTTCAAGCTGGACGTCCCAGCACGGTCGGCAGCGTCCGCCGGGCCAGCGGCCGGGGGAGTGCCGGCCGCAGTCACGGCACGCACCAGAACTGCCGCTCCCGACCTCTACAGGGATCATCTGCGCACTATCCCACCCGTGCCTGACACATCCCGGCCAGGATGCGATCACCGGGCGGCACCGATGGACTGAGAAGACGACCAGCAGGGGGTACACCTGGAGCGCGCCGTGCCAACAGTGATCGCCAAGAAAGTCCTCACGTTCTCCCTGGTCAGCGTGCCCGTCAGCATCGTCACAGCCACCACAGAGCACAAGGTCCCGCTCCATCTGGTCCACGCCCAAGACGGCGCCCGCATCCGCTACCGCAAGGTCTGCGAACACGAAGGCATCGAGGTCCCCGAGCACGAGATCGAACACGGCTACGAGCTGCCCGACGGCCGCACACTCGTCCTCACCCGCGAAGACCTCGACTCCCTCCCCATGCCCGACACCAACGAAATCCGCATCCTCGGCTTCCTCCCCGCCGAACGCGTCGACCCCATGCACTACAACCGCGCCTACTACCTCACCACCTCCACACCAGGCGCAGCACGGCCCTACGCCCTACTCCGCGAAGCCCTCACCCAAAGCAACCAGGTCGCCATCGCCCGCACCGCCATCCGCACCCGCGACAACCTCGTTGCGATCGGCACCCGCGGCGACGTCCTCACGATGGTGACCCTCCTGTGGCCCGACGAAGTGAAGAGCCCCGCCGGACTCGCCCCGAAGACCGCCGAGCTGCGCCCGGAAGAGATTGCGCTGGCCAGGCAGCTCATGGACACCTACAGCGAGGGATTCGAACCCGACGCCGAGGAGGACGAGTACACGCTCGCCCTGACCCAGGTCGTGGAGGCGAAGGCCGCCGGGCTGCCGGCCCCGCACGCTCCGGACGCCAAGGTGTTGGAGCAGGCCCAGGTGCTCGACCTGACTGCACTGCTGCAGGAGGCGCTGGATCGGGCTGCACAGGAGCATCCGAAGACCCCGGCGGCCCGCCCTGCGAAGAAGACCACGGCAGCGAAAAGGACCACTGGCGGAACCGGCCGCCGGCGTCCGGGCGGGGGAGATCCGGGCAAGAGCCGACTCGCGTCTTGACAGGCGTCCGGCACCGTCCCACCTGTTCAGTCCGCTGGCGGCACCTGGTGCCATCCGTAGACTGCTGCGCCGTCGCGGAGCCATGCCGCGGTGAACTCCCTGAACAGGTCCATCGGCCGCTGGCCGTCCGGCAGCCCGAGAACAGCGAGGAGTCGGCCACCGGCCGTGGCCCCGGCGTCGCAGCGGCGGCACAGGTGCAGGTCGAAGCCGTCGCCGAGCGTGATGTGTGCAGTGAGGACAACGGTCCGGCTACACCGCGGGCAAGGGTCTGTGCCGACTCTGACGGTCACGGTGGGATTCGGGGCGGGATCGGGCATGAGGGCTCCTCCCTGAGGGGTGGCCAGGATCTGCCCGCGATCATGCGGAGTCAAGGGTTCCGGGGGAGTCCAGATGTGCAGCTCGAACAAGCATTCGACTAGCCTTGAGCGCGTGAGCACGACCCTCCACCCCACCTGGTGCGACCCCGCCCACTGCGACGTCCCCGATGAGCAGGCCAGCCTCGGTGCTCGTGGCGGCGCTCATCGCTCCAAGCTCATCCCGCTCAACCTCGAAACCGAAGCCCGCGGCGAACAGGGCTGGGTCTACGCCGGCCTCTCCCAATCCGCGAAGCCCCGCGCTGGCGTCTTCCTTAAATGGATCATCAACGGGCAGATCGTCGGCCACCAACCCATCAACGACGCCGAACCCCTCGCCTGGCTTATCGCCGACGCCCTCGCCAATGTCCGCGGCGACGACCAGCCCGTCGAACACACGAAAGCGCCCGACCAATCGGCCGGGCGCAGCGGGCAGGACACTGGTCAGCTGGGGGTCGGCACCTCGAACGCGTGACACAGGCTGGAGAACCGCATCACCTGGCCGTTCGAGAAGTCCAGCTGGAACAGATCGGTCCGGCCACACGTCGGGCACTTGCTCCTGCCTTCCAGCGGCTTGCCGTCGGCATCGAAGAAGTTGCGAAGGTGCGCGGCGCTGACCGGGACGTACTCGGGATTGCTCATGGGTCCTTTGTAGCGGCCCCGAAAATCGCCAGCCAGAGCCCGAACGGGTCACTGAAAATGGCCCGGCCAGCTGGAACGATTCGTGCGCTCACGCAAGAGCGCCGGGGCCGTCACGGTGCGGAGCGGCCGGTCAGCAGGTGGCGCTTCCCGGCCGGTAGTCGGCGAGGTCGCGGATGACGTCAACCACCGATGGACGTTCGGCGGGGGCCGGCAGGCTGTCTGCGATGAACTGTTGGCGGTCTTCGTCGCTGGCGGTGAGCCACCAGTCGACGAACGCCTCAATGTCCTCGGTCACTGCCGGGCTTCGAGTGCCGCGCGGATCCGGTCCGCGGCGTCCTGGTAGCCGTCGGCCAGCCCGCCGTACGCCTCTTGCCGTTCCAGCTCGTCGGCGAGCGCGCGGACGGCGGCAATCAGGGCCGTGTAGATCCTCGACTCGTTGCCCCAGCCTTCCATGGCGCCATCGAACTGCGCCGTCAAGGCGGCTATCCGCGCCTCGGCCAGCCCCAGCGCGGCCTCATGGTCGCACTCGATCGGGTCAGGGCAGCCAACGCGGGCGGCCGCCAGGTCCTGGCGCCATCCCTCAACTTCAGCCACCGGGATCATCATCGACTGGAGTCCGGCATACCCGGGGTGGACCTTGTGGATGAACGTGCCCAGGACGTCATCGAGGGTGGTGGCGAGTGCGTTAGCGCGGGCTTCGGCGACGCGGGTTCGTTCGATGAGATCACCGCGTTGGCGCCGGTGCTTGCCGAGTTCGTCCTCAGCGGCTCGGACATCGCACTCAGCGTGGACGGCCCGGTTAAGCGCCTCGTCCCGCATCCGGACAAGCTGCTGCTGGTAGGTCTCCTGCTCGGGGATCATGCGGCGCTCCTGGGGGTGTTGGCAGCGAGCCGGGCGGCGGCTTCGAGGGCGCGCGTGATGCCGGCAGTGCTGCAGTCGAGGTCGAGTTGGCCGGTCTGGTGGGCGAGGACGACGGCGTGGGTGGTGCTGCGGGCGGCAAGCTTGGTGCGAGCGCTTTGGGTGCGGTTGAGAACGGCGGCGCGGGTGATGTTCAGGCAGTGGGCGGTCTGGTTGATGGTGTAGCCGCGGGCGGCGCATCGGAGCGCGTCGATCTCGGCGGGAGTGAGGGCCTGCCCGGGGCGGGCGTTGAACGTCATCGGCTGGTCTTCCTCTTGGCGCGCTTGAGGGCCCGGCGGGTGGCGCGGTTGGGGCGGGGGTCGGGGGCGTCGTCCGGAACGACCATCTCGACGTGGGTGAGGGTGGTGTCCCAGGTGCGGCCGGGCCGCGGGGTGTGCTCGCGGGTCACGGCTGGGGCTCCTCGGGTGTGGCTGCGGCGATTGCGGCCCAGGTCTGGGCTATCGCCAGCAGGATGTGGACATCGTCGGATCGCTTGTCTGCAAGCGAGATGAGACGCGAGACCTCGGGGGTGGAGTAGCCGCCGGGTTCGGCCATGAGGCGCCGGGCATCCTCGTGGGCCTGGGTGGAGTCCTCCAGGGCCTTTTCGGCGCCGTGGGCCCACTCGGCTGCCCGGGCAAGGGCTTCGGCGCGGGTCACGGCTGCGGCTCCTCGCCGTCGGCGGGCATGGTGTCGCGGACGGCGTAGAACTCGGTGGTGTTGCCGTAGCGGGCCCAGAGGATGGCGGGCCGGTTGCCGGTGGCGGGGGTGATGCCGATGTCGTCGGGCAGGTCGGGCATAGGGGTCCTCCGGTCGGTGTGGATGCGGTAGGCCCACCAGGCTGCGAGGGGGCTGCAGGCGAGCAGGGCGGCGAGGTCGGGGTTCATGTGCGTCTCCGGGGGTGGAGTGCGAGGAGGGCTGCCGCGAGGCCGGCGCCGTAGAGGGCGCCGGCCTGGACCAGCCAGGGGGACCCGGTCACGCGGTGGGCTCGGCCTGGAGGCGGGCGATGCGCGCAAGCGCCTGATCCGGAGTGAATCCGTTCACCGCCAGGTATGGGGCGGTTGCCTCGGCGATCGCCAGGGCGTTGCCGAGGGTCAGCGGTCCGGCCTCCCAGCGGGTGTGGTGCCAGATGGAGTTGTCGTCGAGGTACTGGTGTCCGTCGGTCACGGACCAGTAGCCATCGCGTCCGAGTTCGACGTGCAGGGCCCAGAGGTGGGCGTCCGGCGCCGAGTCCGGGGGGCATGCAGTTGACGGTGTAGCGGGTGGCCTGGACGTGGGGTTCGAGGGTCACTGCTGGCCTTCCTGGGCGTCGCGGATGAGCCGGTAGCCGGTGCCGGTGCGGAGCCGGGCGAGCCGGATGCGGGTCTGTCGGCCGGGCCGCAGCACGACGGCGTTCTGCGGGGTGATGGTGACGGGGACAACGGTGGCGTGGGTGTCGTCGACCGACTCGATGCGGAACTTGCTGCCGCTGTCGTACCTGTTGGCCCAGACCTGGCCGGGGCGGACAGTGTGGTCGGTCACTGCTGGCCGCCGTCCTGGCCGAGCACCGCGCGGGCCACCGCGAGGGCTTCCTCGTGGGTGCTGATGCCCCACGAGAGCTTGAACCCCTGCGGCGCGATCTCGGCCTTGACGGTCTCGCACTGGGCCCAGATCTCGGCCTCGCGCTCCAGCCACTTCGCGAGAGTGGTGCCGACGTCGGGGTGCATGAGGGCGAGGTGTGCGGCAAGCGGTGTCTGGATGTCGCGGAGGCTGGTGGCTGCGGCGGCGAGCAGGCTGGCAGGGATGTGGCTGGTCACGGTGTGCTCCTGGGCTGGTGGTGGTGGCCGCCCGCGCGGGTTGCGGGCGGCGTCGGGCAACAGGGTCAGCGGTGGCCTGCGGCCCAGCAGTTGGGGCAGATGTCCCGGCCGCCGGGGCGCTGGTGCCAGCCGTCGGGGCGGCGGAGGCGGCGGACGTCGGCGGCGGTGTGGGCGGCGGGGTGGTTGATCTCGGGCGCTTCGCAGTCGGGGCCGTCGCAGTGGACGATCGGGATCATGTAGAAGCTCACGCGGCGGCTCCGGCGGCTTTGCGTTCGGCTCGCAGAGCTGTCATGGCGGCTCGGCAGCGCGGGCACGTGACGGTGTCCATGCGCCGGTGGGCTTCATAGCCGGCGCGGGTGCCGCACGCTCCAGTCCAGTCCGGTTCGGCGGTGGGGTCGTCGATGGTGTCGTCGTCCCAGGCGCCGACGGGTGCCCAGCCGTGGTTGCGGGCGTGGTTGCGGGCCCGGGCGGTGGCCTGGTTGTCGACGCCTGCGGCGCTGGGGTCGGTGTTCCACAGCTGGTCGTAGAGCGATCCGACGGCGCGGGCGGTACGAACGATGACCTGCTCGCGTCGAAGCGTGGCGCCGAAGTTTCCGGGGGTCATGCCGAGCCGGGCAGCGAGTTGGGCCTGGGGCCAGCCAGCAGCCACGAGCGCCCGGAGACGGCGTACGGTGCCGGCGGAGCTGATGACGGCGGCGTCGGGCAGGTTCTCGGCGGTCGGCTCGACGGAGAGGATCGCAGCGGCGGTGGCTGGCCGGATCTGCGCCGGGGGCGGGGTGCCGCGCTCGGGACGCCCGTGGACCAGGACGCGAACGGTCTTGCGTTCGAGGCCGGCCAGGTTGGCGATGGTGCGATCGCCGAGTCCGCAGGCCTTGAGGTTGGCGACGTGCTGGCGGGCCGGGTCGGCATCAACGTAGGGCTGCCACTGCCCGCGGCGGAGGAGCTGCTCGCGGTGGTCGCGGTACTGGGCGACGGCCCAACCGCAGGTGTAGCAGCGGCAGCCGTTGAGCTTGTAGCGGGCGTATCCGTGCGGCCGGTCGTCGCTCATGGCCTACTCGCCTTCGGGGTCGAGGAGCTGGAGGCCGAGGCCGACGCGGTGTTCGTCGCTGAGGATGAGGGCGACGGGCTGGCCGTCGTCGGTGAGGCAGCAGACGATGGTGTCGTCGCCGGGGGTGGTGGGGAGGATGGTGCGGTCCCAGCGGACGGTGATGGGGTCCATGGCGGTTCCTCAGCTGGTCGGGGTGCGGGCGGCGAGGAGGAGGTCGCGGAGGCTGGGCGGCGGGGTGTCGGTCACCGGTCGCCCCCCGGCGGCGTCGAAGAGGCAGAGCGGCGTGTCCGCCTCGGAGGCCTGCACGGACGCCGTGGCCTCGGCCGGCGCCGGGTCCCACTCGATTTCGGCGTCCGCCCAGTTCATGTCGAGCATGGCGTCGAACGAGAGCATGCTCCACAGGGTTTGGCCGCAGAGTTCCCTGCTCATCCGGCCGTCGGGGTGAAGGGTGCAGTCCTGCGGCTCGTTGTCGACCTTGTGGACACGGAAGCGGCGGGGGCGGTCGGGCAGTTCGATGGCCATCAGGCGGCGTCCTTGATCTTGCGGCGATAGTTGGCGGAGTAGGCGATGCGCTGGTCGCGGTGACGCTCGTAGTAGGTGCGCTGGTAGCCGCGCGTCTTCTCGGAGTTGGCGGCCTGCCAGTCCCGGAGTCGGTCGGCGTTCGCGCTGGCGCAGGCCGGGCAGGGTTCGGTGTGGTTGCGGAGATGGATGCGGTAACCCGCGTAGCTGCCGCACTGGGAGCGTTCGTAGTCGGCGCGGGCCTCGACGCAGTCGGGGCAGGGGTCCCGCTTCATGCGGCGGTGGCGTTGCCAGCCGGCGTTCGTGCCGCAGAGGTCGGGCCGCTCGTCGGCGGCGGCGCGGTGGGCCTCGTGTGCGGTGTTGCAGTCTCCGCAGGGAAGGTCGCCTTCGTCGCGGTGGCGGAGCCAGCCTTCGTGGGTGCCGCAGCGGACATCGAGGTGGTTGAGGAAGGCCTTCTGGCGGGCGGTGAGGGGGCGGCCGTAGCGGCGGGGCGACGGCCAGTTGGGGTGCTGCGGAAAGTCGGTGTCCATGGCCATCGGATGGGGCTCCTAATCGGCGCAGATGACGCAGCGGTGGTCGGCGTCCTCGTTGTCGTGGTACCGGTCGACGCAGGCGCGGCAGTAGTCGGTCAGGCCGTGCCGGGCCCGGCCGTCGTGGCGGGTGTCGGTGGCATCGAACTGGCGGCCGCAGCGGGCGCAGGTTCCGCAGCAGATGCCGACGCAGGTGTCGGGGTCGTGGTCGAGGAGCTGGTCCATGGCGGTCTCCGTGGTTGGCGTGGCGGGCCGGTGGACGCCCGTTCGGGCGCTCGGGCGGGCTGGTGGTCCGGTGCGGTGCTGTTCGGCCGTCAGGCGGCCGTCTGCGGGCCGCTGGGGGCGGGCTGCGGGTAGCAGGCGATGTAGTACGCGCAGGTGCAGGAGCGGACGCGGGCGGCGGAGGCGTTGCAGTCGCGGTCACCGGCCGGGTCGTGGGCGGATTCGAGGTGACCGCAGTCCGCGCAGGTGGGCGGGTCGGTCTCGGCGAGGGCCCGGGTGCGCTTCAGCACGTCCCGGAGCCGCTCGGTCTCGGCCTCCAGTTCCCGGACCCGGGCGAGCAGGGCGTCGTTCTGTCGGCTCAGACCGTCGATGACGGTGATGGTGTCGGTGTCGCCGCGCTGGCCGGCGTGGTTGAGCACGGACTCGGTGGCTCGCCAGTCCAGGCCGTCGGGAGTGGGCACGTCGGTGGGCTCCCAGTTGCCGCCGAGGTACGCCTCGGTGACGCCGATGGTGCGGCGGTAGCGGATGGTGACGTTGGCGGCGTCCTGGCCCTGGTGCCAGTTGTCGCGGTGCCCGCGGGGCAGTTCGCAGCTGAGGAGCAGGTACCAGTGGGTGGACGGGCAGCGGGTCTGGTCGCTGGCGGCGGGCTGGGGCTGGGTGCTCATCGGGTGGTCTCCTCGGCGTGCTGGGCGGTCCAGGTGCCGTCGGGCTGGCGGGTGATGGTGTCGCCGAAGCGGGCGACGGTGCGGGGCTTGCGGCGGTGGGCGAGGACGGTAAGGCCGTCGACCTGTGTGCTGACGGCGAGCGCGGAGTCCGCGGGCAGCGGTGCCCAGTGCGGCTTTGACGGACCGACGAGCTCCAGGAGTTCGCCGAGTGTCTCTGGGGTGACGGTCCATTCGGTGGCGTCGGGGCTGGCGCACACCAGGCACGGCGTGTGGCCGGCGGTGTCGGCGATCTGGAGGACGGTGCCGCCGTGGTTGAGGCGGGCGCTGTCGAGGGCCCGGCAGGCGACGTCGACGTGGTAGCGGGTGGTGCCGCGGATGGCGAAGGCGGTGCTCATCGGGCGGGCTCCTCGGTGGTGGGCTGCCAGTCCGGGCAGCCGGTCAGGGGCTGGGTGAGCGTCCGCCCGGCGCCGGCGGTGCAAAACTCGGGGTAGCTGTCGCAACTGCACTGGTCGCCGGGGATGCACTGGGCACCGTCTCCGGCGGGCTCGTAGTGCGTGCAGGTCTTGCAGCCTCGGTTGGCGGGGCGGTACCAGCAGCGGTTGATGTGGGCTTCGGCGGTGGCCTTCTTGGCGTGTGTGCGGCGGCAGTCGGGGCACTGGTAGCGGACAACGGTGATCCGCAGCGCGGCGCTCATCGGGTGGTCTCCGCGGCAGCGAGCAGGTCGGTCGCGGCGTCACGGATGCGGGCCGGGGCGAACCAGACGAGGGCGTCCGGGTCAATCAGGTCAGCCACGGTGCCGATCAGCGGGCGAACGGCGGCGAGGTGTTCGGGGAGGATGTCTGCGGCGGCCCGCTGCCGGGCGGCCTCCTTGGCGAGTACCTCCTTGCGGTAGGCGTCGAGGAGGCCCTCCGGAGTCCTGCCGCTGTTGGCGCACTCGGTGACGCTGATGACGTCGAGCAGGAGGTCACGGGCAGACTGCTGGGTGCTCATCGGCTGGTCTCCTCGGTGTGGAGGTCGATGTGTTCGAGGGAGATGCCGCCCGCGTAGCTGTCGACCATGACGACCGGTTCGCCGTGGCCGAGGGTCCAGGCCTCGCTGCGGGTGCGGGTCGTCAGGACGGTGCAGAGGTCGGCGGCGGCCGGGTCCTCGGGGCGGACGCCGGGGTAGGCGGTGACGGGGGTGCCGACCGGGTGACGCTGGTTCCACTGCTCGGCGGTCAGGTGCTGGGTCATGGCTCAGGCCTCCTGGGCGGCGATCGTGGTGTTGCCGAACGCCACGCCCTCGTACGGGTCGGGCAGGTAGCCCTCACGAATCAGCAGGGCCTGGTAGGCGTCGCGCTGGGCCCGGGCGTTGTACAGGTCGTCGAGCTCGTCGGAGCAGACGTCGACCACGGCCTCGGCCACGGTGTCGGCAGCGAAGCCTTCGGGGCAGTTGTCGAGGAACTGCTGCACGGTGGACGTGACAGCGGTGCGCATCTCGTTGTAGGCGGCGTCGAGGGTCTCGGCGCTGACGGTCACGGCGGCGAGGTCGTTCGTGGGCTGGGTCATCGGGCGTTCCTCTCAGTGGTGTTGAGGCGCTGGGCGAGGTCGGCGGCCTGAACGGGGGTGATCAGCAGGTTGAGGGTGTGGCCGGTGTCGAACTCGCGGATCTTGATCTCGTGGCTGAGGGTGCCGTGGCTGCCGGTCGCGCGGGCCGCTGCACGTTCCCAGGAGGAGAGGGCGGCGGTCAGGTCGCTCATTGGGTGGTCTCCTCGGCGGCGGTGGCGCCGGTGATTTGCAAGTACTCGTCGTTGATCTGCAGGAGCTTCTTCCGAAGGCCTCTCCCGGTACTGCAGCGGCCAGCGAGGATGGTCTGCTGCTCAAAGCAGAGTCCGCACTTGGGGTCGTGCGCTTGGATCTCGGCGATCGTTCGATCCCACGCTGCCTGGAGCTCGTCGATCCGGTTGGTGGTCATCGCGGCGTCCGGGCGTTGAGGCGGGCCTCGTCACGAGCCTCGGGCAGGGACAGATTGGCGGTGGCGCTGATGGTGCCGTTGGTGAGGACCCAACCGTGGCTGAAGTGACCGCCGTCGCCGCCGGTGTTGAACGTCCATCCGATGTGCCGCCGGCTGCCGCCGGGCTCGTCGGCGTGGACAGCACGGAGGTCGGTGGCGTTCAGGTGGGTGTGCTGGGCGTGGCGTGCTGCATCGCGTGCGGTGCGAATGCGGCTCATCGGGTTCTCCTCAGGCGGCGGGGTGGGTGGTGAACTTGGCCTCGGCGTGCGCGGTCAGCCCGTCTACGTCGATCCCGATCCCGACCGCGTCGACGTACGCGGCCTCATGCGCGCCACCCATCTCCAGCTCCTCGCTGATGTCGCTCAGCAACACCGCGAGCTCGGCCGCCGGGACCACGTCGGCGAGAGCACCCAGAAGGCGGTGCGCCCACCAGGCGTTCACGGACGCGTCGGCGTGGGCGCCGGTCGTCCCGCGCGGACCGCGGGCGATGCCGACGCTGTGCGCGATGGTCTGACGAAGGAAGATCTCGTGGCGGGTGCGGGTGGCGTCAGTGACTGACTGGGTGTTCATCAGATCTCCTCAGGGGTAAATGGCGCGGGGGGAGCCAGCTGGCGAGGGCTTCAAGCCGTGCGGCGAACAGCAGCCCGCCGACGGCGATCCGCCCGGTACGCCTCTGCGCAGGCCCCGCATGCGCCCTCACCGCGATAGCGGTGAGCGTCAGCGCCGCCGGGTGTTCCATGCTTGATGGGGCGCAGCCGGGTATGCGGACGCGTCCGCAGCTGCCGGCCGTACTCGCGGTTAGCGGTCGTGCACGCCTCGCACGGCTTCTCGCCGTGGTCGAGGTGCCGGTGATAGGCGGCCTGTGTCCCGCAGGGCTTCAACTCGCGGGGGAGGTTCAGGCCGCACGCGGCGAGGAGGAGTTCGATCTCGGCGTCGGACGGGTTCGAGTTCACGAGATGCCCTTCATGGGGCAGCGGCGCGACCAGTCGGCCAAGCGGATGACGGCCCGCTTGCCGAGCAGGTTGCTCTCGCAGTCGATGACGATCGTCTTGGCGGTCACCTTGGTGACAGTGCCGGTGCGCCATACCTCGCCGAGGCCGCCGTATCCGTTGTCGTTGGTCCAGAACTGGATGGTGTCTCCGGGCTGGAAGTCCTTGAAGGCGGCGGGCTCCCACTTCTCGGCGGTCATCTGTGCGCCTTCCGTGCAGTTGGCGTGCGGGTGGGCGGGCTGGTTGGCGGCGAAGTTGGTTCAGCCGACCTCCGGGACGAGGTGGGCGGTCTTCGGGTAGCAGGCGATGACCCGGTCGAGGATCGGCAGCTGCTCCGGCAGGTAGCCCGGGGTCACCTTCAGCCAGGAACGGTGCGCCTTGCGGGGCTTGATGCGGGTCAGCAGGCCGGGGCGGGTGATGCCGGCGTTGGCGAACGCCTTCTTGATGCGGCCGCCGAGGACGGACTTGGTGGAGCGGATGAGCTTCTCGTCGGCGCCGAGGCTGGTCAGGTAGTTGCTGATGGTGGTGAGCCGCGGGTCGTTGAGGTCGAGGTAGTGGACCGTGCGGGCGGCCTGGATGGTGCGGCGGATGGCGGTGATCGTGCGGCGCATGTTGCGCTCCAGCTCAGCTGCTTGGTCCGGCCCGGCGCCGTTCCTTGTGCTCCAAATGTACAACACGGCGAGTTGTACAACAAGACGCTAAGGGCGACGACTTCGTAGCCTCTCCTGGATCGCTTCCATTCGGGACCGCTCCTCGCCTGAGATCTGCTGCCAGCAGCGGTCCTGGTAGGCCCTGGCCAGCGGCTCGCGCTCAGCGCGGCGTGGCCCCCAGTTCTTTGTTCCATCGAACTTCGACATCAGGGAGTTGCAGCCATCGCAGAGCAGGCCGCGGACGATCCACATCCGCCGCGCCTGAAAGTGATCGATGACCAGCCGGCGACCACCCGTCTCTGCCTCGGGGGTGTGGCAGATCTCGCAGCGATCACCGGCACGTCTCCGCATGTCGTCGTACTCATCGCATGTCAGGCCGTGCAAGTCGAAGTGATGGCAGGGCAGTCCACTCTTGGAGTGGCGATTCTGGGTCAGTCGATGCGGCATGGGCCGCTCTATGTAGCGCACCGTCTTATTGTACAACCCGCCCTTTTGTGCAAGCAGTGATTTGGGTATCATCGACGCATGGATCACAACACCGACGACATCCCGATCTCTGAAGCCCGTGCCAACATCACCGATGTCATCGCCTCGGTGCGCCTGCTGCGCCGCTGCGTCTTCCTCACCCGCCGGGATAAGCCACAGGCCGCCGTCGTACCCGTCGAACTGGGCGAACTCATTCGCAAGGTCGGCGGCGTCGACGCGGCCGCCGCGATCCTCACCGGGCACGTCCCGCGGGACTGAGCAACCCCGCCCCGCCAGCCGCCGGCCTATGCCGTGCGGCCATTTGTGCTGCCCGTGCCCGGTCACCGCTCCGCCTCGAAACGCCGCACCGGAATCCCCGCAGCCTCCGCCCGCCGCACGCAGTCCTCGGTCCCGCGACTGTTCGGCAGCAGGAAGGCGAGCACGTACCGCGCCCCAGCCGCCACCATCTGCGCGTTCCGAATAGGCCCCGCAGCCCGCCCGTGCCGATCCCAGTCAGCCGGCTGCGCCCACTCAGCCGCGAACCAGTCCGCCCCGGTAGGGCAAGCCCCATGCACCAGCACAATGGGCCGCCACAGCCCGAACGCCACGCCCAGCGCGTGCTCCACCGCGGCCCGATCCGACCAAGCCCGCGAACCCGTCACCAGAATCCGAGAGACCTCGATCACGGCCGGGCCCCCTCGGCTCCGCACGCCTGGCACGTGAAGCCGGGCGGGGGCGTGCCTTCGCACATCGAGCACGCCTCCGGCGGTTCCAACAGCTGCGCGGGACCGATCCCGAGGGCTTCCGCAATCGAGACCAGGTCGTCCACGTCGATGCGTCGTTGGCCGCGCTCCAGCTTCGACAGCGTTGTCGGCCACATCGGCCGGCCGGCCGCAGATAGGCGTTCGGCGAGGGCCTCCTGGTTCAGGCCGCGCTTGCGACGGAGCTGGCGGATCTTGGCCGCGACCGCCTTAGTGGTAGGTCCGAGGGGAATCGGCTTCACGACAGCACCCCCGCATCCACGAGGCGCGCCACATGCAGCGTTCGCGGCATCGCCAGGCCCACCACCGGCCGACACCACGTGCCCGCCGCCGCGCCGCACCGCCGACACTCCACACCCATCGCCGGGTGATGCACCGTCAGCAGATCCCTCGCGTGGTCGTCCCGCGCCCGCTCCGCGGCATCGGCCGCCCGGCGCAGCTGCGCCCCCGCGTCCGTCAGGCAGGCCTCCAGGTGCTCGATGCCACGGCGCAGCTCCGCCGCTTCGACCGGCGTCAGACGGCGGCGCTCGGCGGCGTCGACAAGCTGCGCCACGCGACCCGCGGTCGGCGGGGGAGCGCTCGTGCGGACGGGTTCTTCAAGGAGCACGGTGGCTCTGTTCGCCATGATGGCCTCAAATCGGGGAGAGAAGGGGGCGTGTGTGGCCTGCTGGGGTTGGGTTGGGGTGATCGGGCGGGGCGGCTTTCGGGGGAGCCTGAAGGGCCGCCCGGGGGCTTCGATGTCGGAGTTGGCCCCGAAAGAGCCCTTACCGGCGCCACGTCATGACGCTCAGCCAGGAAGCCCGACAGTCACGACGTTCCGTAGGACTCCTCATCCGCGTACGCGTCCGACAGGTACTCCGTCCGCCAGCTGCGCCCGCACCGACCGCACAGCCACTCGGTGCAGATGTGCGAGCCGTCGTCGACGCGATGGACGATCCGGGCGCGCGACAGGCAGGACGGGCAGTGCTCGGTCAGGGTCATGAGAGCGCTCCGGTGGGGGAGTGGCCGGTGAACGGGTCGGCGTCGATCGGCTTGTACGAGCGCCACGGCCACGAGCCGTCCGCGCCCTGACACACGAAGGCCGGCCACTGCCGTTCCTCGCGCGCCCCGCGCCACAGGACGACCCGCCGGGCCCGGTCCTCCTGGGCGGAGCGGGCGTCCTCGACCGGGCGCAGCCCCATGCCGTACTCGGGCCAGCGCAGCCACAGGCCGGAGCCGACCGGGGCCAGGGGCCGGGGGCCTTGCCCGTTGCCCTTTGCCGCGTGAGCCTCCAGGACCATCGCCGAGTCGGCAACGAGCCGGGCCTGGTCGAGGGCGACAGTGACGGCGCGGGCATGCCGTTCGTCGTTGGGATCGCCTTCGTGCAACCTGTAGATCGGCCCAACGACGAGCAGGTCGGGCTGGACGGCTTCGACGCGCCGCATCAGCCACGCCCGCCCAGCCGCCCGGGTGAGGTCGACGCCTTCGGGACGCAGGTCGAAATGGAACTGGCCGCGGCGCACCGCCATGCCGTGCTGCTCGGCGATCGCAAAGAGCCGGCTGTAGTGCCGGCGAGACTGGCGGACGTTGTTCTCGCAGTCCAGCACCAGGACCTTCTTCGCCCCGTGCTCGGACGGACGGCCGTCGAACGGCAGGATCCCGGCGGCGATACACACGGCGATCTGCCGCAGCAGCACCGACTTGCCGCCGCCTTCGCCCGCAGTCCAGATGCACCTTTCGCCGCGCTCCATGTAGCCGGGGCTGACCCAGTCATAGCCGGGGTCCGGGCCGTCAAGGAAGTCGAGCATGTCAACGACGGGGGAGTCCTCGGCGGCGCGGCCGGCGTCCCGGACCGTGCGGGTGAGGCCGACGGCGGTCTCGGCAAGGTCTCCGGCGTCGGCATCGGTGTCGGGGATCCAGCCGAGCTGGGCGATGCGCTGACCGGTTTCGATGAGGGCGCGCCGCTGGGCGAGGTCGCGGATGCGCCAGGCGAGCCATTCGGCGTCGCCGCCGTAGTACGCGGCCTGAACGCAGGTGGCGAGGTAGGAGCCCCCACCGACCCGGCTGAGAGCCTTACGGCCCTGGAGTTCAGCGGTGACCGTGTACAGGTCGATCGGTTCTCCGCGCTCGCCGACGGCGTTGATGGCACTGTGGATTGCCGCGTGGGCGGGGCGGTAGAAGTCGCTGCCGGCGACGGGGTGGTCGCGGAGCAGGAGGCGGCCGTTCGCGGCGGTTATGACGCGGCCGAGGTAGGCCTGTTCAGCTTCGAGGTCGTTGGGTCGGGGCCGCTCCAGGTCTGCGAGATCGTCGACCTCGACAGGCATGGTGGCCGTCATCAGAAGACCCCTTGGTCTGCGTAGGTCTGGTAGCTGGTGGGTTGCTTGCGCTGCTGCTGGGCTTGGGCGCGAAGCTTGAGCTGGGGGTACTTCTGGCGCAGTTTCGGCATCGAGAGGATGACGCTTCGCCAGAACTCGTCGGCCTGGCACCAGCGAATGGCCCCCAGGACGTCCGGGAGGGTGACGTGGTCGGCGTCGATCATGAGCCGGGCTGCGTCTCGCCACCGCTTGGTGATGTTCGGGCGTTTGGTGCCGTTCTCGGCGATCAGGTCCGCGAGGAGCGCGCAAGCCTCTTCCACGTCCGGCCGCTCTTGGCGGGCGGACCGGATGTCGACGACATCCGCGACGAGAAGAGAAGGGGAATGGGGTAGGGGAAAACGCCCGCGCGCGCGCGTTGAGCCTGCATCCACCCCTTCGGGAAGGGGTTCCGCAACCCCTTCCCCAACCCCTTCCGGAAGGACTGCCGCAGGAGGCTTCGGGTCCGGCTCCCTGAACGCCACCCGCAGCGCCGCGATGTGCCGAGACACCTCCTGCAGCGGCGACAGACCCTTCCGGCCGGGCTCATCGCTCAGCTCGTCCAGTGGGATCCGCTCCACCTCCGCAAGAAGGGCGGCCCGCAACGGCCTAGACGTGATCTCCAGCGCCCCCGACACCATTGCGCCCATCACCTGCGGCTGCTTCCACACGCCGTCGTTGCGCACGAACGAGCGAACGAGAAGCTCCTCGGTGTCCTCGTCGACCACAACGAACCGGCGTGCCGACAACACCGCGAGCTGCTCCCGCAGGACCGCCGGGCTCAGACCGTGCGCCCGTGAGCTCCAGCGCTTCAGCGTCAGCGGCAGCAGGCCCGCGTGGTTGAGGTTCGGCTGGCTGATGAGAAACAGGTAGAGCCGCTGAACGTCCCCGGGCAGAACGGTGAAGTCGGGGTCGTCCCAGATGCGGGTGAGAACCCGTCCGTGACCGCGTGCCATGCTGACGTGCTCCCTTAACAGTGCTGGATGATGTGCTGGTCAGATGCCGTGACGGCTCAGAAGGGAGGCTCCTGTTGCGGCGCGCCCCAGCCGGACTGCGACGGCCCCTTTGACTGGGACCACGGGTCCGCGCTCTGGGCCCCCTGCTGCGGCCCGCCCTGTGTGCGGTTGGCCCTGGTGACCTTCACTGTTGCGTTCCTCAGCGACGGGCCGACCTCGTCGACCTCGACCTCGAAGACGGTCCGCTTCTGCCCGTCCTTCTCGTACGAGCGCTGCCCGAGTCGGCCTTGCACGATGACGCGCATGCCGCGCTGCAGGGACTCGGCCACGTTTTCCGCCGGCTGCCGCCAGACGTTGCACGTGAGGAAGAGGCTCTCGCCGTCCTTCCACTCGTTCGTCTGACGGTCGAAGGTGCGGGGGGTGGACGCGATGCGGAACTTGGCGATGGCAACGCCGGACGGGGTGAAGCGCAGCTCCGGATCGTCGACCAGGTTGCCGACGAGTGTGATGTTGGTTTCTCCGGCCATGGCTGTCCTTTGGGTGTGGGGTGGGGCGGCGGCCTTCGCCCGTGAAGGTGCGTGAGGCCGCCGTAGGGCGGGCCTGGCCTGGCCCAGCTGGGGCGCAGCTGGTTCAGGTCAGGACCGTGGTCATGCCGCTTCAGCGAGGCGGGTCCGCTCACTGAGGGCGGCCCGTTCGCCAGGGGTGAGCGCGCCCCGGATGCCGGAGCGCTCCTTCGCGCTCTTTCGGCCCTCTTTTGCGAGGGCGTCGGCAAGGCACTGGGCGGTGACGGGGCAGCGCCGCTGGCAGACCCAACGAGCTACTTCCACCTGGTCGCGGTCCTTGACAAACGACTTGGGGTAGAACAGGTCGGGGTTGACCTTGCGGGTGACGCAGGCGCCCTCGGACTCCCAGCTCATCGCTGCTCCCCGAGCTTCCACACGCGGATGACTGCGCCGGGCTGGTCGAGGGCGTCGATGCCTTCGCCGGGGTGCATCTTGCGGGCGGCGACCTCGACGATGCGGGAGTCGTCGGCGATTGCACCGGCGGTGGTGAGCGCGTCGAAGGTGGAGCGGAGCAGCTTGTCGATGTCGCCGCTGTCCCGCGTGGTCGGCCACGTGATGCGGGTCTTCGGGGCGGAGGCCGGCTTGCGGACGGTGAGAGCGACCTCGACCGACAGCGGGCCATCGAGGATGAGACGGTTCTCCATCGCCTCAAGTGCTGCTTCGTGAACGGCCTTCCGCCAGGGCTTGGTGCGGGGGTTGTCGTCGATGATGGCGCCGGTGCGGCTCTTCTTCTTGCTGCCCTGGGGGGCGGGCCGGTGGCCCAGCACGGTGATGGTGAGGTCAGGGGGCGCGGAGAGAAGGGTGTCAGTCACGGGTGCTCCATGCGGTGAGGGCGTAGGCGATGAGGGCGAGGGCGGTGCCGGCCAGGAGGGCCAGTGCGAGCGCGTATCGGGTGAGCACGGGTCGTTTCTGGTCGAGGTGGTGGTAGGCCTGGACGGTGCTGACGCCGGTGTGGGTGCACCAGAGGAGGGCCAGGCAGAAGGCGGTGGTCACGCGGCGATCGGAGCGGCCGGTGCTGCGGTGGCGGCCGATGCGCGGTAGTGGTTCTCGGTGGCGTCCTGGAGTGCGTGGAGCCGGTCTTCGAGGGCGATTTGCCGTTCGGCGAAGTCGCGGCGCTGGTCGCGCAGTTTGCGGCGCAAGTCCTGGATTTCGGCCCGGTACCGGGCACAGGCTCGGAGGGCGCGGCCGAGGCGTTCGGCGTGGTTGACCGCGGTCTCGGCCCAGTCGTCCGCCCGGAAGATCAGCGTGGCGTTTTCGATCTTCGCGGCCGTGAGCTTCTTCTCGGCGGCGATGATGTCGTCGGCGAACCGCTCCGACCTGCGGAAGCTCACCGCCTCCTCGTTGCAGCTGATGCGGAGCGCCTTGTTGAGCTCGGCCACCCGACTCTCCAGCCAGGCGATTCGCTCGGCTTGCTCGGCTATGCGGCGTCTACCGAACATCGTGCCCTCCGGTCTGGGTGGTGGAGCTGGTGGCGACATCGGCCGGGATCAACCCGAGGCCGACGACGATTCCGACGGCGTGCGCGGCGTTGCGGGCCCCAAGCCGCTCGAAGAGGTCCCGGTTGATCAAGCGGGCCGCGTACACGGTGATGCCCATCTCTCGGGCGATCTGCGGGAAGTCGTGACCCTGGGCGATGTGCGCCATCAGGTCGGCCTCGACGCTGGTGAGCTCGGTGACCTTAGTGGTTACGGTCACGACATCACCGCCACGGGCAGGGGGAGGAGCGGCCACGACCCGTCGATGACCTTGTCCGGCGCCCCGCCCTGCTCCGGCGAAGCCTTCGTCCGGAACCACTCCTGAAGGCCGGCCTGCTGCTCAGCCCGCCAGCCTTGCTGAGCCCCGTGGAGGCCGGCCGGGCCCAGGGCGTTCAGCCAGGTGTACTTCTGGAACTGGGCCTCGGCGATGAAGAGGGCGGCGAGCGCGTCGGCCTCGGCGGTGTGCCAGTCGGTGATGCGCACGCCGTAGACCTCGGCCGTCGGCTTCAGCTTCCGCATGCCGCTGCCGCGGCGGTACCGGTCGACGTGCTTGTCGATGACGTGCGGGTCGATCAGCGCAGGATGCGTCGCGGTGACGCGCTCACTCATCGGGGCGAGACCGTGGCGGATCAGCTCGGCGTGGAGCACGCTCCAGTCGAACGACAGGTTGAACGCGACGATGGGCACGCTGGCGTTCAGGGACCGGGCGAGGAGGTCGGCGATCTCCTCCAGCGCAGCTTTCGGATCCTGCCCCTCGGCCTCGACCTGCTCGGTGCTGATGCCGTGGACGGCAGTGGCCTCGGCGGGGATCGGCACGCCGGGGTTGATGAGCCAGGCGCGGGTCTCGCTCGCCTGGTTGTGTCCGCCCCGGAGGACGAGTGCGGCGGTGACGATGCGCGCGTCCTCGGGGATCGGGCCGGTGGTCTCGGTGTCGAATCCGCCGCGGCGGACCTTGAGGAAGTACATGGAATCCTCCGCTGGAAAGTAGGGGATGCTGGGGAGACGGGACCGCGCCTGTTACGAGCGGGCGCGGTCCCGCCAGCCGGTTAGAACGGGGGGTCTTCGGGCTCAACAACGGGCGCCAGCGGGGGCACGACGACCGTGTTGAGCGGTCCGTACTCGCGGATGAGTTCGGACAGGACCATCGCGTCGCCGTTCGGCTCATCGCGACGCATGATGGGGCCTCCCACGTCGGACCAGTCGTTGACGTGTTCCCACCGCTTACCGTTCCGGTCGATCCACTGCTTCGTCAGGTCGTATCGCTGTCCGAAGATGTCGCACAGGTACGGACCGTGACCCGTCTTCTCGGAGCGTTCGTCGACCAGCCGGTCGATCTCGATGCCGGCGCCATCGAGGTCGCGCATGAATTCCTTGGAGGCCTGGCGCAGTTCGGGCTGCCAATGGGTTGCCAGCCTCACTGCGTGCTCGACAACGACCCTGAGCAACCTGTGCAGCTGCTCCTGCGCGTCGACCTGCTGCTGTGGCAGGTGCGCCAGCGTGGCGTGCGCCTGGGCCATTGAGGCGAGGATCGCAGCGGTCTGCGGGTCGGCGAACCGGGCACCCGACTGGTCGCTGGCCCGGTACGACGCCTGCGACAGCAGCCGGGAAGCCTCCTTGGCGTGATCGATGGTCATGACGCACCGCCTGTCAGGTGCGCGTGGAAGGCCCGGAGGGTTTCGAGGGGTGCCAGGGCGGCCGGGACTCCCATGGAGCCATTGAGGAACTCACGCTCCGTCTGCTCCGGCGACCAGCCGTGCTTGTCGTCGGCAGCGTCGAGGATGTCGTCCCACAGCTTCGCGGCCTCGTCATACACCTCGCCGTCAACCGGGTCGGTGTCGCCGGTTGCCTCGGCGTCAGTGCCATCCGCGGGCGCGATCTCCTGCGGGGCCGGCCCGCGACGCGACAGGATCTCCGCTGCCGTCACCGGCGCGCCTGCCTGCACCGCCGTGATCTGCAGCTGCGAGTCCCGCAGCTCTTCCACGGTGTAAGGAACGCCGTGAAGGGCGTCGGATGCGACCAGCCGACAGATTTCGCCCGTCGCACGGGCAACCAGCATGTTCGTCGGCTGCGATTTGTAGTTCGAGTTCTTCGCCACGAACCCGGCCAGCTGAGCCCGGGCAATCGTCCACACGACCTCCTGCCACGCCTCCGAACCGTTTCGGCGACCGCGCATCCGGCACACCGTGTCGGACGACTCGATCAGCTCGATCTCGTGGCCACGGGACTGCACGAGTGCCCGCATGGCGTGGGCCCGAAGGCCCGGTGTCCCATGGATGACATCCATGGACTTCAGCGCGGCCATGGGCGGCAGGCCGAGCTCGTTGCCTGCCAGTAGGCAGGCGGTGATGTCGCCGACCTTGCCGCGCATCGTCGAGGGGATGAACGACGTCGTCGACAGGCGGTCGGCGAGCTGGTAGGCGAGGTCTGCCTCGTGGGCCCAGTCGGCGATGGACTTCCCGGGGACCGCGGCGGCCGTCGGCTGGACGGCGACGGCAGCGGGCCGGGGTTCGGGGATGGCGAGGTCAGTCATGGAACGAGTCCTCTGAGGGTCTTGGGGGCGGTCACGAGCGGTACCCGCGTTCGTGCAGGGCTTGCAGCCACTCCGGGGCGGAGGCCATTGAGACCTCGTGTCCGTAGCCGGGCCAGATGCCCGTTGCGGTGCACTCGGCGTAGATCTCGCGGGCCCGCTTGTTGCGGTCGGCGGCCATCAGTAGCCACGGTGTGGCGAGCTCAATGACGTTCACCAGGTAGGGAGGCTGCTTTTCCTGGACCACGAACACGAAGCTCACGTCGTCTGCGAGTTCGAGCTGCAGGACGGCGTCCATGTAGAAGTCGGCCTGCTGGTCGTAGCGGAAGTCGAGGACGGACTTCTCAAACTTCGTCGTCGAGGCGTCGTTCGCGGTCTTCAGGTCGGGGAGGAGCAGCCGGCCGCCGCGGGCGTTGTCGAGCCAGTCCAGACGGGCCCGGCAGGGGACTCCGGTGGCCTTGTCGGTCCAAAAGAGCGACTGCTCGGGCTTCCCGAAGTCCGGGTCGAACAGGGCGGCGGCCAGCGGGTGACGGCGCAGGGCCGCAGCCATCGCGTGTACCTGCTCCCATTCGTCGCGTTTCAGCGGCACAGCCCCGGCCTCGCGAGCCTCGGCAACCTCCGCCTTGGCCTGCTTGGTGTTCCAGACCAGGTGGTCGACCAACACCAGGTCGGGGCCGTCGCCAAGCACCAAACGGTGAGCGGCAGTGCCGATGTCGAACGCCTTCTTCGGCGGCTCAGGGTGGTCGAGCTCGTGCTTGAACTTGGCCGGCGTCGAGTTGAGGATCTTCCGGGCGCCGGTTGAAGACAGCGAGCTGCGGTCGGCGTGGTAGGCCTCGGCGGTGATGTCGTAGACGCCAGGCCTGGTGACGATGGGCCCGCCGGCCGGGGCCTGAACCCCGGCCGGCACGGTGGTCGTCACGCCGCCCCCTTGCGCTGCTGCGGGACGTGGTTCCCCGACGCAACCAACAGCCTCGCTGCGAGATCCTCGGCGTCCACGGTCGCCAGCAGCATGTTCGCGCCGCCCAGACGGTCCACCAGCTTCTGCACGCGCTCGTCGCGCTCCGGCCCCGATGCCGCATAGAGATCCGCCAGCTCCTGGCCGACGTTCTCCGGCTCCTCTGCGGCCTCGGCGGCGAGCGAGAGGATCAGCCCCGAAACCAGCGGCGTCACATCCAGCTCCACGCCCAGCGGCCGGCGCCGCACCCACACCGGGAAGGCGGCGTTGATTCGGTCCGCCGCCCGGGCCAGGAGGCCCTCACGGTCGAGCAGGGCCGTGACGCTGCGGGCGAGTGGGGCGCCGTAGCGCTCGGCCAGCAAGCGGGCCGCCCGTCGGGCAACCGGGTCCGGGAAATCGGTCACAGCGCCACCGCCACGCGGTAGTCGAGCAGCACCTGCCGGTACATGTCCCGGGTCTCCGCGCACCAGTCCGCCGGCACGTCGTGCTCAGCGCACCACTGCGCGGTCATCTGCCGCTCCGTCACCTGCTGTTCGCTGTTGAGCTCCCGGAGCGTCCAGACGCGGAACACCCCGTCGAAGGCCTCGGCGCTGAGGCAGGAGTAGATCTGGTAGTTGTCGTAGAGCTGGTGCTTGATCTCCCCGCCGAAGGCCCGCTGCCAGGCGATCAGGGCGTCAAGGTCGTGGTGGTGGTAGATCTCCACGGTCGCCTTGCCCCCGACCGAGTAGGGTGCGGTGATGCTGATCCCGTTCGGCGTCGGGGTGTGCTCGGCGAGCAAGAATCCCGCGAGGGAGAGGGCGTCCGTCAGCTGCGGGCGCCGGAAGTCGACGACGGATTGGGTAGGCTGTGTGATCACGGCCTGCCTCCTTGGTGTGATGAGTTGATCGGTGGGCCGGGGCCGTCCCTGGTTGGCGCCAGAGGGGCGGCCTTAGGCCGTAGATGGACAGCAGGCCGGGATCAGGCCGCTAGCGGCGGGATCTGCTGCTCCGGAGCAGTGCGGCGAGCGCGCACCCTCTGGAATGCGGGTGCGAGGACCGGCCGTAGCTCGGCAATCAGTTCGGGTGTCGGCGGGGGTGCATCGTCGACTCGGCGGTGAATTTCGGCCACAGTTGCGGCGCCGAGAATCGCTAGGCGTTCGGCCCGGGTCATGCGGCCTGTCCACTGACAGCGAGATCGTCGAGGCCCACGACAAGATCGTCGAGGCTCACCTTGTATGCGGCGGCGATACGCGCCGCCGTACGAAGGTTGGGCTGCCGGCTGCCATTGCGAAGCCGGGCGACAAGGCCCCGGTTAAGACCAGTGCGAACGGCGATCCGGCTGGTACTGGTGTCGCCGGCTGCGTCGGCGGTATTACGGAAGGCATCGATGTTGAAATCGAATGCGGCGCTATCGGTGCTGGGCACGGGTCACCTCCTCGGCGTTGCCCTGCTGGTCGCTGCGCTCTGACAGCAACCATAACCCTAGTTGCTGCGCATTGACAGCACTTTGCCGAGGTTGATTTCCCAGAAGGAGGACTGTCGGGGCGCTTGAGGTTGAGATGTCCTGGATGTGTGCATGAGGACTCATGGCCCGACCGGTACTGTTGTCAGCTGACAGCAACCCCTTGTGGCGCTAATCTCCGCCTCATGTCGAACGGGGCCCCCTTCATGGACGCAGGACCCGCGGCACTTGCCGCCTACGTGCGCCGGCATGCACCCGCCGCCGGCTATGACCTCGACGCTTACGGCGAACAGTCGCGCCTGGCACGAGCCGCCGACATGGGAACAGACGTGCTGGCCCGAATCCTCAGCGGCGGACGACTGCCTAAGCCCGCAGCCCTGTGGCCACTTGCCGAGGCGCTCGGACGCCCCTACCTGGAGCTGCTCGTAGAAAGCGGAACAATCCCCGCCGAGTCGGTCGCGCATATGCCAAGCGCGCCAGTAGCATCAGAGCCCATCACTGCTGATGCGCTAGCTGACCAGTGGGGTGTAACCGACGAGGCCGACCGCGAGTACGTTCGTGACTCACTCGAACGACTCCGCGCTCTCGCACGCCGATCGACCGGCAGCAGCGGGAGCGGAGGTCGCGCCGCCAACAGCTGAGCGGGGGCATGAATGGCCATCAGGGCGCGGCGTCGGAATGTCATAGCCGTGGCAGTGGGCATCGCGGGAATATCGCTCCTGTCCATCTGGACGGAGCCGCCCCTTGCTGGTGTCCTGACCGGAGCGACACTCTCCGGCGTCGCCTGCGTGGCCATCGTAGATCGTCGATTCAGCCAACTCGCCAAGCGGGAAGACGAACTGGCTGCGACCCAAGCCAGGTACGACGCGGCCTTCGCGGCCCTGGCCGGCCAGCGAGAGCGACTTCGCTCTGCCCTGGAAGCCGAACTGTCCGACCGACTGGCGGCTATGGAAGCCCAGCATCGAGGCGCCTGCGTCCGAGCCAAAGCGGACGGCTACGTCGAGGGTGCTCTTGCAGCCCTCGGGGGCCGACTGCCCGGAACCCCCATGGGGGCTGAGGCCGAGATCATCTCGCTGGCTGCCCGGCGCCCTCATCCGCAGGGTGGGACTGATAGTCCGAACTGACGGCCGGCGCGCCGGGAGAGCCCGGCCACTCTGCGAAGCCCGGCTCTCCGGCAAAGATCAGACCCACGCGCTGCGTCATGTCCTGGTACCGGCTCCGTCGGACAGCCGCCGGCCTGAGCTCCACGCGCACGATCTGTCGCAGGACGTGCCGCTTCTGCGTCAAGTCGAGTTCCAGATTCCAGATCTCGTCGATCTCATCCGGGGTCGCAGTCAGAAGCCGATCAATCAATGGGTCAGCAGCAGACAGCAATGCTCGCACCCGGGTTTCCGCAGCCTGAATTGCCGGAATGAGAGCCTGCTCAAGGGTGGCGAGTGACGCCACCGAGAGCCGCGGGAGGCCGGTCTGAGGATCGAACTCGGTAGCCTGCTGGCGCGCCTCCGCCAGTTGCTCGGACATGATGCGGGCGCGCTCCCGCTCCCGCTCTCTCTCCCCGTCCGACGCCGCGGCCTGGAAGGCGGTTTGGGCCGCAGGCGAGCTCAGCCAGCTCAGGGCGGCCTCCTCAACATATGCATCCAGGTTGTGTTCCATGACCGACACATGGTCAACGCGGCAGCGGTATTGGGGGCGGCGACGATGCTGGGGCTGCGCTCCGCGCGGCGAGAGTCGAGCCTGCGTGAACTCGCGCTCGCTACGGCAGACTGAGCAGAGGGCGTCCCCAGTGAGTAGATGCTTAATACCAGTCTCATGCGTCGTCCGCCGGCTCGGGTCTTCCAACATGGCCTGGACCCGCCAGAAGACGGCCTCGTCCACCAGGCCCTTCCAGGCGGCCTTGTGCTCGGCTCCGCGGTGCGCGCGGATGCCGATGTAGGCCTTGTTGCGCAGGATCGCCCTGATGCCGACCTCGGTGATCCTCGGCCGGAACGGGCGCACCAGGGGGACCAGCGATCTGAGACTCTTCCGGGCATCGGCCAGCTCGAACAGCTCTACCAGAACAGGGCCTTCGACGGGGTGGCCGACCTGGTCGATAAGCTCTCCGGTGTCAGTGTCATACACGCGTTTGAAGCCAAACGGCACCCAGCCCCAAACACCACCACGGCGGGCGGTGAGTCGGGCGGTTCGCTCGTTCCGCCCGATGATCGATTCGCCTTCCTCCTCGGATTGGACGGAGTCGCGAGTGAACTCTTTGAAATCCGAAGGGATGCGCATGTCGTAGACGCGACCGTCGTAGCACAGGAGAACGCCAGTGCGGTGACAGAGGTCGCGCAGGGCAACTGAGACGCTCAGGTTGCGGGAAATTCGAGAGCGCTCGGCATACACGATGACGTCGAACTTGCCCGCCTCGGCGTCCGCGATCATGTCCTCGAAGCGCTCACGGACCTTCGTCGCCCGTCGAGTCGCCGAGCGGTCGCGGTCCTCGTACCGATCGATGACCTGCCATCCTCGGTCGGCGGACTCCATCTCACCGACGGTGAACTGATCCTTGATCGACCTGCCTCGTTTGTGGCGATCTTTGGAGGCTCGGCCGTAGAGAACAGCCCTCAAGGGCGGTTGACTCAAGGCTTCGGATCGAGGCAGCGGGATCACGTTGCTCATAGCTCGGCAGCATAGGTCTTAGCACTGTCAGATGTACCCCCTTATGCAAATGCCGCGTGCGCGGGGTAGGCGTGGTAGCAGTTGGTCCAGACCCGGCCCGCCTGGATGGCGCGTCCGGCCCGGTGGGCGGTGTTGAGGCTGCGGGTCCACACGCCCGCGCCGAGCCCGTACTGGGTGTCGTTGGCGAGCGCGACCGCCTGGTCGAAGCCGTCGAAACGGGTCACCGAGACGACCGGGCCGAAGATCTCCTCCTGGAAGACCCGCATCGAGTTGTCGCCCTCGAAGACCGTCGGCGTGACGTAGTACCCGCCGGCCAGGGCGCCGCCGAGGTCGGCCCGCTCGCCGCCGGTGAGGACCTTGGCGCCCTCGGCCTGGCCTATCTCGAAGTAGGAGAGGATCTTCTTCAGCTGTTCGGCGCTGGCCTGGGCGCCGACCTGGGTGTCGGTGTCCAGCGGGTCGCCCTGGCGCATCGCGCGCACCCGCTGCAGGCCGTCGGCGAGCAGCCGCTCGTAGATCGAGGAGTCGATCAGCGCGCGGCTGGGGCAGGTGCAGACCTCGCCCTGGTTGAGGGCGAACATCGCGAAGCCCTCGACGGCCTTGTCGTAGAAGGCGTCCGAGGCGGCGGCGACGTCCGCGAAGAACACGTTGGGGCTCTTGCCGCCGAGCTCCAGGGAGACCGGGATCAGGTTGTCGGCCGCCGCGCGGGCGATCAGCCGGCCGGTGGAGGTCTCGCCGGTGAAGGCGAGCTTGCGGATCCGCGGGCTGGCGGAGAGCGGGGCGCCGGCCTCCTCGCCGAAGCCGGTGACGATGTTGAGCACGCCGGGCGGCAGCAGGTCGGCGGTCAGCTCGGCGAGCAGCAGCACCGAGGCCGGGGTCTGCTCGGCGGGCTTGAGTACCACCGCGTTGCCGGCCGCGAGCGCCGGGGCGAGCTTCCAGATCGCCATCAGGATCGGGAAGTTCCACGGGATGATCTGGCCGACCACGCCCAGCGGCTCGTGGAAGTGGTACGCCACCGTGTCCTCGTCCAGCTGGGAGAGGCTGCCCTCCTGGGCGCGCAGCGCGCCGGCGAAGTAGCGCAGGTGGTCGACGGCGAGGGGGAGGTCGGCGGCCAGCGTCTCGCGCACCGGCTTGCCGTTCTCCCAGCTCTCCGCGACCGCCAGCTGCTCCAGGTTGGCCTCCATCCGGTCGGCGATCCGCAGCAGCACCTGGGCCCGCTCGGCGGCCGGGGTGCGGCCCCAGACGGGGGCGGCGGCGTGGGCCGAGTCCAGGGCGGCCTCGATGTCCTCGGCGGTGCCGCGGGCGACCTCGGTGAACACCTCGCCGGTGACCGGGGTCGGGTCGCCGAAGTACGCGCCGCGCACCGGGGGCGTCCATCCGCCGCCGATCCAGTGCTCGTACCGGGAGCGGTAGGCGACGATGCTGCCGGGCGTGCCGGGGGGCTGGTAGACCGTCATGCTCTGGTGTCTCCTCGCGACGTCGGGCGCCGCCCGGGCCGTGCGGCCGGAGGCGGCGCGCCGGACCGCCCGGTCGGGGCGGCCCGGCGGGAGGGTAAGGACACGCACATGGGCCGGACGCCCGGGGCGCCCGCCGTCGAGCACGATAGCCGCCGGGCGCGGGGCGCGGCTACGGTCCGTGCGCCCGGTCCGTACGGAGGGTGCGCGTTCCGGCCGTTCTCGCGGGCTCGGTCGGGCAGGTCGGCACGGTCGGGCAGGTCGGCACGGTCGGTCACCGCGCCACCGTCGGTCACTGTGGCGCGGTCCGGCGCGTCGGCGCGTCGGCTTCGTCGGCCGGCTGCCCCGGTCGGCTGCGGGTCGGCGCGCGGCGGCCGGGGGCCCGGCGGGCGGACGTCAGACCGCGTGGTACCGGCCGGTGCGGGCCTCCCAGCTGAGGTAGCCCGCCAGCCAGGTGAGCAGCCCGTCCGCGTACCGCTGGGCGATCGCGCGTTCGATCCGGGACAGGCCCAACTCGCGGTAGACGTCGGGAAGTCGCTCGTGCAGGTCGGCGCAGCGCTCGACCATCAGCTGGGCCTCCGCGATGACCGCCGCGCAGGCTTCCTCGGCCGAGCAGCGGCGCTCGCGCTGGACGATCATCACCAGGTTGTTGACGTCGCCGCGCGGTGCCTCCAGCGGGTAGGAGCGCACGTCGTTGCTGAGTGACGGTATGTCGGCGGCCAGCTGGCGGAGTTGACGGAGCACCGGGTGGTGCAGGACGGCGGCGGGGACCTCGAACTGGCCGATGCGTTCGACCATGTCGAAGATGGTCTCCATCGCCGCGGTGCCCCGTCTGAGCTGCAGGTAGCCGTCCCGGTCCGGGGGGCGGGCGGAGATCCGGCCGGCCGCCTCGGCCGGGTGGCTGGCCAGGTAGTACTCCCAGTTGTACGCGGCGCGGGCCTGCCAGCGCGCGGGCATGCCGTGTGCGCTGCGGTTCCAGAGGTCGGCGAAGGCGGTCTCGATCGCGGAGCCCTGGTCGGGACGGGCGCCGTGCAGGACGGCGATCAGGCGTTCGCAGATCGGAGCGACTTCCGAAGGGCGGCGACCGAGCGGGCCGTCGAACTGGTCGTCGAAGAGGAAGTAGAAGCCCATCAGGTCGGCGGCCAGGGCGAGTTCGTCCGGTCCGGCGTCCGGGTAGCCCAGCGCGGCGAGGTCCACTACCTCCCAGTGCGCGTAGCCGGGGTGGTCGGCGTCGGGCAGCAGGGGGTGGCGGATCAGCCAGTCGCGGTGCAGCGCGGTGGCCTGCGGGCCGTGCGGACTGCGGCGGTGCGGGAACGGGATCTGAAGTGAGTTGTCGTCAGACATCGGACTCCCGGTGCAGCGGAGGGTGGGGGCGCTTGTGGTTCGATCATTGACCGTGGGGGGAGTTGACGCGGCGAGGCGGAGGTGGTGCGGGTGGGTCCGGCAAGATCATCTGCGCCTCGAGGGCCGTAGGGTATCGGATGTAATGATCGGACGTTAGGGATATAGGGCAATTGCCCTTGGCAAGCCGTCCGAACCCTCACCGTCCGCCCCAGCCTGCACGAACGCCACACGGTGAGGCCCGCGCAGCGCTACCCTCGGCTCCACGCAGTGATGGAGCTGTGACGCGATCGGGCGAGGCGGAGGCGCGACGGTGACCGAGCAGGAGAACGACGTTCGGACGGGATCCGGTTCCGGCCGGGACGGCGACGGCACCGCGTCCCGGGTCCGGCTGCGCGACCGCGACGCCGAACTGCGCTCGGTGGAAACCGCCGTCGACCGGCTCTGCCGCGAATTCGCCGCCGGCGGCACCGAGATCGGCGACCTGCTCGCCTTCTCCGGCCGGCCCGGCATCGGCAAGACCACCCTGCTGCAGGAGGTCCGACGGATCGCAAGGCTACGCGAGGGCGCCACCGTCCTGTTCGCCCGAGGCGGCGAACGCCAGTTCAAGGAGCCCTACCACGTACTGCGCCAGCTGCTCCAGCCGGTGCTCACCAACCTCCCGCCGGACGTGTTCCGCCAGGTCATGGGCACCTGGGAGGAGGTCGTCGGACCGGCCATGGGCCTCAAGCAGCCCAAGGCCGGCGCCCGCCGCCTCGACCCGCAGGGCGTGCGCGACGGCCTCGACTACGTCCTCACCCAGCTCGCACCGCGCCGAGCACCGATGGTGATGATCGTCGACGACCTGCACTGGGCCGACGCGGAATCCCTCTCCTGGCTCGCCAAGTTCGCCGTCCGCTCCGGCGAACTGCCCGTCCTGCTCGTCTTCGCCTTCCGCGAGGACGAGAGCGACTGGCCCGCCGCGACCGAGGAGTTCCGCCGGGACATCATCGGCCTCAAGGGCCGCAAGCACGAGCTCAACCGACTCAACCTCAGCTCCGTCACCGACATGATCCGCGCCGAACTCGGCGACAAGGCCGAGGACGCCTTCTGCTACGAGTTCTGGAACGTCGTCAACGGCAACCCCTTCGAGGCCGGTCGCCTGCTCGACCAGGTCCGCGACCAGGAGCTCGAACCGGTCGAGGAGAACTCGCGGCAACTGCGCGAACTCGCCGTCGACGCCACCGGGATGACCCTCAAGAGCTGGCTGGACCAGCTCGGCGCCGCCACCCTGCGCTTCGCCTGGGCCTGCGCCATGCTGGGCACCGACATCCGGATCGACCTCGCCACCCGGATCTCCACCCAGAGCACCGAGGGCGCCCGCGACTCCATCAAGCAACTGCGCAAACAGCGCGTGCTCACCCAGGCCCCCAACGGGAACCTCGAGTTCGTCCACCCGCTGATCGCCAGCTCGATCTACAACACCATGCCGGACGCCACCCGCCTCGGCATGCACGGCATCGCCGCCGTCGAGATCGAGAACGCCGGACTCGGCCTGCTCGCCGCCTCCCGCCACCTCGTCGAGACCCACTCCGGCGAGGGCGACGACCGGATCGTCAAGAAGCTGCGCCGCGCCGCCGTCGAACACCAGCTGATCGGCGCCCCCGAGGCCGCCCAGCGCTGCCTGAACCGCGCACTCAACGAGCCGCCCGCCGACGAGATCAAGGCCGAGGTGCTGTACGAACTCGGCTGCTCCGCCCTGCTCACCGACCCCGTCGCCACCGTCAACCAGCTCAAGCTCGCCCTCGACCCCGACGAGGTGCCGCTGCGCCCCGAACTGCGGGTGGACGCCACCTTCCGGCTCTCCGAGGTGCTCGCGCACAGCGGCGAGCTGCGCCAGGCCGCGCTGGTCTGCCAGGACGAGGCGCAGAAGACCCACGACCCGGCGGGGCGCCAGCGGCTGCAGGCCGCCTCCTTCATGTGGCACGCCTTCCGCAAGTCCGAGGAGGACGGCCCCGGCCGCTCCGCCCGGCTCGGCGAGATGTGCAGCGGCCTCACCGGCCGGGAGGCCGCCGACCGGGCCGTGCTCGCCATGCGGGCCTGGGACCTCACCCTGCGCGGCGCGCCCTCCAACGAGGCGCTCGCCCTCGCCGACGAGGTCCTCGACGGTGGCCGGCTGCCCAAGGGACTCGGCTGGACCGACACCACCTGGGGCTTCGAGCTGCCCTCGATGCTCGGCCTCACGTACATCTACAACGACCGCGTCGCCCAGGCCGAGCGGCTGGCCGCCGACGCCATCATCCAGTTCGAGGTGGCCGGTTGGAGCGGCGCCCACCGGGGCTTCGCGTACTTCCTGATGGGGCTGGCCCGGTTCCGCCGCGGCCTGCTCGCCGAGGCCGAGGACTTCCTGCGCCGGGCGTACCGCATCTCCGAGCGGATCGGGGAGAAGTTGCCGCTGGCCTGGGACGCGGTCGGCGTGCTGGTGGACACCCTGATCGCCCGCGGCCGCGTCGACGAGGCCTGGGAGCTGGCCAACGACTTCGGCTTCCACCCGCCCTACCACGCGACCGCCATGGTGCTGCCGGACGCGGCCTCGCTGTACGGCAAGCTGCTGATCGCCAAGAACCGGCACGCGGGCGCCGCCGCCGCGCTCACCGAGGCCGGCGCCTGGCTGGAGGTCCGCGGCTGGCACAACACCGTCTGGGCGCCCTGGGCGGGCCACCTCGCCATCGCGCTCGCGGACGACGAGCCCGAGCGCGCCCGCGAGTACTCCCAGAAGGCCGTCCGGGACGCGCGCGCCTTCGGCACCGCCTCCGCGATCGGCACCGCCCTGCGACTGCAGGCCCAGGTCGAGGACGGCCAGCAGGCGGTCGAGCTGCTGGAGCAGGCCGTGCTGCACCTCGGGCAGTCCCCGGCCGGCTACGAGCACGCCGTCGCGCTGGTCGACCTCGGCGCCGCGCTGCGCCGGGTCGGGCGACTGGAGGACGCCCAGGAGTACCTGTACCAGGGCATCGAGCTGGCCCAGCACTGCTCCGCGGAGGGCCTGGTCGACCAGGCCCGGCGGGAGCTGGCCAACTACGGCCTGCGGCCCAACCGGTTGGGACTGCGAGACTTCCGGGACACGCTGGACACGCTCAGCGGCCCGGAGCTGGAGATCGCCCAGCGGGCGGTGCAGGGCCTGCCGCCGCAGCGGATCGCCGACGAGCTCGGACTGCACATCAGCCTGGTCAACCGGCGGCTGGCGGCGGTCTACCGCAAGGCGGGCAGCGGGCCGGAGGGGCTGGCCTCGGCGCTCGGGCTGCCGCCGCAGCAGCGGGAGGCGACCCGGCCGGAGGGCGAGGAGTAGGAGTCGGAGTCGGCGGTCTCGCCCGGGGCGGCCGGTCGTCTCACACGTGAGGTGGCCGGTCGTCTGGCGCGTGGCGGTTGCGGTGGTGGTGGCGGTGGCGGCGATCGGTCAGGGCGGCCGTCGCGTACGGGCGGCGCGCGTTGGCGAGGGAGCGCCCTCGCCGGTGCCTCCGTCGCTAGGCTGACGGGCACGGGGCTGCCGCGGTGACCCCTCGACGGACCAGGAAGCGGCGGGCGCCCCAGGCGGGCCGACAGTGAGGAGCAGGCCATGGCGAGCGAGGCCACCAGCGTTCGGCACGAACCCCTCGACCCCTCGGGCGCGGGTGCCGCGATCGGGCGCTGGACGCTCACGGCCGGCCCGTACGAGGCGAGCGTGCTCACCCTCGGTGCCACCCTGCACACCCTGAGCGCGCCGGACCGTTCCGGTCGTCCCGCCCAACTGCTGCTCGCCACGGACGAGTTGGCGCAGATCCTGGGCCCGGCCCGGCACTACGGCACGGTGGTGGGCCGGTACGCCAACCGGATCGACCGCTCGTCGGTCACCATCGACGGCGAGGAGCACCGGCTCGCCCGGACCGGCGGCGGCATGACCATCCACGGCGGGCCGGACGGCTTCGCGCACCGGATCTGGGCGGCCGAGCCGGTCGAGGGCGGGGTGCGGCTGCGGCTGCACAGCCCGGACGGGGACCAGGGCTTCCCGGGCGCGCTGGACGTCACCGTCGACTACACGCTGGACGCCTCCGGCGAGCTGGTGATCGCCTACCGCGCGGTCACCAACAAACCGACCGTCGTCAACCTGACGAACCACGCGTACATCAACCTTGCGGGTGAAGGCGTCGGCGACGTCCTCGGCCACCTGCTCACCCTGGACGCCGACGAGTACACCCCGGCCGACGAGCGGCAGATCCCGTACGGGCGGACCGAGCCGGTGGCCGGCACGCCGTTCGACTTCACGGTGGCCAGCCCGATCGGCAAGTCGGTGCACGACCGGCACCCGCAGCTGGTCGGGCCCGGCGGCTACGACCACAACTGGGTGCTGCGCCCCCGGCCCGCCGACGGCAGTCCGGCGCGGGCGGCGCTGCTGGAGGACCCGGTCAGCGGCCGCACCCTGGAGGTGCTGACCACCGAGCCGGGCATCCAGGTCTACACGGCGAACAAGTTCCAGGGCGCGGTCACCGGCGCGAGCGGCGTCCCGTACGGGCCGTTCGCCGGGATCGCGCTGGAGACCCAGCACTTCCCGGACTCCCCGCACCACCCGGCGTTCCCGAGCACGGTGCTGCGGCCGGGGGAGGAGTTCCGCTCGACGACGGTGCTGCGGCTGGGGACGAACCAGGGGGTCACGGCCTAGCGGGTCACGGCCTGGCGGCTCATGGCTGCGCGGATCGCGGCTGGGCGGATCGCGGCTGGGCGGGTCACGGCTGGGCGGGTCGCGGTCGCAGGTCCCGGCGCATGCAGAGCCGGGGCCAGCGGTCCAGGCCGTGCTCGGCCTCCTTGCGGCGGATCCCGCGCAGGCCCGGGGTGACCTCGGCGTCGCTCAGCGGGCGGAAGCCGCAGCGCGCGTAGTAGGGGGCGTTCCAGGGCACCTCGGCGAAGGTGGTCAGGGTGAGTGCCGGGGCGTCGGTGGTCGCGGCGAGGTGCTCGATCAGTGCCCGGCCGATGCCGCGGCGGGCGTGGTCGGGGTGGACGGAGACCTGCTCGATGTGCAGCGCGCCGTCCACCGGCTCGGCCAGCAGGTAGGCGGCGATCGAGCCGTCGGGGGCCTCGGCGGCCAGGGCGACGCCCCGTTCCAGGTAGGACGCCAGCTCCTGCGGGGTCGGGGGTTCGTCCTCGGCGATCTCCGGCATGCCGATCGCGGCGAAGGGAGCACCGGCGGCCCGTTCCAGCTCGGCGAGCAGCGGAAGTTCGTCGCTGGTGACGGCTCGGATACGCATGCGTCCAGTCTGCTGCAAACGGCTTTCAGCCACGCACGGTGGTTCCGTCGGTCATCCGGGGGTGGGGTGAATCGGACGAACAGGGTCAATCGGTGCGGTCATCAACTACCGTGCGGCAACGTCCAGGACACGCGGGTGTAACGATCGCGGTTTCTTGCAGAAACTTTCTGCAAGGACTTTCCGTGGATCTTTCACCGCTGTTAACTTCCTTCCCGAGCCCGACGGCAGCAAAGGTGCGGTCGGCACGAGGCAGCCATTATGCGCCTGTCTCCGAACATCTCGGGCACCCCCACCCTCCCAAGGAGTTCTCATGCGGCGTGGCATCGCGGCCTCTGCCCTCGTTGTGGCCCTCGCGGTCTCGATGGCTGCCTGTGGCAGCAGCGGCTCCAGCTCGAACGGCAAGGCCGACGGGCCGGTCACCCTCACGTACTGGGACACGTCGAACGCCACCAACGAGGCGCCGAACTACCAGGAGCTCGTCAAGAAGTTCGAGGCCGCCAACCCGAACATCAAGGTCGACTTCGTCAACGTCCCGTTCGACCAGGCGCAGAACAAGCTCCAGACCGCCATGGGGGCCAAGGGCGCTCCGGACGTGTTCCGCTCCGAGGTCGGCTGGACCGCCGCCTTCGCCAAGGCTGGCTACCTCGAGCCGCTGGACGGCTCCCCGGCCGCCGCCGACACCTCCGCCTTCCAGTCCAGCCTGATCCAGCAGGCCAAGTACGAGGGCAAGCTGTACGGCGTTCCGCTGGTGACCGACACCCTCGGCCTGCTCTACAACAAGGAGCTGTTCACCAAGGCCGGTATCACCGAGGCGCCCAAGACCTGGGACGAGCTGAAGGCCGACGCCGCCGCCGTCAAGGACAAGGCCGGCGTGGACGGCTTCTGGCTGAAGGCCGCCGACGGCTACTACGCGATGCCGTTCCTGTTCGGCGAGGGCACCGACACCGTCGACGCCGCCGGCAAGAAGATCACCGTCACCTCGCCGGAGGCCGCCAAGGCCGTCGAGACCTACAAGACGATGTTCACCTCGCCCGGCACCGCCAAGGCCGACATCACCACCGACGCCTACGCGCACATGATGGACGCCTTCAACAGCGGCAAGGTCGCGGCGATCATCCAGGGTCCCTGGGAGATCACCAACATCTACAAGGGCTCGGCCTTCGCCGACAAGGCCAACCTCGGCATCGCCGCCGTCCCCGGCGGCTCCGCGGGCAAGGCCGGCGCCCCCACCGGCGGCCACAACATCTCCGTCTACGCCGGTGCCGACAAGGCCCACAAGACCGCCGCCGAGAAGTTCGCCGCCTTCATGACCTCGGCCGAGAGCCAGGCGTTCATCGCGCAGAAGAACTCCACCCTGCCGACCCGCTCCGACGCCTTCACCGTCGACGTCAAGGCCGACCCGGGCATCGCCGGCTTCCAGGGCATCCTGAACAGCGCCAAGCCGCGCCCCGAACTGCCCGAGTACAGCTCGCTGTTCGCCTCGCTCGGCACCAACCTGGGCAAGGCCGTCCAGGGCACCGGTACCCAGGACGCGCTGAACACCGTCGCCACCGACTACGCCAAGCTCCTGCCGGGCTTCGCCAAGTAGTCCCCGCGCCCGGCCTGCCGGCCGACGGATGACAGTGAACGAATGACAGTGAACGAATGACGGCGAACGGATAACAGCGAACAGATTTCATCATCTGTCAGTTGTCTGCTGTTCGCCGTCATTCGTCGCCCCGGCAGGCCGGGCCCGTCGGCTCCCCCGAGAATCCCCCCGAGAAGGTGCAAACGATGTCAGTCGCCGTGCAGGGCGCCACCGGCAAGGGCAACCGGGAACGCGAGCAGCGTCCGGGCCTGCTGGAACGCGTCAAGCGCTCCTACGCCAAGCACTGGTACGCCTACGCGATGATCGCCCCGGTCGTACTGGTGCTCGGCGCGCTGGTGCTCTACCCGCTCGTCGAGGGCGTCTGGCTCACCCTCACCGACGCCAACAGCCTCAACGTCGCCCGCACGATCGGCGTCAACGAGATCCCGGCCAGCTACAACTTCGTCGGCTTCCACAACTACGCCGACATCCTGTGGGGCCCCGGCTCGTACGACCGCTTCTGGTCGCACTTCGTCTGGACCATCGCCTGGACGGCGATCTGCGTCTTCCTGCACTACACCCTCGGCCTGGGCCTCGCCCTGCTGCTCAACAAGAAGCTGCGCGGGCGCGCCGCCTACCGGCTGCTGCTCATCCTGCCCTGGGCCGTGCCGACCTTCGTCACCGTCTTCTCCTGGCGCCTGATGCTCGCCGACGGCGGCGTCGTCAACGGCATCCTGTCCGCCCTGCACCTGCCCGAGCCCGGCTGGCTCACCGACCCGTGGGCGCAGAAGGCGGCCGCGATCCTGGTGAACACCTGGGCCGGTGTGCCGTTCATGATGATCTCGCTGCTCGGCGGCCTGCAGTCGATCCCGGCCGAGCTGTACGAGGCCGCCGAGATGGACGGCGCCACGCCCTGGCAGCGCTTCCGGTACGTCACCATGCCCGGGCTGCGCACCGTGTCCTCCACCGTCGTCCTGCTCGGCGTGATCTGGACGTTCAACCAGTTCAACGTCATCTTCCTGCTGTTCGGCACCGGTGCGCCCGACGCCCAGCTGCTGGTCACCTGGGCCTACCGCCTCGGCTTCGGCCAGATCCCCCGGGACTACGCGGGGTCCGCCGCGTACGGCGTGATCCTGCTGTCCATCCTGATCGTCTTCACCGCCTTCTACCGGCGCTGGCTCGCCCGCAACGAGCAGGCCAACGGCTGAGGCCCCGGACCCAGTTGACCCACGAAGGCAGGTAACCCCGATGAGCACCACCACCGAACGCCCGGCCCCCGCGGCGACTGCGGCCCCGACTGCCCGGCCGGCCAAGGTCCGCCGCCGCGGCGAGAGCAGCCCGCTGGCCCGGGCGCTGTCCCACGGCACCCTGATCGTGGCCAGCCTGATCGCGCTGTTCCCGGTCGCGTGGATCCTCTTCGTCTCGCTCGGCCCGGACAAGACCGACTACCTCCACCCCGGCCAGATCCTCGACAAGCTCACGCTGTCGAACTACCAGCACGTGCTGTCCGACACCGACTTCTTCACCTGGTTCGGCAACGCCCTGCTGGTCTCCGGCGTCACCACCGTGTTCGGCGTCCTGCTCGCCGCCACCACCGGCTACGCCGTCTCCCGGATGAAGTTCCCCGGGCACAAGCCGCTGATGTGGTCGCTGCTGGTCACCCAGATGTTCCCGATCGCGGTGCTGATCGTGCCGATGTACACGATGCTCTCCGAACTCGGCCTGCTGGACAGCTACTCCGGTCTGATCCTGGTGTACTCGACCACCACCGTGCCGTACTGCGCCTGGCTGCTGAAGGGCTACTTCGACACCATCCCGGTGGAGATCGACGAGGCCGGCCGGGTCGACGGGCTCAGCCCGTTCGGCACCTTCTGGCGGCTGGTGCTGCCGCTCGCCCGTCCGGGCCTGGCGGTCGCCGCCTTCTACTCCTTCCTCACCTACTGGGCCGAGGTGCCGTTCGCCTCGACGTTCATGCTCAGCTCCGACAAGTACACGCTGGCCGTCGGCCTGCAGACCTTCGTCAGCGAGCACGACGCCCAGTGGAACCTGATGGCCGCGACCGCGGTGCTGATCGCGATCCCGTCCGCGGCCTTCTTCTACCTGGTGCAGCGCCACCTGGTCACCGGACTGACCGCCGGTGCCTCCAAGTCGTGACGCCTGACGCGGAAAACCTCGCGCGCAAGGCTCCCCGCTCCTCCGATCCCCAAGGGATACCGTCCATGACCCAGAACCTGGCCGACACCTCCCGGCCTGCCGCCGAGACCGCTCACGAGGCGGCCACCCCGGCTCCTGTGACCGGCGTCGCGTCCAGAGACTGGTGGCGGGACGCGGTCATCTACCAGGTGTACCCGCGCAGCTTCGCCGACTCCAACGGCGACGGCATGGGCGACCTGCCCGGCATCCGCAGCCGCCTGCCCTACCTGCGGGATCTCGGCGTGGACGCCGTCTGGCTCTCCCCGTTCTACGCCTCGCCGCAGGCGGACGCCGGCTACGACGTCGCCGACTACCGCGCGGTGGACCCCATGTTCGGCACCCTGCTGGACGCCGACGCCCTCATCCGGGACGCCCACGAGCTGGGGCTGCGGATCATCACCGACCTGGTCCCCAACCACTCCTCGGACCAGCACGAGTGGTTCCAGCGCGCCCTGCGCGAGGGCCCCGGCTCGCCGCTGCGCGACCGCTACCACTTCCGCCCCGGCAAGGGCGAGAAGGGCGAACTGCCGCCCAACGACTGGGAGTCCATCTTCGGCGGCCCGGCCTGGACCCGCACCGAGAACCCGGACGGCACCCCCGGCGACTGGTACCTGCACCTGTTCGCCCCCGAGCAGCCCGACTTCAACTGGGAGAACCGGGCCGTCGCCGACGAGTTCCGCTCGATCCTGCGATTCTGGCTCGACATGGGCGTGGACGGCTTCCGCATCGACGTCGCCCACGGCCTGGTCAAGGCCCCCGGCCTGCCCGACCTCGGCGGCGCCGACCAGCTCAAGCTGCTCGGCAACGACGTCATGCCGTTCTTCGACCAGGACGGTGTGCACGAGATCTACCGCAGCTGGCGCAAGATCCTCGACGAGTACCCTGGCGAGCGGATCGGCGTCGCCGAGGCCTGGACCCCCACCGTCCAGCGCACCGCCAACTACGTCCGCCCCGACGAGCTGCACCAGGCCTTCAACTTCCAGTACCTGGGCACCGATTGGGACGCCGCCGCGCTGCGCGAGGTGATCGACGTCTCGCTCGACTCGATGCGCCCGGTCGACGCCCCCACCACCTGGGTGCTGTCCAACCACGACGTCACCCGGCACGCCACCCGCTTCGCCAACGAGCCCGGCCTCGGCACCCAGATCCGCACCGCCGGCGACCGCGAACTCGGCCTGCGCCGCGCCCGCGCCGCCACCCTGCTGATGCTCGCGCTGCCCGGCTCCGCGTACGTCTACCAGGGCGAGGAACTCGGCCTGCCGGACGTCACCGACCTGCCCGACGAGGTGCGCCAGGACCCGTCGTTCTTCCGCCAGGCCGGACAGGACGGCTACCGCGACGGCTGCCGCGTCCCGATCCCCTGGTCCGGCACCGAGGCCCCGTACGGCTTCGGACCGGTGGCCGGCGGGCCGTCCTGGCTGCCCCAGCCGGCCGCCTGGGCCGAGCTGAGCGTCGAGGCGCAGACCGGCGACCCGTCCTCCACCCTGGAGCTCTACCGCGGCGCGCTGGCCGTCCGCCGGGCGCAGGCCGACCTCGGCGCCGGCACCGAGGTCGAGTGGCTGGACGGCCCCGAGGGCACCCTCGCCTTCCGCCGCGGCTCCTTCATCTGCACCGTGAACACCACCGGCGAGCCGGTGCGGATCGCGGCCCCGGGCACACTGCTGCTCGCCTCGGTCGACCTCGTGGTGGACGGCGGCGAGACGGTGCTCGCTCCGGACAGCACCGGCTGGTGGGCGGTCTGACGTGGTTGCAATAGGCTCTGGGACCGTGACTACGGCGCGACTCTCAGACATCGCGGCACAGGCGGGGGTCAGCGAAGCCACCGTCTCCCGCGTGCTCAACGGCAAGGCGAACGTCTCCGCCGCCACCCGGCAGACGGTGCTGGCGGCGCTCGACGTGCTCGGGTACGAGCGGCCGACCCGGCTGCGCCAGCGCAGCGCCGGGCTGATCGGCCTGATCACACCGGAGTTGAGCAACCCGATCTTCCCCGCGCTGGCGCAGGTGATCGAGCAGACGCTCAGCCGGCACGGCTACACGCCGGTGCTGTGCACCCAGACTCCGGGCGGATCCACCGAGGACGAACTGGTGGAGATGCTGGTGGACCGGGGCGTGGCGGGCATCGTCTTCGTCTCCGGACTGCACGCCGACACCACGGCCGACCACGACCGCTACGCGCGGCTGTCCGGGCGCGGGGTGCCGTTCGTGCTGATCAACGGGTTCAGCGACAAGGTCGACGCGCCGTTCATCTCGCCGGACGACCGGGCCGCGATGTGGATGGCCGTCCAGCACCTGGCCGAACTCGGGCACGAGCGGATCGGGCTGGCCGTCGGGCAGCGCCGGTACGTGCCCGTGCTGCGCAAGATAGAAGGCTTCACGGCGGCGATGCGGGAGGTGCTCGGGCGCACCCAGGAGGAGGCCGAGAACCTCGTCCACCACACGCTGTTCAGCGTGGAGGGCGGACACGCGGCAGCCGGCGCGCTGCTCGACAAGGGCTGCACGGCGATCGTCTGCGGGAGCGACATGATGGCGCTCGGGGCGATCCGGGCGGTGCGCCAGCGCGGGCTGTCGGTGCCGCAGGACGTGTCGGTGGTCGGCTTCGACGACTCGCCGCTGATCGCCTTCACCGAGCCGCCGTTGACCACGATCCGCCAGCCGGTCGAGGCGATGGCCACGGCGGCGGTGGACGCGCTGCTGGAGGAGGTCAGCGGAAACGCGGCCCAGCGCGGCGAGTTCATGTTCCAGCCGGAGCTGGTGATGCGCGGGTCCACCGGGGCCTGCGCGCGCTGAGCGTCGGCCGTAGGGGCAAGGGAAGGGCCCCGGAGGGCAGTTGCTCTCCGGGGCCCTTCGGCGTGCGCCGGGTCAGCCCTCCTGGGCGGTGGGACGGTCGGCGGTGAGGCGTCGGCCGTCGGCCGCGTCGCCGGTACGGGTCTCGGTGCGGCGGCCGCGGGCCAGGTAGTCGCGCAGGACCAGTTCGACGGCGTCCTGCGGGTTCGTGGTACCGGAGAGCATCATCGCGTCGATCGCGAGGTTCGCGTCGATGGTGACGGTGACCTGGGCCATGTGACTCCTCCTCGGGTGCGGAGCAGCAGCTTGCCCGTTGGGGCGGGGTTTCACCACGGGGATACGCCGGAACCCCCGGGGAGGAGCGACCAGACTCTCCCCGGGGGTGGCGGGTGGTCAGCGTTCGGAGGACGACTGACAGCTGACAGATGTTGAAATCTGTTATCTGTTATCTGTTGTCCGTCAGTCGAAATCCGTCGGCTGTCAGCCGTTCGCCGTGCTCAGACCCGGCCGGCGAAGTCCGGGGCCCAGTTGGCGACGGTCTGCTCGCGCACGCCCGAGCTCGGGTTGGCGGCCTCGACGTACTTGCCGCCGCCGACGTAGATCGCGACGTGGTAGACGCCCGAGTCCTGGCCGTTGTTGGACCAGAACAGCAGGTCGCCCGGCTGCAGGCTGTCCAGCGAGACGTGGGTGCTGGCGGCGGCCTGGTCGGCGGCGACGCGCGGGACGGAGATGCCCGCGGCGCGCAGCGCGGCCTGGGTCAGGCCGGAGCAGTCCCAGCCGCCGTTGCCGGTGCCGCCGTAGACGTAGGCCTGGCCGACCTTGGACTCGGCGAAGGCGACCGCGGCGGCCATGCTGCCGGTGGCGGCCTGGGCCGGGGCCTGGGTCTGCGCCTGGGCGGCCGGCTGGGCGGCCGGGGTCTGGGTCTGGGCCGCCGGCTTGGCGTTCACGGCACCGCCGTTCGCGGACTGACCGGACTTCTGCGAGCGGTTGAACCAGGTGAAGTCCGAGCCGGACTTGTCCGAGGAGGCGGACTGGTCGGTGGAGGCCGACTGCTGGGCCTGGCCGCCGTCGCCGAAGGACAGGTGCTGGCCCGGGTAGATGGTGTTCGGACCGTCGGTCAGGGTGCTGCGGTTGAGGTCGTACAGCCGCTGCCAGCCGCCCTGGACGTTGTGCTTGTCGGCGATCGAGGACAGCCAGTCGCCCTCGACCACGGTGTAGTCGCCGCTCTGGGCCTGCTGCTGGTGCTTCTGCGTCCAGTTGCCGGTGGCGGAGTCGGTGGCGGCCTGGGCAGCGTCCTGGGCGGGCGCGGCCGGCTTGGCGGCCGGGGCCTGGGTCTGCGCCGGCTTGGCGGCGGGCTTGGCGACCGGGGCGGCGGGCGCGGCGGGCTTGGCGGCGGTCGAGGTGTCGACGGACGCCGGGGCGCCACCCTTGGTGAGGCCGGCCTGGACCGAGCACACCGGCCAGGCGCCGGGGCCCTGCGAGGCGAGGACCTTCTCGGCGACGGCGATCTGCTGGTCCTTGGTGGCCAGGTCGGCGCGCGCGGCGTAGGCGGTGCCGCCGAAGGCGGACCAGGTGCTCTGGGTGAACTGGAGGCCGCCGTAGAAGCCGTTGCCGGTGTTGATGCTCCAGTTGCCGGTGCTCTCGCACTGGGCGACCTTGTCCCAGGTGGCGACGGAGGCCGCGGAGGCGGTGCCGGAGACGAGGCACGGGACGGTGAGGCCGACGCCCGCGACGCCGATGGCGGCGATCACGCGGCGGGTGCGGCTGGACAGACGGGTGCCGTTGGTGGGCAGCATGAAGACGCGGTCCTCTCCCACGCCTGCGAGGTGAGCTGTCGGATTCGGGCTGGAGTTGCCCGGCCGCGCGTGAGCGCGGCTTCACCCCTAGCCCTGGACGTTCCGGGGAACGGTCCGGGGCGACTTACCTGTGGGTCCCCCGCTCCTGCCGTGGTGCGTTTTCGCGCTTCCAGGACATCCGACGGCAGGACTCGGCGTTGCGGATGAACTGGGTCCGTGTGGCCACGAACGGGGAGCACGTTAAGCAGACTTAAGTTCAAACTGCAAATAGCTGTGACGCGCATCACGGTTTAGTGGGAACTGCCAAAATGTCAGGTAATCATGATCGTAAATGATCGTTTTTCGGCAATGCTGTTGCGGATGCCCACAACTGTCTTCGCCTCAGGAGTGACGTGACGGTGTGTTGAAGCGCGAAGCGGCGCGCCGTCCGAGCCAGGGGGGTGGCCGCGATTCGAGCGCCGGAGAGTGCGCTCACCATTTCCTTGCAAATGGCGCCAGAACGGACATTCCCTTCATTGCTCGCTTAACTCCTGTAACTCCCGTACGGCACAGGAAAGCAGCAGGAGGGGCAGCAGGAGAGGCAACAGGAGGGGCAACGAGAGAGGCAAAGCGAAGGGCCCGGAACGCAAGCCGTTCCGGGCCCTGTGTGCGCGCCGACCGGCGCGTGGTGTCCTTACTGTCCGGCAGGCGCCTCGGCGGCCGCGTGAGCGCGCCGGGCGCCCTCCACGACCCCCTCGGCCTCGGCGGCGGCCGCCGCCTCCGCCTCGGCCTGCGCCAGCTCCTCCGGGGACGGCGTGGGCAGCGCGGCCAGGTAGGTGGAGGCGATCAGCTGGCCGACGGTCGGGTACGCGCCCAGCGGCGCCGCCGACGGGCAGCCGGTCTCCTCGGCGGCCGTGGCGAGCAGCTCGGAGTCGGCCTCCGGCCCGATCACCAGCGGGGCCAGCGCCGGGCGCTGCGAGCCGGACTCCTTGAGGTGGTTGACGGCCGCGGCCACCGAGCCGGGCACGTCGAGCGCGGCGGCGACGACCGGGACGGCCAGTCGGGCGGCCAGCAGTACGCCGGTGATGCCGGCTGCGGCGGCGGCGTCCTCGCCGCCGACGGTGGTCAGGACCACGCCGTCCGCGGCGGTCGCGATGGCGAACAGCCGGGCCCGGTCGGCGCGGGCCAGCCCCGCCTCGGAGAGTCGCACGTGCACGGCCTCGGCGAGCAGCGGGTGCGGGCCCAGCGCGTCGGTGACCGGCGCGCCGTACTCGGCGGCGAGCGCGTGGAGTTCGGCCAGGAAACCGTGCGGACCGGGCACCAGCGGCACCAGGACGGGCGTCGGCAGCCCGGCCTCGGCGGCCATGGCCAGGAGCTCGGCGACGGTGCGGTCCTCGCCGCCGGCGCCCTCGGCGTAGTCGCCGGGGAGGTAGCCGACCGCGGCCTGGACGCCGTTCTGCTCGCTGCGGACGATGGAGAGCAGCTCCTCGACGACCGAGCGGGACTCGGGCCCGGCGGTCGCGGGCACGGCGAGCACCAGGGCCGGCGCGTTGGCCGGGATCGCGGGGCGCTCGGGACGACGGTGGCGCCCCCGCGCACGGGAGCCTGGAGTGCGGACGGGCAGTGGCGCGCCCGGAATGGCTGCGGTGCTCATGCCGGAGATCGTAGGACATCGGCCCGTCCGGCCTGCAGTCGGCTGCCGTACGGGTTTGGCGCGGTCGCGGTGCGGACCCGGTGTGGCCGCCGTGCCGGTACGGGTGGTTTGCCCACAATCCGGACATTCCTCACCCAACCCCCGTGCGAGCACGGGCCATTGCTTTGACGTGCCCCACGTGGTGCGGCGTTGCGACTGTGGTGCGTGAGATGTCTCACAGTCCGGAGGTCGTCTGACGGAGGGTCACGGTGGCGCGACTCCCGGCATTCGAAGATCAACATTCAGCGGGGAGCCGCTCACGGCGGGTTATCGCGGCTCCGGTGATTCAGTCGACTATGTCCGTTTACGTACCGTCAGGGGAGACCCCGTGAAGAGTTCGGGGCCGCGGGTAAAAGGCCTCGTGCACCTGCAACGTCCCGTGCTGATGCACGTGCACTGCAGCTATCATCGCGTCAAGTGAGGCGTTGTGCCGGGCCGGTACGGGGCCGGTCCGTTCGTTCGGCGGTGCCGGGGGCGCCGCGCTGGACGACAACTCCGGAGCTCTTCGGGAGATTTCTATGCACGACTCGCACGACTCGCAGGACACGCACGGCTCGTACGACACCCACAACGGGATGGCCGCGGCCGATCTCACGGGGGTGGTCTGGCAGAAGAGCCGGCACAGCAACTCCCAGGGCAACTGCGTCGAGTTCGCGGCCCTGCCGGGCGGTGATGTGGCGATGCGCAACTCGCGCTTCCCGGACGGTCCGGCGCTCATCTACACCCGGGCCGAGATCGCCGCCCTGCTGTTGGGGGCCAAGGACGGGGAGTTCGACCACCTGGCGGTCTGACCGGCTGCCGTGCTTCACCATCGGGGGGCCGTCGTGGGTGCCGACACCACGACGGCCTTTGACTTTCCTGCCGTCTTCTCCGCTGTTGCCTTCCCGGCCACCGGCCGGGGCGAACCGCCGACGGGGCCTGGCGGAAGGGCCCGGGGCGTGGTCCTCCCGGGGCTTCCCTCGACCGGCCACTCGGCCGGCTGCCGTACCCGACGCCCTGCCCGACGTCCGAGCTGGCATGGGAGCGGGCCCTCGGCCCGCTGTTCGACCGGCCACGCGCCGCTCGGCGCTAGGCCGAGCGCCGGTGCCGTCCACCGACGTCGACCGGTCCGCCGAGCGCGTCGAGCGCCGAGCGTGCACCGATCTCCGCGTGCCCGCCGATCTCCGGGTGTCCGCCGATCTCCGGGTGTCCGTCGAGCGTGCCGCCCGCCGGCTCCGCCTCGAACATGGCCCAGACCACCTTGCCGCTGCCCAGCGGGTGCCAGCCCCAGGAGCGGCTGAAGGACTCCACCAGGTGCAGCCCGCGGCCGGATTCGGCGACGAAGTCCGCTTCCCTGGCCACCGGGCCGATGCTACTCGGGTCGCTCACCGCGCAGACCACCTGGGGTGCGCGGTGCACCAGGCTTATTCGGATCGGCAGCCGCCCGTCCGGGGTCGCCCGTGTGGGAAAGTCGTACTCGCCCTGGGCGCCGCCCGCAGGGTCGGGCCGTGCGCCGATCGCATGCCGGAGCGCGTTCGTCACGAGTTCCGAGGCCACCAGCGCGACGTCGTCGAACAGCTCCGGCAGGCTCCAGCGCCGGAGCGTGGTCCGGGCGAAGTCGCGCGCGGTTCTGACGGCTTCGAAGCGAGGAGCGAGCGTACAGGTGACCACATGGGGGTCAACCGCCAAAGCCGTACCGGTGCTCATGAAGAGCTCCTCCCATAAGGGGGCGGACACGGCTGGACCCGCCGGGGTCATGCCGGTCACCTCCGACTCGCTCGGCCGCTCGGCCGCCCCCTCGACCAGACGCGCGCGCACTCGGCCGCCCGATGGCGCGGGGGGACGCCGTCGGACCGGTGCACGGAGTCGCGCGTGGGGTCGACGCGGAGCCCGCGGGATTGCCAGGGATGTGCAGGTGCACGTGCACCATGGTGGTGTGCGCTCACTGCAGATGCAAGAGTCGATTCACGTGCAGTCGCACTATTGGCATATGCAAGCGCCGGATGCACGTGCATCCTGGTGTGCGGAGTGCAGAACTGATAGGAACATCCGTCAGTATCGGCACCGTGAGCGCTCAACTGATGGCAGACTGTGCGCTGTTTGCCCTAGGTGGAGGTTTCGACCGCATGACCACAGTTCAGCCGGGCGGCGGCTCGATGGTCCGCCGGATCCTCCTCGGCTCGCAGCTGCGTCGCCTGCGTGAGGCGCGCGGCATCACCCGCGAAGACGCGGGCTACGCGATCCGAGCCTCCGAGTCCAAGATCAGCCGCATGGAACTCGGTCGCGTCAGCTTCAAGGAGCGCGACGTCGCCGACCTGCTCAGCCTGTACGGCGTCGACGACGGCATGGAGCGGGAAGCCCTGCTCGGCCTGGTCCGCGAGGCCAACAAGTCCGGCTGGTGGCACAGCTTCAACGACGTGCTGCCGGGCTGGTTCCAGACCTACGTCGGACTGGAGGAGGCCGCCCAGCTGATCCGCACCTACGAGGTGCAGTTCATCCCCGGGCTGCTGCAGTCCGAGGAGTACGCACGGGCGGTTTTCGGCCAGAGTCGGCCGGTCATCAGCGAGGAGGAGGTCGAACGGCGGGTCAGCCTCCGCCTGCGCCGCCAGAAGCTGCTGGCGGAGGGCGCCAGCCCGCGCCTGTGGGCAGTCATCGACGAGGCCGCGCTGCGCCGGCCGGTCGGCGGGCCGAAGGTGATGCGCGGTCAGGTGCAGTACCTGATCGACGTCGCCGAGCAGACCAACGTGGTGATCCAGGTCATGCCGTTCCGTTTTGGCGCGCACGCGGGCGAGTCCGGGGCGTTCACGATCCTGCGCTTCCCGGAGCAGGACCTCGCGGACGTGGTCTACCTGGAGCAGCTCACCAGCGCGCTGTACCTGGACAAGCGGGACGACGTCGACGCGTACATCCAGGTCATGGAGCGGCTCTGCGTGGACAGCCTCACGCCGGAGCGCACCATAGACCTGCTCGCCTCGATCCTGAAGGAGCGCTGACCCGCTGCCGTCCGGGATCCGTGAGGACCTTTCTTCGCGGATCCCCTCGGCAGCGGGTCGCGACCGGTAGGCCGCCCACCCGCCGTCAACCGCGGGCCGGCGGCCTTTCGTGTTCCGGCGGATCGGTCTGCGGTGAGTCGGTCTTCGGTCGGTCGGTCTGCGGTGAGTCGGTCTGCGGCGGGTCGGCCTGGGGTGGGCAGCCGAGGCGCCAGGCCAGGCCGTAGCGGCGGAAGAGGTCGGCCCGGATCGGGGCCAGCGGGATCTCGGCGCCCGGCAGCAGCACCCCGATGCAGCCGCCCATCAGCGCGCTGCGCAGCACCGCGTGCTCGGCGACCGGGTCCGGCGCGCCCCAGTCGCGCAGCAGTCCCTGCAGGATGGCGCCGAGTTGCTGCTGCTCCGGGTCCTGGACGAAGGCGCCGGTGTCCGGGTCGAGGATCAGCGCCAGGTGCGAGCGCATCACCCGGGGGTGGTCCATCGCCAGCCCGAGGACGGCGTCGATGGCGCGGGCCAGCCGGGCCTCGGGGGAGGAGTCGGGCGCCAGTTCCGCCAGCGCACCGGACAGCGACTGGTGCATCATCCGGTGTGTCGCGGCCTGCATCAGCAACCGTTTGCCGTCGAAGTAGTAGGAGAGCAGCCCGCGGGCGAGCCCGGCCCGCTCGGCGATGTCGGTCAGTGTGGTGCCCGCGTAACCACGCTGGTCAACCAGCTCGACGGTGGCCCGCATGATGCGTCGGCGGGAGCGCTGCCGCATCTCCTCATTGACCGAATCACCGCGAGGTGCCATCGTGTCTGCTCCGAACGTTCGTTGGCTCCGGGCCAATATACTTGCGAAGCCGACAGCCGCCCCGCACCGTGCCCCGACGGGTGCCCCCCGGCGGCCGGTACGAAGACGGCCGGCTCCACCAACACGGGGGTTTGGTGGAGCCGGCGCCATTGCCCGAGGGCCTGGAATCGGCCGCGGGCGGGGCCCATGGGGTCAGTGCCCAGTGCTCGGCACTTGGTACTCGGTGCTCGGCACTCAGTGCTCAGTGCTCGGTGAGGGCTCCGGTCCGGGCCACTGTCGGACCCGCTGACGGGTAATCATAGTCGGGCACCGGCGAAGGGATCGCGGCGCGGCGTCGGTCCACCAGCGCTCCGACCGTCGCGACCACCAGCCCGACCAGTGCGACCGCGGTGACGAACACCAACGCCGGGCGGTAGCCGTCAAGTTGGGCCTGCGGGCTGTCCCCGCCCGCGCTGCCGGCCGTGATCATCGCGGTCGCCCCGGCCAGCACCACCGCGGTGCCGACCTGGATCGCGGTGTTCACCAGACCCGAGGCCAGGCCCTGCTCCTCGTCGGCCACGCCGTCGGTGGCGGCGATGTTCACCGAGGGGAAGGCGAGCGCGAAGCCCACGCCGAGCAGCAGCATCGAGGGCAGCACCAGGGCGACGTAGGAACTGTGCTCGTCCAGTCGCAGGAAGAGGGCGAAGGCGCCGACCAGGGCGAGCAGGCCGATCGGCAGCAGCCGCCCGGTGCCGAAGCGGTCCACGATCGGACCCATGAACGGCGCCGAGAGGGCGATGAACGCACCGGCCGGCAGCAGTCCGAGGGCCATCTGCAGGGCCGACCAGCCGAGCAGGTGCTGCAGGTAGAGGGTGACCACGAACTGGAAGCCGCCGTACGCGCCGGTCATCGCGAAGGCGACCAGGTTGGCCCTGGCGACCGAACCGTTGCGGAAGATGCCGAGCCGGACCAACGGGTGGGCGGTGCGGCTCTCGACCAGCAGGAAGGCGGCGGCCAGCGCGGCGACCACGACCATCGAACCGAGCGTGCGCAGGCTCAGCCAGCCGGCGCCCTGCGCCTCGGTGACGGTGAAGACCAGCAGCAGCACGGTGGCGGTTCCGGTGATCGCGCCCAGTACGTCGTAGCCGCCCTTGGCGGGCTCCTCGACCGGGCGGGGGAGCAGGCGGATCGCGAAGACCAGGGCGAGCAGCGCGACCGGGACGGGCATCAGGAAGGTCCAGCGCCAGCCGACCGAGGTGAGCAGACCGCTCAGCACCAGGCCGAGCGAGAAGCCGCTGGCGCCGCAGGTGGTGTAGATCGACAGCGCGCGGTTGCGGGCCGGGCCCTCGGCGAAGGTGGTGGTGATGATCGACAGGCCGGCCGGGGCGGTGAAGGCGGCGCTGACGCCCTTGAGGAAGCGGGCCGCGATCAGCAGGCCGCCGTTGTCGACCAGGCCGCCGAGCAGTGAGGCGGCGGCGAAGACGGCCAGGGCGACCAGGAAGACCCGGCGACGGCCGAGCAGGTCGGCGGCGCGGCCGCCGAGCAGCAGCAGGCCGCCGTAGCCGAGCACGTAGCCGGAGACCACCCACTGCAGGGTGGAGGTGGACAGGTGCAGCTCGGAGCCGATGGACGGAAGGGCGACGCCCACCATCGAGACGTCCAGGGCGTCCAGGAACATGGCGGCGCAGAGCACGATCAGGGTGCCCCAGAGGCGGGGTGTCCAGTGCGGGCCGCTGGTTGACGGGGCGTCGGGTGACGTGACGGTCGCGGTGGTCATGGGGAGGACAGTACATGCACGTGCATTCAATGCAAATGAATTAGATGTGAACGCAATAATTGACGATGCAGGTGCTAGGGTGGCGGCGTGGCTGAACTCGACTCCCCGGCGGAGGCCGGTCTCGTTGCGCAGTGGCGCGAGCTGCTGGCCCGGCACGCTGCGGCCGCCTGCTTGCTCGACCGCGAGCTGGGCGACCGGTTCGGGCTGGGCATGAGCGAGTTCGAGGTGCTGGAGCGCCTCGTCGAGGGCTGCGACGCCGGTGACGGTCACGCGCTACGGGTGAGCGAGCTGGCGCCCACCGTCCACCTCAGCCAGAGCGCCCTCTCCCGGCTGATCGCCCGCCTGGAGAAGGCTGGACTGGTCACCCGGGCGATGTGCGAGAGCGACCGGCGGGGCATCGTGCTCACCCTCACCGAGGCCGGCCGGGAACGCTACGAGCAGGCCAGGCCGCTCCACCGCGAGGTGCTGGAGCTGACCCTCGGCGGCGAGCTCGGCAACGCCGGCGAAGTCCCGTCGGCCTGACCTGGCCGCGCTTGTCTGACTTTGCGTCACATTCCTTCTGTCCGGCCCGGGTTGGCTCAGAGGAGCGAGTGCAGCCCCGGGGCGACGGCCAGCAGGACGACCGCGGCGGGTGCGGCGAGAGCCGCGACGGTGAGCCGCAGCCGGTGCGAGACGGAGAGCCGCGGGCGGCCCGCGAGCAGCCGGTCCACCCGCTTCGGGGACTGCGCCAGGCCGGGCGGGCAGGAGCCGAACACCCCTCGGTCCAGGTTGAGTTCGGCCAGGGCGAGGGCGGTGGTGTGCCGGCCGTGCCGCCGTGCGGCGCGGTCGTCGGCCGCCAGCTCGACCAACTCCGCGACCTGGTCCCGGAAGGCGCTGAACACGCCGACGCCGGGGAAGCCGGAGGCGAGCGCCTGCGCGAACTGCTGCAGCCAGTGGTGCCGGGCCCGGACGTGGCCGCGCTCATGGCTCAGCACGGCCGCCAGCTCCCGGTCGGTCAGCTGCTGGAGGGCGCCGGTGGTGACCACCAGGCGGGAGTCCGGGCCCGGTAGCGACCACGCCTCCGGGCGGACGTTCTCCAGCACCACCAGCCGCTCACGACGGCTCCGAGTGGCCTCGATCGACTCGGGCAACTCCGGCGCCCGGGTCGTCAGTTGGGCGTGCCGGCGGTCGCGCAGCGCCTTCGCCGTACGGACCTCGCGGGTGAGCGCCAGCACCGTCTGGACCCCACCGGCCGCCAGGACCGCTGCGCACAGCCGACCCCAGCCCTCGGCGTCCTGCAGGCCGTACGCGGCCTCCACACCGTGCGGTGCGCCCGAGAACACCAGCGCGCGCAGCTCCGGCAGGGCGGCGGAGGCGGCCAGCAGCAGGCCCAGCGCGCAGGACAGCAGCACCGCCACCACGAGGCACTGCCACACCAGCAGTGCCAGCACCGGTTCGCGCTCCGCCCAGCGGGCCCGGGCCAGCAGCCGGGGCGCGACGGTCGAGAGCAGCAGTCCGAGCAGCAGCAGGCCGATCAGGGCAGGCATCGCGTGGGCTCCCCGAGTACGCACGGAACGCGACAGCGCGCTCCCCGCCAACCTATGCGCTGGCGACGCCCGGTGGAACGGCTTTCGACCGGCCAGTGACCAACGCCACGCGCGCGACCGGGGCTTGGTGTGCGAACGGGGGCGTCACATGGTCAGCAGCATGGCGAACATGCCGATGCCCATGGTGAGCCGGCAGGCCTGCGGCAGCCCGGCGGTGCCGACCGCGAGGGTGCCGGCCGGGGTGCGCAGCAGGCGGCTGCCGGCCCAGACGGTGTACCCGCCGAAGTAGAGGAGGAGGACGCCGGTGAGCAGCGGGACGCCCAGGCCGCCCGCGTGGTGGTGCTGGTGGCCGGGGGACACCGCCATCGCGACGGCCATGTACGTCATGGCGATCGCGCCGACCGCGTGGTGCAGCCGGTGAGCCCGGCCGGCGGGGGCGTGGACGGCGGCGAGCAGGAAGGCGGCGGCGGGGGCGCCGAACAGCGCGGCCCAGACGGCGGCCGGGACGGTGGCGCCGGTGACGGCCATCGCGGCCATGCCGAGCCCCATCAGGGCCTCGGCGGCGTCGGACTCCCGGGCGAGTGGGCGGTGTGCGGCGGACGCGGCGCCTGGGGCACCCGGGACGCCCTGGGCGCAGGGGGAGCGTCGCAGGCGGACCAGGCAGGAGGCGCCGGCCGCTGCGGTGAGGAGGGCGAGGAGCCAGTTGACCAGGATGGGTCCGTGCAACGGCGGCCTCCCGGGGCGGTGGGCGACCGGGGCGGCGAACAACGAACAGCGGTCAGCGAACAGATGATGAAAGCTGTCAGCTGTCGTCTGTCAGCTGCCGCCCGTCATCTGTTCGCCCGTCCATCTGTTCACCTGTGCGCCGACCCGTGCGCGGCGACGGTCGTCCACCCCACGATCACCGCTGCCGACCGGGCGCGGACAGGGCGCGTACGGGGGCGCACAGTGGTGCCCGTCGTGGTGAATGCCCTGGCCGCACACCGGTCGCCCGCCGCCCGGGCTCAGCCCTGGAGCCGCCCCGAGGCGACCACCCGGCTGAGGAACTGCCGGGTCCGCTCCTCCCGCGGATCGCCGAAGACCTGCTCCGGCGGCCCCTGTTCGAGTACCACCCCGTCGTCCAGGAAGCAGACCCGGTCGGCGACCTCGCGCGCGAATCCCATCTCGTGCGTGGAGAGGACCATCGTCATCCCCTGTTCCTTGAGGTCCCGCACCACCGAGAGCACCTCCCCGACCAGTACCGGGTCCAGCGCCGCGGTGATCTCGTCCAGGAGTAGCAGCCGGGGTCCGGTGGCCAGCGCCCGCACGATGGCGACGCGCTGCTGCTGCCCGCCGGAGAGCCGGTCCGGGTACTCTTGCGCCTTGGCTGCCAGCCCGAGCCGGTCGAGCAGCTCGAGCGCCCGCGCCTCCGCCTCGGCCCGCGCGACCCCGTGCACCCGGCGCGGCGCGAGGGTGATGTTCTCCAGCACGGTCATGTGCGGGAACAGGTTGTACGACTGGAACACCACCCCGATCCGGCGCCGGACGGCGTCCTCGTCCGCGCGCGGATCGGTGATCTCCTCGCCGTCCAGGAAGATCGCGCCGTCGTCGATGCCCTCCAGCAGGTTGACGCACCGCATCAGCGTGGACTTCCCGGAGCCGGAGGCCCCGATCAGCGCCGTCACCGAGTGCTCGGGCACGGCGAGGTCCACGTCGCGCAGCACCACCTGGGTGCCGAAGGTCTTGCGCACCGATTCCAGCCGGAGCACTTCCGCCGTCACACCGCACCTCCCTGGAGCTGCCGACGGTTCATCCGCGCGGTCAGCCAGTCGGCGAACCGGGTCAGCGGAATGGTCAGCACGATGAACACCAGCCCCGCGAGCAGGTACGGCGTGAAGTTGAAGGACCGGGACGCGATGATCTTCGCCGCGTACACCGCGTCGATCGCACCGCCGATCGAGACCAGCCCGGTGTCCTTCTGAAGGCTCACCAGGTTGTTGAGCAGTGGCGGAACCACCCGGCGGACCGCCTGCGGCAGCACGACGTACCGCATGGCCTGCGCGTTGGTCAGCCCCAGTGACCGCGCTGCGGCCCGCTGGCTCGGGTGCACCGACTCGATGCCGGAGCGGAACACCTCCGACACGTACGCCGAGTACGTCAGGACCAGCGCCGCCCCGCCCAGCAGGAGCGGATCGGTGGTCACCCCGGTCAGCCGCAGCGCCGGCACCCCGGTGATCATCACCAGCAGGCAGATGATCATCGGCAGCCCGAGGAAGAAGTCCACGTACGCGGTGGCCAGCAGCCGCACGGGCAGGAACACCGGCCCGCGCAGCGTCCGCAGTACCGCGAGCAACAGGCCGAACACCAGGATCAGCACCCCGCAGCCGAGCATCAGCTCAAGGTTCACCCGCAGCCCCTTCAGTACCTCGGGCAGCGCCTGTCGGGCGTATCCGAGGTTGAAGAAGGTTCGCCGAGTCACTTCCCAGCCGGGGGAGTTGACGATCAGCAGGTAGAGCGCGGCCGCCGTCACCAGGGTCGACGAGGCGGCGATCAGCGCCGAGCGGCGGGCCCGGGCGCGCCGGTACGCCTCGTGCGCGAGGCGCCGCTCGGACGGGCGGTAGCCGTCGTCCCCTTCTTCCACGCGCTTCGCGAGTGCCGCGGCTCCGGTTGCCGTCGCGTCCCCGCCCACGCCGGGGCTCGTCTCCCCGCCCACGCTGGGGCTCGTGTCTGCGCTCACTTCAGCACCGGCGCCGAGACGGCGTCGGAGAGCCACTGCTTCTCCAGCTTCGCCAGCGTGCCGTCGGAGCGCAGCGCGTCCACCGCCTGCGACACGCAGCCGGTCAGCTTGGAGCCCTTGTCCAGCACCAGGCCGAACTGCTCGCCCTGTGAGGCCGTCTCGAACTGGCCCACCACCTGGGCCTCCGGCACCTCGGCACCGGTGATGTAGAAGGCGGTCGGCAGGTCCACCACCAGGGCCTCGATCTGCCCGTTCCTCAGCGCGGCCTTGGCCAGGTCGTTGGAGTCGAAGACGGCCGGCTGGCTGCTCGGCTTGATGACGCCGGTGATGGTGTCCAGGCTGGTGGTGCCGACCTGCGCGCCGAGCTTGGCGCCCTTGAGGTCGGCGATGCTCTTCGCACCCGCCGCCTTGGAGTTCTTCAGCGCGATGACGGCCTGGCGCACGTCGTAGTAGCCGGAGGAGAAGTCCACCGCCTGCTTGCGCTCGTCGCTGATCGACACCTGGTTGATGTCGAAGTCGAAGTCCTTGGCGCCCGGCGCGGTCGCCTTGCCGAACGGCGCGACCACCCAGCTGACCTTGTCCTTCGGGTAGCCCAGCTTCTCCGCCACCGCGTAGGCCACGGCCGACTCGAAGCCCTTGCCGTTCTCCGGCTTGTCCTCGGAGAACCAGGGGTCGTACGCGGGCTTGTCGGTGCCGACGGTCAGCGTCCCGGCCGTACGCGTCGCCAGCGCCCCCGGTGCGCAGCCCGCCGCCGTGCCGGCCGCGCCGGAGGCGGCGTCGGACGTCGAGTCCTGCGGGGCGCACGCGCTCAGCGTGGCCGCGGCGGCGACCAGCGCGGCGAGGGACAGTACGGCGGACGGCTTGCGGAGGGTCATGGCGGGGCTCCAGAGGAAGGACCGGGAGTGACAGGTCGGGAGTGACAGGTCGGGAGTGACCGTGTCGGTTGGGACGGGTCGGGAGTGACAGGTGGGTTGGGACAGAGGGGGCGCGGCGGGGCGGGCCGGGTCCCGGCGGGTCACTTCCCCCCGGTGGCGGCGCCGGAACACACACGGCATGGTCGGCGTACGGGCCCACGTCCGCGGTCCCCCCGGGCCGGATCGACAGCAGTCGGGTCGACAGCGGCCGGACAGCGGCCGGTGGCCGGATCAACAACAGCGGCGACAGCGACAGCAGAGACCGCGCGCGCGGCAGCGACAGCAGAAGCAGGCGTGCCGGCGGGAGGGCGCGCGGAACGGGCTGTCGTGGCCTACGGGCACCGTGATCACCGCCGGGAGCATGCCGGGAGGTTCGCATCAGACCTGCGCATCTGTCCAGAACATCCAGATCACCGTCCACATGCCGGACATCGGGCCTCTCGGCGCAGGTTTTCGGGCCTGAGGGGCGGCTCGCCGCAGCTTTGCCGGTCCGGACCCCCTTGAACGGGAGAACCTTTCGTACTTATGGTGTCCCCGTTGAAATAACTCCTGTCGAAGTGAGTCCACGATGCAGAATCTTTCGCCAAGGCTCGCTGCGGCGGCCGACGCCCCGGTCTCGACCTTCGCCGGCCACCCGGCCTGGCTGCGTCTGAAGGAGGCTGTCGAGGCGCTGCGCCCGCTGCAGTCCAAGGACGGCTCGATCGACCTGGCCGCCGTCCAGCGGCACACCGTCGACCCGCTGGTCGCCACCGTCCGTGCGGCCGTCGAGGAGCTCGCCCCGAACTTCCCGCACGACGCCGCGTACCTCGCCGCCATCGACGCGGACCTCGCCAAGTGGGCCGACACCGGCTACCGCGAGCCCGACTTCCTGGACTCGCTGCTCGCCTTCCAGCCCGCCGACCAGCGCGAGGACGGCCTGGAGCACCTGGTCGTCTTCCCGATGTACACCCAGAACGGCAACCCGAACCGCAACCTGGAAGCCGTCCTGCTGCGCGTCGTGTGGCCAGACTGGCTGGCCGAGCTGGAGCGCACCCGCTTCGACAACCCGATGTTCGTGCCGATCACCTTCACCGACTTCACGGCCGGCTACGACACCAACTCCGCCGTGCTCTTCCCCGAGACGGTCTCCGTGCGCAAGGCGCCGGAACGTTTCACCTGGGGCGGCATCTTCTGTGACCGCGAGGCCGCCCGCTTCCGCGCCGTCTCCACCAGCGCCGTCCAGCAGCTCGGCCTGGAGATCCCGGCCGACGCCGAGGGCCTGCTCCAGGACCAGCAGCGCGCGCAGGAGACCTTCGTCCTGTGGGACCTCGTCCACGACCGCACCCACAGCCACGGCGACCTGCCGTTCGACCCCTTCATGATCAAGCAGCGCAGCCCGTTCTGGATGTACGGCCTGGAAGAGCTCCGCTGCGACCTCACCACCTTCAAGGAGGCGGTGCAGCTCGAGGCCGAGGGCAACCCGCACGCCCGCGACGTCCAGTACGCGATCCTCTTCGACCGCATGTTCCGTTTCCCGGTCAGCGGCGACCGCGTGCGCAACTACGACGGCCTCGGCGGCCAGCTCCTCTTCGCCTACCTGCACAAGCACGACGCGCTGCGCTGGCGGGACAACCGCCTCACGATCGACTGGGAGCGCGCCCCGCAGGTCACCAACGGGCTCTGCGCGGAGATCGAGAAGCTGTACCGCGACGGCATCGACCGGCCCAAGCCGGCCCACTGGATCGCCGCCTACGAGCTGGTGTCCGAGTACCTCACCCCGCACCCCGCCTCCACCTGGGCGAAGGGCCCCGAGTCCCTCCCGCTCGACATCACCGACGGCAAGGCCCTCAACAAGGCCCTGTGCGACGCCGTGCTCCCGGACGAGTTCCCGCTGAGCATGTTCTACGAGGCCCTCAACAAGAAGCTGAGCGGCGTCATCGCCTCCACCACCGGCATCACCGGTAACGGCATCCAGGGAGCAGCAGCGTGACCACCTCTTCCAACGCCCCGCTGGCCGACAAGGTCATCGCCGTCGCCGGAGCCAGCGGCCCGGCCGGCCGCGCGGTGCTGCGCCGCCTCGCCGCCGACGGCGCCACCGTGATCGGTGCCGACATCGACGCCCAGCGCCTCGAGTCCGCCCTGGACGCCACCCGGGTGGCAGTGCGCGGAGCCAAGGTCAGCGGCCAGGTCATCGACCTGCTCGACCCGCAGGAGGTCCACGACTGGGCCGACCACCTGGAGTCCGAGCACGGCCACGTCGACGGCCTCTTCCACCTCGTCGGCGGCTGGCGCGGCAGCAAGACCTTCTTCGACAGCCGGCTGGACGACTGGGACTTCCTGCACGACACCGTCGTGCGCACCCTCCAGCACACCTCGCTGGCCTTCCAGCCCGCGCTGGTCCGCAGCTCCGCCGGCCGCTACGCGATGATCTCCGCCTCGGCCGCGCACAAGCCCACCGCCGGTGGCGCCGCCTACGCGGCCGCCAAGGCCGCCACCGAGGCGTGGACCCTCGCCATGGCCGACTCCTTCAAGAAGGAGACCACCTCCCCGGACGGCGAGCCCACCGCAGCGGCTGCGATCCTGGTGATCAAGGCGTTGGTCAGCCCCGAAATGCGGGCCGAGAAGCCGGAGGCGAAGTTCGCCGGCTTCACCGACACCGCCGACCTCGCCGACCACCTGGCGGGCCTCTGGGACCGCCCCGCAGCAGAACTGAACGGACAGCACCTGTGGCTGACAGCCCGATGACCGACCTCACCCGTACGGACGCGGTACGGCGGCACGACCCCGCCGTCCGCGGCTTCGCCAGCGACAACTACGCCGGCGTGCACCCGGAGGTCCTCGCCGCGGTCGCCCTCGCCAACGGTGGCCACCAGGTCGCCTACGGAGAGGACGACTACACGGCCCACCTCCAGGACGTCTTCCGCCGCCACTTCGGCGAGAAGGCCGAGGCCTACCCCGTTTTCAACGGCACCGGCGCCAACGTGGTCGCCCTCCAGTCGCTGCTCCCGCGCTGGGGCGCGGTCGTCTGCGCCGAGAGCGCCCACATCCACGTGGACGAGGGCGGAGCCCCGGAGAAGATGGGCGGCATCAAGCTGCTCACCGTCCCCACTCCGGACGGCAAGCTCACCCCCGAGCTGCTCGACCAGCAGGCCTGGGGCTACGGCGACGAGCACCGCGCGCAGCCGCTCGCGGTCTCCATCACCCAGAGCACCGAGCTCGGCACCCTCTACACCGTCGACGAGATCCGCGCGATCACCGAGCACGCCCACCAGCTGGGCATGCTCGTCCATGTCGACGGCTCCCGCCTGGCCAACGCGGCCGCCTCGCTCGGCCAGCCGCTGCGCGCCTTCACGACCGACGTGGGCGTCGACGTGCTGTCCTTCGGCGGGACGAAGAACGGCCTGCTGTTCGGCGAGGTCGTGGTGGTGCTCAACCCCGAGCGGGTCCGCAACATCAAGTACCTCCGCAAGACCTCGATGCAGCTGGCCTCGAAGATGCGCTTCGCGTCGGTCCAGTTCGAGGCCCTGCTCTCCGGCGACCTCTACCTGCGCAACGCCGGCCACGCCAACGCGATGGCCAGCCGCCTGGAGGCTGCGGTCCGGAACATCGACGGCGTCGAGGTCGTGCGTCCGGTCCAGGCGAACGCGGTGTTCGCGATCCTCCCGCGCGAGGTGAGCGAGCGGCTGCAGAAGCGTTACCGCTTCTACTTCTGGAACGAGCACACCGGTGAGGTGCGCTGGATGTGTTCCTTCGACACCACGGAGGCTGACATCGACGCCTTCGCGGCGGCCATCGCCGAGGAGATGGGCCGCGCCTGACGGTGCTCGAACAACGAATCGCCCCTGCCCGGGACCCCGGGCAGGGGCGATTTGCATGTGGCGGGCCCGTCCCCGTACAGTTCCGGAGTCGCCGCGGGAGACCGGGGCGGCAAAGCGGAAAGCGAATCCGATGAATGAAACTCCGGAAAACGGAGCGGAAAACATCTGATAAGCTTGAAACACGAAAGAACGAAGCCCGGAGGGCCCGCTGGAAGGCGGTCCGAAGGAAGCGTCCGTTCCTTGAGAACTCAACAGCGTGCCAAAAGTCAACGCCAGATATGTTGACATCCCCGGCCTCAGGACTTCCTGGGGTTGGAGATTCCTTTTGAAATAACACTAGCGAGGACGCAGTGCGCGGGGCCGCCCTATTCCGGTGGTTGCCGTGCCGCTCAACGCGAGTGTG